>CAZIWX010000006.1:0-1338 GCA_964543125.1 uncultured Lentisphaeria bacterium | reverse complement strand
ACCAAGGCGCCCCGGGCCGCGGGCGAAATACATACTGATTTTGAGAAAGGCTTCATCAAAGCGGCCGTTTTCAAATTCGACGATCTGATTAAATACGGATCAGAAAAAATCTTGAAGGAAAAAGGACTGATTGCCTTGGAAGGGCGGGAGTATGTCGTACAGGAGGGTGATTGTGTCTTTTTCCATTTTAATGTGTAACGATCTTGCTTTTCCTTACGCTTTCAAGTTTGATTAACCCGGATAGCGTTTTCATCGCGATCTCCAACATTTTACGCTATCCCGATTAATTATTATTGATCTGAACGAATCTAAGGATAGGAGGAGGACACGCGATGCAACACACAATTTTAGGCGCGGGTGGGTCGATTGGAAATTCGCTCACGGAAGAGCTAGTGGCAAAAAATGAATCGACTCGATTGGTTTCTCGCAGTGGGTACTCACAGGGCAACGCCGAGGTTGTAAAAGCCAATCTGCTTTCCGCGCCAGAGACTAAAGCGGGTGTCATGGGATCTGATGTGGTTTATCTGTGTGCCGGACTGAAATACTCTGTGAAAACCTGGTCGGAAGAGTGGCCCCGTATCATGCAAAATACAATTGATGCCTGTAAAGCCGCCAACGCCAAACTCATCTTTTTTGATAATGTGTATATGTATGGCAAAGTTGATGGAGAAATGTCCGAGACAACGCCTTACAATCCCTGTAGTAAAAAGGGCGAAATCCGGGCCCGCCTGGCCACTCAACTGGAGGAAGAATTCAAAGCTGGAAACCTACGGGGCTGCATCGCCCGGGCTGCGGACCTCTACGGTCCATTTGCCGTTAAAACCAGTGTCCCAACCATTCTGGCAATTGCTAAATTGATGGCGGGTAAAAAAGCCCACTGGCTCGTGAGCGCTGATACGACCCATTCTTACACTTACACTACTGATTGTGCTCAAGCACTCTACCGGCTGGCCACGACCCCGGAAGCTATGAATCAGATCTGGCATATACCTACAACCAATCCGGGTATTAGCGGGAAAACGTTTATCAATATTGTGGCCCGGGAAGTTGGTGCTCCGGCAAAGGTTTCGATCCTGAAAAAATGGGTGGTCAAGCTGGCCGGTATATTTGATGCGACCGTTGGTGAACTCTACGAAATGCTCTACCAGAATGAATATGACTACCATTTCAGCTCAACCAAATTCATTCAAGCCTTTGACTATCGGCCAACACCTTATAAAACGGGTCTGAAACAAACGGTCGCCTGGCTTAAGCAAAACGGCTTAAAGAGATGACAATTCTGTTTTTCCACACGCGCCTTCTTCTCCTCGTTTAATCGGTTGGTTCGATCCAATACCA
>CAZIWX010000005.1:0-50209 GCA_964543125.1 uncultured Lentisphaeria bacterium | reverse complement strand
GCATCGTGGCAGGCCGGCAGCGGCAGATGGCCACGGTGACGACACTCGTCCCGGAAGATGCCACAGCCATCGTAACCGATTGTCCGCATGCCAGGCTGGCAGCGCCCGCCATCAGCAAGAAACTCGCAACTCGGTTCGAGGCCGAGAACGCGAGCACCAACATAGTCGGTATGACACCGGATGGTTTTGCCATTCGCAATATTGAAGTCGCAACAGGCCGTTTTTTCGATACTGAAGAAAGCCGTGGCCGCAGGCGGGTCGCCATTCTCGGCCCCACGGTAATAAAAAACCTCTTTAGCGATACAAAGCCTGTCGGCTTTTCCATCAGGATCGGCAGAGTTCCCTTCGAAGTCATCGGGGTCACCAAACCGAAAGGCACGGATGCCAACGGTGTTGACCAGGACGACTTGATCATTGTGCCGCTTTCCACCGCAATGCATCGGCTCTTCAACATAACCTATATTGATCGCATATACGTTCAGGCGGTTAACGCGGATGCCCTTTCCTCGGCTGAAAAGGAAATTCGTAACACTTTGCGGCACCGGCATCGGTTGCGTTTAAAACCGGACGATTTCACGATCCAGAATCAGGCCACTCTTTTGGAAACACAGCATCAGACATCTCGCGCAATGACGCTTTTAGTCGGCAGCGTCGCAGCTATTTCATTGCTTGTGGGAGGTGTTGGTATTCTGGCGGTCATGCTGATCTCGGTGCGCGAACGAACCGGCGAGATCGGCCTCAGACGCGCGGTGGGAGCGCTGAAGCGAGACATCCGCAATCAATTTATCCTGGAGGCGGCTATCTTATCCGGCATGGGCGGTCTTATCGGGGTTGTGTCAGGCATAGCAGGCGCCTTAATGCTTTCCCAACTCGGTTCCTGGGAAACGGTTATTTCGTGGCCCTCGGCCGGAGTAGGGTTCCTCTTTTCCGCATCCCTGGGGATCGTGTTCGGCCTCTACCCGGCGCTTCGGGCTGCTGACCTGGAACCGATTGAGGCCCTACGAGCGGAATAAGTAATATTTTGGATATAGCGGAAGCTCTTAACGGAAGGCGGCCTTTTCCCGGCCGGGGATCTGGAGCAAAGGATTTCCCGCGGCAGAACGCGGAGAACAGCACGCCGCGGATGGACATCAAGCCCTTTGACCCGGATTTTGCCCATCGTCCCGAGGTGAGCCGGGGATGGCTGAAAAACACCCCGGAAACGATTCCCCGAAAGCGCTCGGATGACCGGTTTATTTGAGTTTAAACCAAGCCCTTATTTTAAATACACACACTTGCGGTTGATTGAGCCCTGGGGTGTTTGCAGGTAGATGAAGTACACACCGGCCGGGAGTTGGCCGGCATTCCACGCAAGCGCGTGTTTACCGGCACTCTGACTCCCGCTGAAAACCTGATCCGCCAACCGGCCCTTTATATCATAAACCGAAATCTCCAGGTAATTATCACTCGGCAAAGTGTAAACAATCGTTATGACGCTGTTGAAGGGATTGGGATAGACGGCATTGAGTTCGAGCGTCTTGATTGTTATTTGATTTTCCGGGTGGATGTCTACAAAATCGTGCACTACGAAATCAACGGTGGCTGTATCACCCGGAAGAATTTGCACATCATTGACTGCAACAACTTCGGAATCGGGTAAACAATAGCCTAATGCAACCCGCCGCGCGATTTCATAAACCGAATAACGACCATTCTCGTTCGTGGCGACATAGATGGGTTCCGGCTCCCCGTAGGGATTCATATAGCTGATAGCGTACACCACACGCACACCCGCCACCGGACTGCCCAAGGTGTCTGTGACCGTTCCCGTAATGTACCCCATGGCGCCGCTGGAATCATTGGGCGCCCCGAAAGTAGGTGTATTATCGAGGTAATAATGCCAGCCCTGCGAAGAGGGGAGTGCGTATTCAGACAGACAAATCGATTGTCCGGTTTGCGGCGCTGCCACGTATGATTGAGGGACATCGCCAAATCTGAATTCATCAATTTCGGAATCCCAACCAGCCGAATGAATACCGATTACATCGCCGGCCGGATTGATTGTCAGGTGCTCTTGTAGATTGGCTTGAGTGACGACAAAAAACTGGTTATCAGCGGTCAGGCTGTCATTAAAATAGGCGGTATCCGTCAATGATGTCAAGTACCACCCATCCAAACCTTGCGGCTCCATGAACATGAGTTCCATATTAAAACCGGTATCATCGAGCTGAAACTCCCACAGGTATCGCCATACAATCGGATTTGCGTGGGTGGGGACGACCATGAACAACATTATCAGCATTGGAACAGTTCGTTTTAAACCTTTCATTATTTACCCTCCTTCCCATTTCACAATGAGATTTGAGTCCGGCATAAACGCTCGCCGGGTAATGAGATAGCGGGTGCTGTCGCCTCTGATTTGTTTATAGTCGTAAGGCAAACTCAATGAGTTCAGTTTAAGTCCCGGTCCCAATGTGACGATGTATTCGGCCTGCTCCAAAGGCCGGCGCCAGCGGGCGGTCGTAGTCAGGATATATTCCAGAACCTGCACCGGCGTCCGCTGTTGATACACCACCTCGAATTCAACCTCGCTCTTCGCGGGTATGATGATGCGAAACTGGAGGCCCTGCTCCAGACGGGCAAAAGACAGGTTGGTCTGGGTACTCAGGTTACGAACCCGGATTGCTTCCGGCCAGGTGAGCTGATAATTAAAAGAAAACGGGTAGTAAACCGAACGGGTAACGGTTTGTGGACCGGTGTTGCGGAAAAAGTACCGGCCCCGGACCTGAGCCCGGTCACCTGTAACGGTTACCTCAATACGTTCCCGGGGGAACAGGATCGCCTGCGCTCCCAGCAGGGAAACGCAAACGCTCAGGATTAGTGCTTTTTGCCACATCTCACTTTAGCCTTATTAAGTAACGGGCCGGCAATTCGCTTAAATAAACCGGTACGGGCAATTGCAGCACCACCTAACAGTCGTAGTTTTGATTATTCTTTGCGCACCAAATGGTCGCCCCCGATACTTATTTAATTGTTGAATCTTACCGCAAAATTATTAACCGCGCAAGGGATAGATTGTTAAAACAGTCCACTCCAGCCGGCTGGTGAAACACCTGGCGCCCAACCGGTCTCAGATCTATTCCCGTTGGCATGGAAATTATTCAGGTGATTAGGGCCTGTCTAAGAATCTGTATGAATGCTGATTGCTAAATTGCTGCCGCTTTAACCGGCTTGTCATTTTTACACTGTAAAAAAAAGGGTAAGCACTCGCTTACCCCTTTTCGCGAACATATGATGCTATTTAAGCAGTAACATTTTCTTCATTTCTGAAAATTTACCGGCTTGAATTTTATACACGTATAATCCACTGGCAAAATTACTTGCATTGAATTGTATTGCATACTGACCGGCATTCTGATATTCATTTACTAAGGTTGCGACCTCCGCGCCAAGCGTATTATAGATTTTAAGAACGACTATACCATTTTGAGGTATCCGGTAACTGATCGTGGTCGCCGGGTTGAACGGGTTCGGATAATTCTGCGACAAAACGAAATCCGTCACAACAGACGGATGATCATTGATACCCGTTATAATGAGCGCAGCTTCCTCAATTGCGTTATTCAGCAATGAGACGGTGTACTCGTGATTGTGTACGCCGCCACTTTCATCACCTTCCGCAAAGGCCAGGTTGAATTGTGCTTCCTGCAGCATCTGTATTTTGGTTGAATCAGTACTGCCTGTTAAAAAACTGTCCGCTGAAGCAACCCTGACATTGGCGAGCGAGTCAAGGTTTGCATATTCGGATTGCCAACCCTGAATCGTTTGGTGCGCCGAGCTGGCATTCATTGAAGTATGACAACTTGTACAAGCCGCGGATTCAGTGCCATCATCTTCCTGAATAAATACCGACCAGGAATGCCCGCCATACATGGAGGCGTTGGTACCTTCGGTGTCGCTAATATGCATATGGCAATCAACGCATTGAATGCCGGACATCGTTTGTGAATCGGGCACGCCGATTCCACCGGTACCCTGGGCGATGTTGTAGCTTAAGTGATCCGTATCCGGAAAGCGGAGATTGCCATGGCATTTTCCACAAAGTTCCTGTGAAGAAGAGAGCGCTTCGTACTCTTTTGTTTCAGAATTAAAGTACGAAATCTCATCCGGATTATGCTGATTATGACAGGCTGTACAGGTAACTTCAGGCCATAGATCAGTATTTTGTGCGGCGGTATTTTCCGTAAAAACGCCGTTTTCAGTGGTAAAGAATGTGTTCAGGGCGGCCGCCTCGGAAATTCCGCCGTCCGCTAAAACCGAAGTTGAAACATGACAGGCGATACAGTCTTCTTCACCAATTACTTCTGCAGGAGAACTGCCCGCCCATTCTTCAGCCAGTTCGCCGGCAACATCCGCCTGTCCGCCATGACCATGTTTGCTGATTTGCCAGGCGTCCATCCGTCTATGGTCCGTACCCGGGAATCTTAATGTGCCGTGGCACTGTCCGCACAGGGTGGCGACATTGGCAACGGAATTATACTGGCCGGTCGGCGAGTTGAATAGGGCCAGCGCCGGCATTGATTCCGGGTGGTTAGCCGGAACGTTATGACAAGTAACACAGGCGTTGTGCGGCCATTCATCCGTATGCAATGATTGCGTTGCACTTGTGTAAAGCCCGTTCGTGGTCGAGAAAAAATATCCCATGGCCTGAGTTTCAGTCATGCCACCGTTAGCGGCAATTGCCGTTGCGCCATGGCAGGCCACGCAGTCTTCCGCGTCCTGTCCGGAAATTACGGAATCAGGCGGTAAACCGGCCCACTCGGCTGCAAGCTCTTCGGTAACATCAGTTTGAGTGTTTGCGTGATGGCTCAGTGACCAATAACTGTTTTCAGACCCATGGCATTGACTGCAATTCAATGTCGATTGAGCCAGGGACTGACCCGGAAAGAGTAAGACTGCAACTGAAACCAGGATTAAAGCCAGAGATGATTTGATAGACATACACATATTTCCCCTCCTCATAGTGTATTACGGGAGCATCACCACCCGCCAACTGTTATAAGACTCACTAATCTCATTACGGGAAGTTTAAAGCAAAAACCACGCCTGTTACCGGAACCGCGAACCGCCGTCGGTTTACGCTTCAAAGCCGGAATGGTTTAACACGGTTGCGGCTAGAAAAGAGTCTCCACCGCCAGCTCCTTTCGACCCGCTTTTTTTAAGAATCCGTACCAATTGACGCTACCCCGGCGGATTTTCACCGGCCCGGCGATTAAGCCGCGGCTGATTACCAGTATGTTACTCCGCGTTCTTCGTTTCGTGTATAAGGTCCGATTCCCGGTTGGCTAATAATCTCCTGCACCACGTGCTCTTGGAAGACCGTTTGTATCAATTGGCTTAAAAAACCTGGATTATCCAGACTTTTTCGGGTAACATTTTCCCCGGCCGGGTGCGTCCTCCCGCTTTTGAGATTTTTGGCATTAAAAAAATATTCAGTGAAACCGTGACCCGGTGCGTTTTTTATAACCTGAATTTCCATTTTATAGAAAATTAAGGACACAATTTTGATAATCGGAACTTTTGAAGAGACCCGCAAGGTTCGCGGATCGGATGTGGATTTTAAAAACCGGCTAAAACTGAATGCCCTGTTCAACTACATGTCCGATGCGGCCTGGATGCACGCTGAAAAACTGCAACTGGGATACCTGGATTTACTGAAGGCCGGCTATTTCTGGGTGTTGTCCTGGGCCAAGGTGGAACTGGAGACCTATCCCGAATTCGGGCAATCCGTCAAAATCCGAACCTGGCCCCAGTTGCTGTACAAACACTTTGTCATTCGCGATTTTCTATTCAGTAATTCCGCAACCGGTGAGTCACTCGGCTGTGGCCGAACAGCCTGGCTCCTGGTAAGCCGGAAAACCAAACACTCTGTCGATCCGAGTCAGTCAGGTTTGGCATTTCAGCTCGGCAATTATAAAGCGGTCATGCCGGATCTACCGGAACGTATTCCGGTCGAGGAAGATGCAACACCGATCTATTCCCGGCGAGTCGTCATCTCAGACCTTGATGTGAATCAACATGTTAATAATGCCCGCTATGTGGAATTTTTACTGGATGCTTACATACCGGCCGATTTCAAGGAGCGTCAGCCCCGGAGTCTGGTATTGTCCTATTTGGCCGAACTTCGGTTCGGAGCAGATTTGGAGGTTCGAAAATCCACAATCCGGCAAAATCCGGAAACGCATTACCTGGAAGGCCGCCTGGGGAATTATGCTCAACCGGTAATTCAGGGGGTACTGCAATGGTAGCTAATCGGCCTGATTCACATAGTTTACAACGGAAATTTATCAGGCTGGTTATGACCGGCCCCGGAAACGCGAGACCTCATGGCGTATTTTAATTGTAATCCTATTGGCGTCATTCATACTCCATTCAAAACCCTGGAAGACATGCCCATTCAACCACTGGCAGGGCAGGGGATTGCCGGGGAAATCGTTTTGGCAAATGCATTGGTTCCGGGACTGAAAGATTTGGATGGTTTCAGCCACATTTATCTCATTTTTCATCTGCATCAGGCGCAGCGGACGGAATTAAAGGTCATTCCCTACCTCGATTCGCGGCCGCATGGCGTTTTTGCCACCCGCTCACCGCTGCGTCCGGCAAAAATCGGACTCTCAATTGTCAAATTGATATCAATTCAGGGCAATCGTCTCCGGATTGAGGATGTGGATATGCTGGACGGTACACCGTTACTGGATATCAAACCCTTTGTGCCGGACTTTGATAATCGTTCCGGTGCAAAAAAAGGCTGGGTAAAAGCATCCCGGGAAAAAATTGTCCGGCGGCGCTCGGATGGCCGGTTTATTTGAGTGCAACCAGGTGTTATTTCAGCCCCACGCTTCCGGTTAACCGATCCCTCCGCTATTTGCACTAGACCCAATTTTGCCAGCCAGGTTTTTATTAGGCGTTGGCTTCTAACAGGTCCTGAATTAGGCGGAAATAGCTTTTGAGCGTTGCTGGACCTAACTTCGATTCGGAATCATTCCGAATTTCGATAGGGATTCCAGCCCGTCAGATGTAACATTAATGCTGGATTTATAAGGGGTTATTTTTAATGTAACCTCATTTGGGGAAACGGGTTTAGGCTTGAATCACCCGCGATTGTATTTGATAACCGAGGTAATCAATGAATGGAATAAATATATCAATGCTCATAATTTCAGTGCCCCCCATTTTACTGGCACTGACACTCCACGAGTACGCCCATGGGTATGTGGCTTACCGGTTTGGTGATCCCACCGCCAAGTTGATGGGCCGGCTGACCTTGAATCCGCTGGCGCATTTGGACCCGTTTGGAACCCTTATGATTTTCCTGGTACGCTTCGGCTGGGCCAAACCGGTACCGGTTGACCCGCGTTATCTACGGAATCCAAAACGGGACATGATGTGGATAGCGGCGGCCGGTCCGGGGATGAATATGTTGCTGGCACTGATATCCGGTTTGTTATTGCGCGCCATGATCTCCATGGGAATGCGCGGCCAGAGTATGAGTATCGCTGACATTCTGTTCATGATGGTCTATTTGTCAGTCTATATTAATCTGGCACTGGCCGTATTTAATATCCTGCCGATTCCCCCGCTCGATGGATCGCGGATATTAGCTGGAATTCTACCACGGCGCTATGAACCAACCCTGCGAATGCTGGAGATGCGGGGACCCATGATCCTCATGGGTGTCATCCTGTTGGGAATGTTCACCAATATTCATATCATCGGAAGAATGATCGGGCCGTTTGTAACATTTTTTATGTGGGTCTTCGCCGGAATTTGAGCCATGGGTTTATTCGGTCCACCGCCGCGGCGCCGTCCATCCCGGTTTGATAAAGTTGTAACCGGGGAAGACGATAAACGCCTTCACTTCAGGCGGCTCCAGTATTATGAACGCCCCGCCGGTCGAAATCCAATTTGGCTGGTGATTATGGTTATTGCGGTGCTGGCGATGATTTATTATTTAGCAAAAATTTAAATGGCAAACGGAAAGCAAAATGTCACAGAATCAGATTGTTGAGTGCGTACCTAATTTCAGCGAAGGCCGGGACCTGAACATCATTCGCCAGATCACCGGTGAAATAGAAAAAATTGAGGGTGTAACCTTGTTGGATGTGGACCCGGGCGCGGACACGAATCGAACGGTGGTTACCTTCGTGGGAAATCCCGTGGCAGTGGTGGAAGCCGCTTTTCAGGCCATCAAGAAAGCGTCGGAAGTCATTGATATGCGGCATCACACGGGCGCCCACCCCCGTATGGGTGCTACCGATGTGTGTCCATTTATCCCGGTTGCGAATATTACCATGAATACTTGCGTGGAATTGGCTGAAAAATTGGGGAAACGGGTCGGCGAGGATTTGAAAATCCCGGTTTATCTATATGAACACGCGGCCACCCGTCCGGAAAGGCGGAATCTGGCCACTATCCGTGCCGGGGAATATGAAGCTTTACCTGAAAAACTGAAATCACCGGACTTCAAACCTGATTTTGGTGAACCGCTGTTTAATCCCCAAGCGGGAGCCACCGTGATCGGCGCCCGTAAATTTCTCATTGCTTACAATGTGAATCTTAATACCCGCAATCGTAAGCTGGCCTCCGACATCGCGCTGGATATTCGCGAACAGGGCCGGGCGAAGCGCGACGAGAATGGCAAAATCCTGCGGGATGCCGAGGGGAAGATGATCAATGTCCCGGGTACTCTGGAAGCAGTGAAAGCGGTGGGCTGGTACATTGATGAGTATAAAATGGCCCAGATCTCCATGAACCTCGTGGATTTTGATCTGACACCCATGCATGTGGCCTTTGACGAGGTGTGTGCTCAGGCTGAACGCCGGGGATTGCGTGTGACCGGGAGTGAGTTAGTGGGACTGGCGCCCCTGCAAGCGTTGTTACGAGCTGGTGGGCACTATCTGAAAAAGCAGGGGAATTCCACCGCGGTTCCGGAGGCTGAATTGGTGCGAATAGCCATCCAGTCCTTGGGACTCAGTGAAGTTGCACCCTTTAATCCCACCGAAAAAATTATCGAATATCAGCTTCGTGATTCCGGCAAAGCCTCCCTGGTTAGACATACTGTCTCGGATTTTGTTGACGAGCTTTCATCAGATTCACCAGCGCCGGGGGGTGGTTCGGTGGCCGCCCTGGCCGGCTCTTTGGCAGCCGCCCTGGTGAACATGGTGGGTGTGCTGACCTTCGGGAAGAAAGGTTATCAGGCGGTTGCAACCCGGGTCGAGGAATTGAGTCTAAAAGCCAAAACCCTGAAGGAAAAGTTGCTTTTGCTGGTGGATGCGGATACGGCCGCTTTTAACAAGGTGCTGGCTTCCAGGCGTCTGAAGAAAAAAACGGATGAACAGCGGATTATCCGGGCCGCGACCATTTTAAAAGCAACCAAGCTATCAGCTCAGGTTCCTTTGCAAGTTATGGAAGCCGCGCTGGAAGTTGCCCGGCTGGCGGTCGAACTAGGGGAGATCGGCAATCGAAATTCGCTCTCCGATGCGGGTGTGGCCATTCTCATTTCCCGGGCCGGGTTGGAAGGGGCCGCCATGAATGTATTGATCAACCTCAAGGGTTTGGACGCACCGGAATTTGTGACCGGGCTTACGGAAAAAACGCAAGAATTGCGAAATGAAATGAGGGCCCTGACGGAGGCAACATTGCAAAAAATATTCAAGACATTAACCTTGCCTGATTAGCGCTTAAACCGGTGCCATGACTTCCCGTATTCACATTCTACCTGAAATTCTTACCAATAAAATTGCCGCCGGAGAGGTTATCCAACGGCCGGCTTCGGTAGTGAAAGAGTTGTTGGAAAACGCCATTGATGCCGGAGCAAGCAAAATTGAAGTCACCGTCGAAGAGGGTGGCCGGGCCCTGATCCAGGTTACCGATGACGGACAGGGCATGAATGGCGATGAGCTGAAACTGGCTTTTCAGCGTCACGCCACCAGCAAAATTACCAAAGTCGAAGATCTTTTCCATCTGGCGACGCTGGGCTTTCGGGGAGAAGCTTTGGCCAGTATTGCCTCGGTGTCCATGGTCGAGGCGATCGCATGTCCGGTTGATGGAGAAGATGCGTTTTTGTTCAAAATTGATGCGGGACACGAAACCAGCTTCGCACCCACCGCCTGGACCAAGGGCACCCAAATAACGATTAAGAATCTATTTTTCAATGTACCCGCCCGATTAAAATTTTTAAAGAGTAAACGCACTGAAATTAACCACATCCTGGACATGTTCAAACCTCTGGCGTTGGCGCATCCCGAATTAAATCTGAAGCTGACCGCGGATCGTAAAATATTGGTTGATTGCAAAGCAGGGAGTCTCGTGGAGCGAATTGGCCAGATATTCGGCCGGGAATATGAGGGAAAAGTAGTCGGTGTGGATAATAATCGCGGTCAAATCAAAGTCTCCGGACAGATCGGCGACCTGGATTTGGTGCGAGTTGCCCGAGGAGAACAATTTTTGTTTGTGAACGGCCGGCCGGTCATGGACCGGTTGTTGAACAATGCCGTTTACAGCGCTTATCGCAGTATGATTCAGCGCGGCGAATATCCATTTTTTGTGCTAAAAGTGACCCTGCCGCCCAACGAAGTGGATGTAAATGTTCATCCCACCAAAAACGAGGTGAAATTCAAGGATGAGTGGCGGGTTTACCATGTACTGAAGGAAACCGTGGAAACCGGCTTGCAGGAAACCATGAAAATCCTGCCTGGTCTCCATAACCGGCCGCGGCCGCAATCATTTTTTAACCGTCGGCAATACGCCGCGCCACCGTTTAACCCGTTGCATATGCCGGCCGGTGATGCGAATCCGGACCAAATCGACATTTACGGTAGACGATCCGGTCAACCACCGGCTAATCCGCCCACCGAGGCTACCCGCACGCCGGAAGAGAGTGAACTACTGCGCCGGGCGCGGGAATTTTCCCGGGTTCTGAAAAAATCACCTGAAACCATCATTCCGCGGCCCGAGCGAAGTCCCGGCGGATTTATCTGGCAGGTTCACAATAAGTATATTTTGAGTCAGATCAACAGCGGGATTGCCATTATCGATCAGCATGTGGCGCATGAACGCATTTTGTTCGAGGAAGCATTGCACCTGCTGGAAACCCGTAGCGGACACTCTCAAACCCTGTTGTTTCCCCAAACCGTGGAATTTCCACCGGATGATTACAACACCTTGTTGGACATTCTGGCCGATCTGAACAAGTTGGGATTCCAGATTCGTGAATTTGGTCCCCGGACGCTATTGATAGAAGCCGTTCCGGCGGATATGCGCGGGGGCCGGGAAGGTGAGGTTCTGCGAGAACTGGTGGATAATTATAAGACGAGCCGGGAGTTTGATTATTCGCCCGGCAAACGCCTGGCCGCATCCTATTCATGCAAAGCTGCCGTAAAAGCCGGTGATCCCCTCACCGAGGAGGAAATGCGTACGCTGGTGGATCGTCTTTTCGCCACTCAACACCCCTATTATTGCCCCCATGGGCGCCCCATTATCATTCAGTTAACCATGGAAGAATTGGATAAACGTTTCGAGCGTCACTGATGCAGATTTCCATCTCCGGACAAAATTTCTCCATCCCGGAAAATTCGTATCTGGTTCTGGCCGGCCCCACCGGGGTTGGGAAAACGGATCAGGTCATGGCCCTGACCCAGCACCTGCCGGTGGAGGTTGTTTCGGCTGATAGCCGGCAGGTGTATATTGGAATGGACATCGGTACGGCTACACCGGCCCCCGAATATCTAAAGCGTGTACCGCACCATTTTATTAACGAATTGACGCCGGATTTAGTCTGGAGTGCCGGTCAATTTTACCGGGATGCCCGCCAACGGATACGGGCTATTCGCAGCCGGGGTAATTTTCCGGTTGTGGTTGGTGGAACCGGCCTGTACCTGGAAGCCCTGGGTCAGGGGCTTTTTAAGGAGCCACCCCGGAAAACCGAAATCCGCAATCACTATGAGGCTGAATTAGCCAAAGTCGGAGCTGAGTCACTGTGGGAGCGTTTGCGGGAAATTGATCCGGATTATGCGGCGGCCTTTCATTTTAATGATGTAAAAAAATTGGTCCGGGCGTTTGAAATTTTCCATATCACCGGAATGCCACCCACCCAAGCCTTCCGGCAGTCCCCGGATCCGTTCGATCTGAATGAATTCAGGATCATTCTGGCCCGGCCGCGTGAAATCCTGTATACCAAGATCAATGAACGCGTAAAAACAATGTTGGCGGCCGGTTTGATCGAGGAATGTCAAGCCTTGCGGCAGGCGGGATATTCTCCCGCGCTTTATCCCTTGAAAACCATCGGTTACCGGGAGACATTTCAGTTCCTGGATGGCGATCTCGGCAAAACAAAAATGATTGACCAAATTCAACAACATACGCGCAATTATGCCAAACGTCAGCTTACCTGGTTCCGTAATCATCCTTACCAAGCCTGGATTGAGTTAACTTAGTGCTAAGCCGTAAGATATTCTATGTGTTGACTTGTACCCTGTTGTTTGCGCAGAATCGTCCTCAATTAGGCTTGGCATTATCTGGTGGCGGCGCCCGCGGCTTGGCCCAGATTGGTGTACTGCAAGCTTTCGAGGAAAATCATATCCCCATTGATGTGATCGCGGGAACCAGCGCGGGCGCCGTCATCGGCGGATTATATGCGGCCGGCGTTTCTCTGAATGAATTCAAAGACTGGGAAGCCGAGGATTTATTGGGAAAAGCCGTGGCGAATAAAATGGATCCCCGGGATATTCCTTTAGAACGCCGCTTTCAAAATCTCCCATCCCAATTTGAACTTTATTTCAACCGCAATCGGTTTCAGAAGCCCAAAGCACTCCTCTCCGATGTAGGTTTGCATAAATTACTGACCTTTGGTTTAGCGCCGGGTGACTTTGTCGCGGATGGGGATTTTGACCGTTTGCCCATCCGGTTTCGTGCGATCAGCTCGGAGCTGATTCATCAAAAGGTCAAGGTATTGAATTCAGGTTCACTCACGGAAGCGGTCCGGAAATCCATGGCCTTCCCCATCATTTATGAGCCAATTATTGAGGATTCGTCTTTATATGTAGACGGCGGTATATATGACAATTTGCCAATCGCAGCCGCCCGGGCGGCCGGCGCCGATTATATCGTGGCTGTGAATGTGGCCACTCCCTCGCCACGCTATGCGGAATTGAATGACCTGCCGGCCCTAGCTGCTTATTACATGAATGTCTTCGCGGCCCGGAGTGATTCCAACTCGGTTAGCGGATGGGATACCTTTATTAATATTCCGTTGAGCAATATCAATCTACTGGATTTCCAAAAAGGTTCAGAGGCAATTGCGGCCGGCTATCAGGCTGCTCTGAAAGTTATTCCTCAAATCAAACGGGAATTTCCTTACACGAGCAATCCTGAATTATTTCACATGAAGCAGACAATGGTGCGGCACGCCCTGGATGATTGTCGAATTTCCAAGATTGAAATAACGGGGAATCATTTGCTCACGAAGAAGCAAATTCGCACGAGACTGCCGTTTAAGGTGGGGGATTCCCTGCATTTCAACAATGATCTGAAAGCCATTTACAGCTTACTGAGCAACAGTTTTATCAGTTCCATTCAGGTGAGGTTCTCTCCCGATAGCACGAGGCAAGACGCCATTGCTCATATTCATGTGGTGGAAAATTTAAAATTACGCTTAACCGGTGGATTTTATTTCGATCGCTCGGCGGGGATGAACATTTATGGCTCGGTGGAGAATCGCCGGATTTTTCAGACGGCCTTGTACAGCCAGGTCAATGTTTACCTGGGGAATTTTCACAGCGGCGTAACGCTAGGGCTATCACTACCTCAGATGTTGCGGTTCGACCTGTATGATCAGCGTCTGGGCCTGCAACTCATGTCGGGAACGCATGTTTATCAATATGATTCCCGGTTCAGCGGGATTGATTTTCTCACCTTCACCACGTCGCAGTTACACCTCCAGGCACTCTCGGTTCTGAACGGCGCCGTGTTATTGGCCACCGAGGTTGCCGTCCGGGATTTTAAATACGCCGTCCCCGGGGGCGAGGGTTTTAAAGAGCACTTGCTGGATATTCCTGTTTGGGCAGCCGCGGGTCGAAAGCTGGTATTGGATGGCGACTACTTTCGGTATCAGTTCAGGTTAAGTATCAACAAACATGACAATGAAGTTCCCATCCTGCAAGGCCTGACGGTAAACTTATCACTCACGGGCGGCATTACTCAGGACAATCTGGCCAACCTGAAGCTGTTGGCTTCACCCCTGCGAGATGTAATCTTCAATCGAATTGAAGTCAATGGCGCCGTGGGCGGATTTCTCACGAATCGGTTTGGTTCATCTTTCTCGGTGAGCCTGGCGCGTATGTTGGGCGATCCCATGGTTGCGCCTTTACCGGAATGGGTGCGGCCGCTGGAGGGATCGCTGCAAAAATACAGTCTGAATGCCGATGCGCTAATGCTTGACCAGGTAACCATGGGCGTCGATCTGGTCTATAATCCGGGAATCCGAAGTACCTGGATTCACCTTAATTTTTTCCAATCTATTGGGAATCATTACCCGTTTGAGAATTTGGGGAATCTGGAACCCCGGTACAATGTGGGGATTGAATTATCCTTTGAATATGACACGCCGATCGGGCCTTTGGTTTATGGCTTTTCCTGGGTAGAACAGAGCGGCTGGACCGGCCAATCTTACGCGCGCATTGGTTGGATCTTTTAGTGGGCGCAGGTGATATAGGGTTATGCAGGTAAAAAAAAGCCCTTTGGATAAGGGCTTTTTATGTAGGATGGTTTCGGGCTTATGACAAAATTGCCGGAGTGATCAGCATTTGGAGTACCCGCAGTTGGGGCAGGTTATACAACCCGCTTCGTGAAAGACATTCCCACCGCATTCCGGACAGGTGGTCATAGCTTTACTAGCGGAGACGGATTCTGGGGTTTCCACCAGATCAAATTGCGGTTGCGGCGTGAAGGTGTTGACGAGATGAAACGCTTTTTCCGTCTTGATGTCGGCCGGTGTGGCGTTTTTCTCGAATTCGTCCAGATGTCGCTCCAGAGCTTTGCCAATGGCGTCGGGAGTGGATAGAATCAACTGACCTTCTTCCCAAACCGGATTGGGTCCGCTGATACCTTTTAATTGTTTCACAATCTCACGAACATCAATTCCCGATCGCAACGCCAGCGAAATCAAGCGGCTGATAGCCTCGGCCTGGGCAGCTGCATTGCCACCCGCTTTTCCGATCGTCGTGAAAACTTCGCATAAACCATTTTCGTCGTGATTGATGGTCACATATAGCGACCCTTCACCGGTTCGTAACCGGCGGGTGATTCCCACTGTATCACGTGGCCGGGTACGGGGACGCAGGGGAATGCTTCTCCCGGCCGGTAATCCCGCACCGGCGGTCTGTAATTGGCCGTTCTTTCGCTGAGCATTGGTAGCCGGCGGTATTTCCAATTCAGGATCGGTGATAGCCGGCGCCTCGAGCCCGTCCCGGGCTTTTTTATCCGAGATAAGGATACCTTCACGGCTGCCTTCGCGGTAGACCGTAATGCCTTTTAATCCGGCCTTGTAGGCGGTCAGGTAGATGTCGGCAACCGTTGCCACCGGAACATCTTCCGGCAGGTTCACGGTTGAGCTGATGGAGGCGTCGATATATTTCTGGATAACTCCCTGCATTCTGACACGAAAATAGGGATCAATTTGGTGGGAGGTCACCACGTAGGGTGGTAAATCCGCATCGCTCCCGAACATCTTTTTGATGGTGGGGTGTATGACTTTGAATTCGGTGAATTCCTCGCCGTAACCTTCATTTCTCTTCACCCGCCGCAGATAACTGGTGGCAAAAATGGGCTCGATCCCGGAAGTTACCCGGGCTACAATTGCACCGCTTCCGGTCGGAGCCACGGTAAGAACGGTGGAATTGCGAATCCCGGTCTTTCGGATTTTATCCCGCAGCGCTTTGGGCAGATTTTTCACAAACTTGCTTTTGCTGTAGCCTTCCCATTTGAAATTGGGAAAAACACCCCTTTCGGCGGCCAAGGCAATGGAGGTTTCATAGGCGGTGTCACGAAATACGCGCATGACCTCTTCCACGGTTTTTAGTGCTTCTTCCGTATCGTATTTGATGCCGCATTCCAGAAGCATGTCACCCAGCCCCAGAATACCCAAACCCACGCGGCGATCGTTGAGGGCATTACTTTTCTGCTCTTCTAGTGCATGACGATCAGCGTTGATGTCGATGAGATTATCCAGAAAGCGGGTTCCATAGGCCACCGCCAGTTTGAATTCCTCCATCTGGAAATTGCCTTTTTCATCCACAAAGCGTGCCAGGTTCACGGCGCCGAGGTTACAGCAGCCGCCGTCCGGTAACGGTTGTTCACCGCAGGGATTGGTGCTCACGAGCGGACTGCAATATTCGGCATTGTGAAATTCTTTCATCGTGTCCCAAAAAATGAGCCCGGGTTCAGCACTGGCGTGGGCGCTTTCAATGATCTGATCCCAGAGTTCCCGGGCCTTGATGGTTTTGTGAACCTGATTATTCCACCTGAGATCAAAGTCAGTATCATTTTCCACCGCCTGCATGAACTCGTGGGTCAGCAGGACTGAGATATTGGAGTACTTCACCTTATTCAGATTACGCTTGATATTGATGAACTCCCGAATATCCGGATGATCCACCCGCATGGTTTGCATATTGGCGCCGCGCCGGCCATGCTGGGCAATGGTGTTAGTATTTTCGCTGAACAAATTCATAAAACCGGTGGGACCACACGATTCACCGCCGGTGCCGTCAATTACCGCGCCTTTGGGGCGTAAAACAGAAAGATCGTGTCCACAGCCGCCACCATATTTATAGGTTTTAGCTTCGTCGATGATGGTACTATAGATAGCATTGATGGAGTCACCCTTAATGGCGACCACATAACAATTATTCAGGGTGGTTTTTATATCTTCCCGGCCGGCACCGTGCATGATTCGGCCACCGGGAACAAAACGAAAATCATTCAGAATTTCAGAAAAACGGGTTTCCCATAACTGGCTGTCTTTTTCTACCGCGGCCGCGGCGGCGGCTATCCGCAGCCACAGATCCCGCGGGGATTTTTCCCAAGGCGCCAGGTACTTGCCGCGCAGCACGGAGGTAGCCAGATGATCCTCACCATAATAAGCGGTGATATCCGAACCATAAGGCCGCTCATCCGTGACTATTTCAGTTCCGGATTCAGGGTTTGATTTTGTTGGATGTTCAACCGGTACGGTTACCGGGGATTGATTTGCAAACGGAAATTCAATCGTTTCAGACATTGATCCCTCAGGGCTGTGCTTCCTGCCTCCAAGCGTGAAGGCGATTCAAGTGAATCAATAGGTGTTGGTAAAGAACCATGATCTATCGAAAGCGAAACAATTTTTCTGTGCGTTTCGCCTGCGAATATATAAGCCGGTCACGTGAGGTTCAATCAAAAAATACTAAATATTGGTAGATGCTGAAAAAACCTATCAATATATGGTGCAAAGGCTTTTCCGGGCCGGTCTACCCCAATCAGCTCAAAATACCTGTCCGCAAGGTCCTTTTTCCGTTGCTGGCCCGGATGGCTGATATACACCCATAATAGGGCGGACGAGGGGCGAAATGTATTAATATCATTATAATCGTCGTCTGAAAGCATTAAAATTCAGCACCTGGTTTTTTCATATAGCCATTGAATATATTTTTTCCACCAGGCGCCTGCGCCATTATATTAGCGCGCTTTTTTTGGCAGGCGAGTGTAGTTCAGTGGCAGAACCTCAGCTTCCCAAGCTGATGACGAGGGTCCGATTCCCTTCACTCGCTCAAAGTTCCCTTTTAAAAACCCCAGGTTACACGGATTTCGCGTATTTCGTGGGGTTAATTTACCGGTCGGCCGGAAGTGGACACCCGGTATAGTAAAAACTGATTTGCTTTGCCGGCCTGCCGCTGTAATTTTCATTCGGTTTTAACAAAGTTGAGAGATTGGGACTAACTGAATGAACAGACTTTCTCGTTAATTTTATTGCGTTTGTCATTATTTGGAGAAACTGTATGTCAATTTTCCAGTCGTCCATAAAAGGAGTGACCCATGCGTAAGCAATCAATAAGAACATTCGACTTGGTCCTGCTGCTCGCGGCGGCTCTTTCAGCTCAAACCGCCTATTTGGACCTGGGCTATACCGGTCAAACCCTGACTCTGCCGGTGGATACACTCTGGCGCGTGGTGAAAATGCCGGCCCGGGACCTGGGAATGATTGATTCCCTGCCGCCACCGGCGCTGGCTGTTCAGCTTCCAAATGATAACACCAATCAGATCCGCTACCATTTTGACGAGTTCTCACTCATTCCCGGACAGGTTATTGATTTTGCCGATACCGGTGTGTACAGCATGGAAGTGAATAGCGCTAACGACAGCCTGAGCGTTGATGCGGATACTCCTTACCCGGGCGGAACGGCCGGCCTGACCTACTTTAACAATCCGGGTGATGCCAATTCCGGGTTTCAGCTCATTCTCAATTCACCGGGGACGGTACCGCTCACGGCATACGATACACTGCAAGTAGCGGTTTATGCCTCGGCGATATCGGACTTGCGAAAATTCTGGCCGCTGGCGGTGGGGAACACCTGGTTGTTTACCTATATGGGAAATACAACCCGCAGTCATTATTGGGAGCAAGTGACAGCTCGGTCTGATTCGATGGTAAATGGCAATACCAGATATGATTTCAGGATTCATTGGCGGGAACTGTCCCGGCCGGAATATGGCGGCGAAACAACCGAGGGTGATTATCACGCAATTTTGTATGCTAATAATCTCGGGACGGTTTACCTGGCCGGTGGCGCGGATTCCCTGGTTTTTACTGGAGATTATATGTGGCCGTTCAATACGTGGCATCAAACCTACACCAGTTCAACCTATTATGAATCACCGGCGTTTAGCCTGGGATATGACTATGCGGGTTCCGGTAGGACCTGGGCCTATGGCATCGGAGAAGTGGTGGAGTCCTTAGATGGCGCCGGCTTTAAATACCTAACCGGATATACCGTCAACGGTGAGACGGTTGGTGATGTAACCTTTCCCGTAGGTATCGAACCCGAACCAACCGTCCCCGCGACATTCAACTTGAAATGCTACCCCAATCCGTTTAATCCGTCTACTTCGATTCAATTTTCGTTACCCCGGAGTGAAATGGTATCGGTTTCGATTTATAATGTAACCGGACGGTTGGTTTCGAAGCTCGCGGACCACGAACCATTTCAAGCCGGTCAATATGCTCGCGTTTGGACTCCCGATGGTCAGGCCGGCGGGATTTACTTTGTGAGAATCATCGCGGGGAATCGGTTTCAAACCCAAAAATTGGTCCTGCTGAAATAAATCGGTAAACATTCATAAAGTGACGCTCAACCTGCCTTGTGCTTCGACACGCTCAGCAAGACAAGGCCGGTTTTCACAATCCTGTAATCAACTTAGTAATTCTGCTGGAGTAATTTTATCAATGCTGGCGAATACTTCACCTTGATGTCGTGCAATGATGCTTTGGGTAATTCCCAGGTTATCAATTCCAGCCCATTCTCCTGAGCCCATGATCCAAATGAACCAAGTGTGGGATAACCTACATCGGGAACCAGAGGTAGATCCGTTTGTTGAGCCAACCATTTTGAGGTCGGTGTAGCATGGGGATCGTCGATACAGTCTAAAGCTGAATGGATGGAAATTACCAGTTTTGGATTTAATTTGGTTAATAATTGTAGCAATGCTTCTGTTTCCGGTTCCGAGGCTGGTTCAGTTCCGGGACTTAATTCCAGATTGTTCAGAGCCCTGGGGCTCTCAGGATAGCGCACCATCTTCGGCGACCAGTTGGATGCCGGCCAGTTGCGATTCAGATCCACACCCCGGGCATTGGCGCGGGTGGCGTAACGCACGCCGTCCGGGTTGGCGGCAATAATGGCCGCGCAGCGCAGGTCAGCCAAGTCCAGCGAGCGCAGCGCGTGGGATATCAACGCCGGCCCTTCCGCTTCATCACCGTGCTGACCGGCCATGATCAGCGTATCGACTTTTTCTTTGGGAGGAATCCACACTTCCAGCGGCAAACCCGCTTCCGAGTGGCCATAAATAACCGGTTCACCACCAATGGTTCCGCGTATCATTTTAGTATTATCTGGCATGTTTGCTCCAGTAGTCTCAGGTTCTGCATGGATTCGAAGGCAATTTAAAAATAGAGAAAGAGGAAGGAAGAAAAAGTAAGAGTACGAATCGAGTACGAAAAACCGAGTAACACAGAGCTCCACAGAGTAATCACTGAGGGCCACGGAGTTGTTGTTTTAGAACGCTGATAAAACGGATGGAGCGGATTTGCGCGGATGTGAAATTCGAGAACGAGTACGAGAACGGGTCGTTAGATTTGCATAGGAAAATCCCCGGTTGTCTCCCTGAGCCCCGTCGAAGGGCAACCGGGCTTGTGATATTGAAAGTGAAAGAAAACTGCAAGAAATTGATAGAACACGGATTTTACGGATGAATTTTCAAGATATCCAGGTAGCTAGTTATCCTGCCAATTAATCGATGAATGATGCCACGAATTATACTCTATTTGCAGTCTTTCAAAGTAAAAATTGTCCTTCGACGGGGCTCAGGAAGACAATTTTTACTTTTATTTCGGTTTTCATGCACGGTCTTCATTCCGTGTTGTAGGGATTATTATTCCTTCGGCCGGAATGAAATAACTAAGCTCCAGGCTCAAATAACCAATGTCTAAAAATATCCCCCGCTCGCACTTCGACGGGGCTCAGTGAGACGAGCGGGAGTTTCACTTACTAATAACGAATGTCCAATGTCCAATAACCAATAACCAAAAACGAGATTTCTCCACTCCGCTGCGCTGCAGTCGCCCCGCAGGGATCCCGTTGGGAAGATGAAAAAGGTAGGTTTTCGGCTCCAGGTTCAAATAACCAATGTCTAAAAATACCCCCCGCTCGCACTTCGACGGGGCTCAGTGAGACGAGCGGGAGTTTCACTTACTAATAACGAATGTCCAATGTCTAATAACCAATAACCAATAACCAAAATCCAATCACTAAACACGATAAAAACAGGAACATTTTATCTTTGCCCGGCTAAACATGAAGCTGAATATTCTTTATGTGGATCGCAAGGAGGCCGGTATGTTCACGAAAAACTGGTTGAATTTTATAAAAACAAGTCCTACGCTAAACACGCTGGGTCTCGTGCTGCTGTTTAGTGCAACGCTAACCCTGAAAGGACAGGTTCAACCAACTATGCGCGCTAAAAACCATTCCACCTGGAAGCCGTTGTCAGCGGCTGAAAAACAGGTCATCGTGAACAAAGGGACCGAACGGCCTTTTACGGGGCAATATGACGATTTTTATAAGACCGGCACCTACACTTGTAAACGCTGTGGCGCGGAACTGTATCGTTCGGCTGCTAAATTTGACGCCGGCTGCGGCTGGCCCGCTTTTGATGATGAAATTCCCGGCGCTGTTTTGCGAAAACCCGATCCGGATGGCCGGCGAACCGAAATATTATATGCTGACTGCGGGGCTCATCTCGGTCATGTTTTTCTCGGTGAGCATTTAACGGAAAAAAATGTGCGGTACTGTGTAAAT
Organism: uncultured Lentisphaeria bacterium; assembly: GCA_964543125.1. GTDB lineage: Bacteria > Fidelibacterota > UBA8477 > UBA8477 > UBA8477 > CAZIWX01. Next base: position 28,568 of record CAZIWX010000005.1, on the reverse strand, counting down.
TCCATTTCCATGAACTTCATTCCAGCTCGTGCAAAACATACCGAGGCGGTGGAACCCGCCACCACCAATAAAGCGATTTTCGCCGGTGGTTGTTTCTGGGGAATGGAATATCAATTCAAGCAAGCGCCGGGAGTTATTGACGCCGTAGTGGGGTATACCGGCGGCCACACCCAAAACCCTACTTACCGGGAAGTCAGTAGTCATACGACGGGTCACGCGGAAGCCATTGAAGTGACCTACGATCCGGCCGTCACCAATTATGAAGCGCTCGCTAAATTTTTCTTCGAGATTCACGATCCGGCTCAGGTCAATCGCCAGGGACCGGACATTGGTGATCAGTATCGCTCGGAAGTTTTTTATCTAAATGATAATCAGAAGCAGACGGCGGAAAAATTGATCGGAGTTTTAGAGCAAAAAGGCTATAAAGTTGCCACCCAGCTGGAGCCGGCATCCACTTTTTATCCAGCCGAAGAATACCACCGGAATTATTATCGGAAAACCGGTGGGATACCCTACTGTCATATTTACACAAAGCGCTTTTAATTTTCATCCCGTTCGAATTAATATGAGAACCAGCCAACCTTCCCGGTTCAAAACGCCGTAAAAGTATTTTTTACCGAATTAACCTGTTTTATCAGCAACTTAAATCGGGGTTCGCGGGGGCTAAAAATAAATGTGAATTCGCCGATTTGGGTTAAGTTACACACTAAAAAATACAGGTGGCGGATGTTAAAATCTCCGGGTTAACATCAGGAACTTTCCCACCGGCAGAATGCGAGAATTTACATGATTAATAGCGTTTTCATCGGGCTGATAAACAATGTAGCCTTACTGATAGCGTTGGTCGTGCTGTTTGATATTGTTACTGTAAAATCCCGTCTGGAATCCCGCCGGATGCAGGTAATCGCCGGGTTGTTTCTCAGTCTGATTGGTATTGCGGTCATGTTCAGCTCCTGGGAGATGCGGCCGGGAATTATCTTTGATACCCGTTCCATCCTACTCAGCCTTTCCGGCGTCTATTTTGGGTTGATCCCGACTACAATCGGGGTTCTCACGACCGCCACGCTGCGTATTGCCCAGGGAGGCAGCGGCATGTACATGGGCGTTGGTGTTATTTTTACCTCGGCGCTCCTGGGCCTGCTGCTGCGTTTTGCCTACCATGGAAAGGTTGCGGAAATCAACTGGCGGGGAATGTTATTGCTGGGTATCAGCGTACACCTGGTCATGTTCATGTGGACCGCTATTCTGCCGCCCGGTATCCGTCTGCAGGTCCTAAAACATATTGCAACGCCGGTTTTGCTGATTTTTCCCATCGGGACGGTGTTACTGGGAAAATTGATGGAACAAAATCTCAAACGCCGTGAGTCTGAAGAGCAAATCCGCCGGAGCGAACGGCAATTGCGTGAAAGCCAGTTGATCGCCGGTCTGGGGACTTATATTTTGGATGTTCCGGCTGAAAAATGGACCAGCTCGGATATCCTGGACGATATTTTGGGTATTGATCAAAACTTCGAGCGCACGGTGGAAAGCTGGGCAAACCTCATCTATCCGGATGATCGGAACCGGATGCTGCATCATTTTCAAAAAGAGGTTTTGGAACAACGCGGCCGGTTCGATAAAGAGTACCGGATTATTAATCAGCGAACGGAAAAAATCCGCTGGGTCCATGGTTTGGGAGAACTGGAGCTGGATACTGAAAATGAACCGGTGAAAATGATCGGTACTATTCAGGATATCACCGGGCGTAAGGAGACTGAACGCGCCTTGCAGCAGAGTGAGGAGAAATTCCGGGCCTTTTTTAATAATACGAATGACTCGATTTTTATTCACAAGCTTTTACCTAACGGACAGCCCGGCAACTTCATCGAAGTCAATGAAGTAGCTTGCCGTCAACTGGGATATTCGCGGGCGGAACTATTGAATATGACACCGAACGATATCCGGGCGACCGGTCTGAAGCGGTCGGTAAAAGAATTGCTGCTGGAGATGGTCAAACACGGCAGCTATAGCGTGGAAACAGCCCATCGCACCAAAGCAGGTAAAGAATTCCCGGTAGAGTTAAATACACATGTTTTTAAACTGGCTGGTGAAGATGTCATTCTGGGCGTAGCCCGGGATATTTCGCGACGGCGTCAACTGGAGGAGGAATTTCGCCAGGCTCAAAAAATGGAATCCATCGGGCGCCTGGCGGGTGGCATTGCCCATGATTTTAACAACCTGTTAACGGTTATAAATGGCTATAGCAGCATGTTGTTGTCCGAATTTACCAAAGGTGAAAAAAGCTATAAAATGCTGGAGCAGGTCAACAAAGCGGGCGAACGGGCAGCCCGTTTAACCAATCAAATACTGGCCTTCAGCCGCAAACAAATCCTGAAGCTGGAAGTTCTGAACCTGAATACAGTGGTAGCCGAAATTCATACCCTGCTCACCCGGTTGATCGGAGAACAGATCAAACTGGAAAGTGATTTGGGAAAAGACCTTCCCCCCATCCGGGCCGATCGGGGACAGTTGGAGCAGGTAATCATCAATTTGGCCATTAATGCCCGCGATGCAATGTTGTCGGGTGGTGTTCTGAATCTGGAAACCAGCCCTGTGCGGTTGGATGAAAAATATATTCAAAAAAACCACCAAGTCACACCGGGCGACTACCTTTTGCTGACGATTTCGGACACCGGGGTTGGGATTAAGGCGGAGATTCAGGACCAGATTTTTGATCCGTTTTTTACCACTAAGGAAAAAGGAAAAGGAACCGGCCTGGGCCTGGCCGTGGTTCACGGGATCGTTACCCAACTGGGGGGCTTTATCCGGGTTTACAGTGAAGCGGGCGAAGGGGCGACATTTAAGATTTATCTTCCGGTTGCCCAAGACGAGGAAGTAATCACACCCGAGGCGGTCAACGTCTCCGAAAAATTATCGGGTACGGAATCTATTCTGGTAGTTGAAGATGATACGATCGTGCGCGAATTAGCACACGAAATTTTGACGCTCCACGGCTATACCGTTCATACGGCGGGAAATGGGGAAGAAGGTCTCAATCTCTGCCAGGCAGGTGATCTCAAGGTCGATTTGGTGCTCACCGACGTGGTGATGCCTCAGATGAATGGCAATCAATTAATTGATGAGTTGAAGGCACTGGGCCGTCATCCCAAAGTTATTTACATGTCGGGCTATACGGAGAACACTATCGTCCATCATGGTATCCTGGAAAAGGATATCAATTTCATCCAAAAGCCTTTTGCGCCTGAGAATCTCCTCGGCGAAATTCGACGGGTTCTAAATCAGTCCGGCTGATCGGATTTTACTGTCGTTTCCCATTCGATTTGAATTTTTTTTATATAGGCTCCAAACCGCCGCGGTTTCATACTTGTATAAGTTCAGCCGCAGGCTACATTTACTATCTCATGGGAAAACTCACGTTAAAAAATCTGGTTTTTTATGGTTATCACGGTGTTCAGGACTTCGAAAAAGAACTGGGCGGACGATTTGAAGCAGATGTCCAAATTACCTACCCTTTTCGCCAGGTAGCCGAAACCGATAGTCTGCCACGGGCGGTTGATTACCAAAAAGTTTATGACGTTGTAAAAACCATGGTAACCACCCGAAAATATCATCTCATTGAGACCCTGGCGGACCATATTGCCGTCGCTCTGGTCAAGCAGTTTGACGTGGAAAGAGTGACGGTGGCTTTGCGGAAGACCAAAGTTCCCATTGACGCGGTTCTGGATTATGTGGAGGCGGAAGTCACCCGGATAAAACCGGTAGATAACTAATGCGGAAAGTGATCCTCGGTCTGGGTTCAAATATGGATGATCCGCTATATCAATTGGATCAGGCTCTGAAACAGCTACAAAACCGATTTAGCAACCTGGAAGTGAGTTCATATTTCACGACCGAGCCGATCGGTGGTCCGAAGCAATCGGATTTTGTCAACGCGGTGGTGAGCATAACCACTGACCTGCGGCCCTCCGATTTATTGAAAGTTCTCCAACAAATCGAAGTCGCGCAGGGCCGCCGGCGCGGTGGTCCGCGGAACCAACCCCGGCCGCTGGATCTGGATATTATTTTTTACGGTGATCAAATACTCCGGACGCCGGATTTGACTGTACCCCATCCACGCTACCAGGAACGCCGGTTTGTGCTTGAACCCCTGGATGACTTGGACCCGAAATTTCAAGACCCGGTCACCGGCTTAACAGTTCATGAACTACTTGTAAACTGTTCGGATCAGCATCGCGTCAACCGCTTGGAAACGGAACGGATTCCATGAGGCCGCTTTATCATATCGCCATCGAGGGCGTTATCGGCGTGGGAAAAACCAGCTTGGCCGAACGTCTGGCCGAACGCCTGCATGCGAAGCTGATCTTGGAGCAATTCGAAGAAAATCCTTTCCTGGAAAATTTTTACAAAGACCAGAAACGTTATGCTTTTCATACGCAAGTGTATTTTCTCCTGAGCCGCTATCGCCAGCAACAGGATCTTCGGCAAACCGATTTATTTTCCAGCCTGCTCATTACCGATTATATGTTTCAGAAGGACCGGCTATTCGCCTATTTGAACCTGGAAGAAAAAGAGTTGGCGCTCTATAACCGAGTTGCCAATATGCTGGAAGCGAGTATTACCAATCCGGAACTGGTGATTTATCTCCAAGCGGACACCGACCGGCTGCTCCACAATATTCGTAAGCGGGGCCGGGAAATTGAAGCACCCATCACCCGGGATTACATCGAAGCCTTGAACAAAATGTACAACGAATTCTTTTTCCACTATTCCGGTTCGCCGCTCCTCATCATTAATGCCACGGAAATTGATTTTGTGGAGAACCCGGAGGATCTGGAGGAGTTAATAAAAACGATCCGGCAACCTATATCCGGAACCCGCTTTTTAAATCCAATTCGACATTAATAAAGCCGTTTATCGAGATTTACCATGTCCAAACTTATCACCCTCATCATTATTTTTTACCTGATCTATCGCGGGTCACGCTGGTTATCGCAAAATCTTAAAATTCATTCCGATCAGCAGCCACCGGTTCGGGGGGGTGCGCAGCCTGACCACAAATTACCCATCGATGAACAAGATATTGAAGACGCTGATTTTAAAGATATTAAGTAATTCCATTCCCTGTAATTCTTTGATCAAACCCACTGACTAAGGGTTAGTTGCGAGGAGCCTAAATCCCATGCAAGCAGTTCGATTTAATGAACACGGCGGACCCGGGGTCTTACGGGTCGACACTCTACCCGATCCGGTGCTGACACCGAATGGAATTCTGGTTAAAATGAAAACCGCCGCGCTCAATCACCTGGATTTGTGGGTGCGTCAGGGAATACGTAGCCTAAAACTCCCCCTGCCCCATATTCCGGGTAGCGATGGCGCCGGCGTCATTCTGGCCGTCGGCGCGGATGTAACCGGTTGGCAGGTTGGGGATGAAGTAGTGGTCCAGCCCGGAACTTTCTGCGGACACTGTGCCGCCTGTATGGCAGGCCGCCAGGATCTGTGCCAGGCTTACGGTATTCTGGGTGAAACCGAACCTGGTGTAATGCAAACTTTGTGCGTTTTTAAACCCGTGAACCTAGGCCGTAAACCAGCTGCTTTAAATTGGGAAACGGCTGCGGCACTACCCTTGGCTTATCTCACGGCCTGGAATATGATCGTCAACCGCGCCCAACTGCAATCCGGTGAAATTATTTTGGTTCAAGGGGCCGGTTCCGGTGTGGGTATGGCTGCCATTCAAATCGCCAAACACCTGGGAGCAACGGTGATTGCAGCTACGCGAACGGCTCGGAAACAAAAGCTGGCAACCAGCATCGGCGCCGATTTTACCATCGATTCAGCACAATCCGATGTGAGCCGGGTGGTAAAAACGCTCACCCAGGGTAAAGGAGCCGATGTGGTGTTCGAACATGTGGGTGAGGCCACCTGGCAGGCCAGTTTGCGCTCTCTCGCTTTCGCGGGTCGATTGGTGACGTGCGGCGCCACGACCGGTCCCCACGCTGAAATTGAAATTCGCCATCTATTTGCAAAGCGATTATCCATTTTGGGTTCAACCATGGGATCAGTGGGTGATTTTGAAGCGGTTCTCGATTTAGCGGCGCAAAATATATTGGTTCCGCTGGTGGACCGTGTTTTTCCCATGTCGGACATCGCCGCCGCTCACGCCTATTTAGCCAAGGACCATGAATTCGGTAAAGTGGTCATCCGGCTGGAACCTTAATCGTGGAGCGCTTTGAAAAACATCTCTTTGTCTGTACCAATGAACGTCCGGAAGGCCATCTGAGAGGTTCCTGTTCACGGTGTGGTGGGGCTGAGATAAAAGCCCGGTTGAAGGCCTGCGTAAAGAAATCCGGGTTGCAGCACCAGATCCGGGTCAATAGCGCCGGTTGTCTCGATGCCTGTGAATTCGGCGCCGTGCTCGTCGTTTATCCCGAAGGCATCTGGTACGGTAAGGTGACTCCAGCGGATGTAGCTGAATTGTTCCAGACTCATCTGCTTAATAATCAGCCGGTTGAACGATTAAAAATACCGGATGCCGTCCTGAGCGAATTGAGTGAAAAATCCAGCCTTGAACGATTCGGAATTCAAATCAGGGATGCGGCCTCGAATTCCCCTGAAAAGCCGCGCTAAATCCGGCGATGTCCTCTTCGATAAGCCGGAGTTCCCCCGGAAACGGAAGTAAACTTCTAAAATCTTGGTGAGCAGGGGCTTGCGAGCTTTTACAAATGGCGGAGCCTGTTTTGGATCAAAAAAAGGGAGGGGACTTCGGTCTGATAAGCCCTTGTCGAGTGACGCCTGATTTAATAAACTTGCACGCTATGAATCAGCCGCTCAGCAGACCTGCCGTTATTTCTAAACTTACCATCCCTTCAGACTGTCAGGAAATGGCTACCGTAAGCCGATTCATGGAGACGTTTCTGACTAAATACGACTTCTCTGAAACCGAAGCCGGGGATATTCTCATGGCTGTCCAGGAGGGTGTTAGCAATGCGATTATTCATGGCAACCACCTTACGGTGCAAAAGTTGGTGAGTCTGGTGCTTCGGCTTACCAATCAGGAACTGCGCATTACCATCACGGATCATGGGTCTGGTTTCAACATACAAACCCTGGCGGATCCCACGATTCCTGAAAACCGGCTGAAAAGCAATGGCCGCGGCATGATGTTCATCCGCACGTTTATGGATGAAGTCGTGTCCCGCACGGTGGCGGATGGCCATGAACTGCTGATGGTGCGGCGACGGTCATGAATCGACTCAAATCAATCGGTGCGTTGCTTTTTACGGTAACTCTGCTCCAGGCACAGTCCCATCCTTTCCAATCCTGGGGATTTGATGCGGAATTGTTAACCTATGGGGGGAGTTTTGGCGGCATCTGGCACCTCGATTTGAATCCCAACTGGGCTTTATCTCTGGAGAGTAATTGGACCCTGGTGGAGTCGGGAACTTCCTACGAATACTACGATCGCTATACGGGCAGGCTGTATAAGCTAAACAATCAAAATTTATCCATGCTGAAAGCCATGGGTGGTGTTAGTGTTTATCCATTTGCAGGCGACCTGGACCCCAGCTTCCAATTTGGTTTCTATGGTGGTTTCGGACCGATTCTGGCAATGGATACGGATAATAATTCATTTGATTTGGCACGTTGGCGTCATGTGCGCGGCTATCCGTCAATCTATGGTAAACTGGCAATGGAGTTCAAGGTTCATCAGTCACGAACGGGGACCTATCTTTTACGAGTGGGGTACGATTTTACGCAATTCCGGGCCCGGATTGATGGTAAGCAGGTGTATCAGGGGATTTTTCTACAGTTTGGCATGGAATTTCCGCGGTTTAAATGACCCTGGAACAGATCTTTCTGTCGGACCTCGATCTGAAAGGAACGGACCTGACCATCACCGGTTCCGAGTTTCATCACCTGCGGACAGTCCGGCGTTTCAAAGTGGGTGAGCAGGTAATGGCGGTGGATGGCAAGGGACACGCTCGTATTTTGACATTATTGGAAATTGGGCGAGACACCGTCATTGCCAGTGCCGCGGCGCCACGAACGGGTTTGGGCGAAAGTCTGATCCCTATCACTCTCGCTATCGGAAATTTAAAATCCGATCACCTGGAATGGGTGGTCGAAAAAGCGACCGAATTAGGTGTCACCCGCATTGTTCCACTGCTAACCGAGCACACGATTAAGCAGAGTATTCGCCGTGACCGGTTGGAACGTATTGCCGTAAGCGCCGTGAAGCAATCGGCCCGGTCGCAATTACCGGAAATATGGAATTTGACATCACCGGTGGAAGCCCGGCGGCATTCCGGGGACGCGAAACACTGGTTTTGTATGCAAACCGAAAAAGCGCGGCCCGTGTTTACGGTAGCGCGGGGAGCATTTCCTCCAAACCTCTGGATCTGGGTCGGACCGGAAGGTGATTGGTCGGAAAGCGAAATTGAGATGGCTCGGCGAAATGAATTCCTATTCATTCACCTCGGACCTCGCCGGTTACGTTCGGAAACGGCGGCAATCAGTGTTTTGAGTGGAGCTGCCCAGTGGATTGATGCAGCGATCTAAAGCGGCAGCCCGAGATAGAATAACAAAATTTCATGGGGAGCGCAGTCATGGATGAAAACTGTATCTTTTGTAAATTGATTTCCGGGGAAATGCCCGTTGATAAGATCTATGAAGATGATGAGATTATGGCATTTAATGACATTAATCCTCAAGCCCCCAGGCATTTTCTGATCATCCCCAAACAACATATTGCCCGTCCACGAGACATTAACGAAGGACACGAAGCGTTGGTGGGCAGGGTAATCCATAAAGCCAGTGAACTGGCTTTAAAGGAAGGAATGGTCAATGGTTTTCGCCTCGTGATTAATGATAGTGAGGAGGGGGGCCAGACTGTTTCCCATTTTCATGTGCATGTTCTGGGTGCTCGGAGAATGCTTTGGCCTCCGGGTTAAACTCGAAAAAAACCGGCTTGGGAAAATACTTATGGTTGCCTAACCAAAACCAAAAACTTGCACGATGTATATATCCGAACTGAACATCAAAGGCTTTAAGTCTTTCGCCGAACCCACCAAGGTTAAATTTGATCAGGGCATAACCTGTATTGTGGGACCCAATGGATGCGGCAAAACCAATGTGGTTGATGCGATCCGCTGGGTATTAGGTGAGCAAAAATCGTCTGTGTTACGCAGCCAGAGTATGCATGATGTGATTTTCAGTGGAACCGCTGAGCGTAAACCACTGTCCTTCGCCGAAGTCTCACTCGATATTCATAATAACCGGGGTGTGTTACCGGTGGAATATACCGATGTCAATATCACCCGCCGGGTCTTTGGCGACGGCACCAGTGAATATTATCTCAATAAAAACGCATGTCGTCTGAAGGATATTCTGAACCTGTTCATGGATACCGGTATGAGTTCGGATGCCTATTCGGTGATCGAACTGAAGATGGTGGAATCCATTCTCAGCGAAAGTAAGGAAGAACGGCGGCAGTTGATCGATGAAGCGGCCGGGGTAAATAAATATAAGCAGCAGCGCAATTTATCATTCCGGCGTCTGCAAGCTACCGAAGCTGATTTGTTGCGCATCAATGATGTGCTCCAGGAAGTAGAGAAAAATGTCAATTCTTTACGCCGCCAGCTTAAGCGTTACAATCGCTATGAAACGGTTAAAACCCAGTTACAGGCGGATGAAATCGCCTTGGCGCAATGGGAAATTCAGCAGCACCAAACCCAGGTCGAACCCCTGCGGTTGAAAGCTAAAGACCTTCAGCGCCGATATGATGAAGAAACGGAAAATCTCGCGGTCGCGGAACAACAGGCGGAAGCCCTGCAAACGGAATTGACGGGACTGGAAACGCAACGGCAACAACAACGCGAAGCCGTGCGGCAGCAGGAAATGGTCGTCAATGAGCTGGAGCGTAAACTGCTGGTCGCGGGGGAAAAGATTTCTGCCGCCACGGCAGCTTTGGATCGCTTGAAAGTGGAAGACCGGGCTTTACAGGAGCGTCAACAAACCACCCAGAGCGTCCAGGCCGATCTTGAAAATGAACGGGAGCACCTCCTGCCCCGGATTGAGGGAAAACAGGCGCAGCATGCAAAGCTACGGGCTGAGTTCGAATCCGCCGTGAGTGCTTACCAGGAAGCTCAAACCGCCTTTGAGGAGGAGAATCGTAAGCGGGTTAGCTTGCTGAATTCAGTGAGTGAAGCCAAACACAAACAGGAACGATTCACTCAGGCAATTGCCCAATATCAAGATCAATTAGCCGGCCTGGCGGAAAAACGGGTCCGGCTGAAGAGCTCGGAAGAATCCTACCAGAAGGATTTGTTCGGCGCCTCGAGTGATCAAACCGGCGCCGAAAAAGCCTACCAGGATCTGGAGCAACGCATCGAGGAAATGAATAATGGTTTCCAGAAGCTACAGACACAACTGAACGAAGTTCGGGAAACGCTGGCGGCCAAACGGGGCGAGCGGGTCAGCCTGGAAAACCAACTCGATTTTTATGAAGAATTACTGGAAACCGGTGAGGGTTATTCCGGTGGAGTACGCTCGGTTATGGAAGCCCGGGATCAGTTGAAAGGGGTGCTGGGAACGGTTGCCGATATTGTTAAAGTGGCTGAAAAATATCAAACTGCCATTCAGGCGGGGTTGGGAAATTTTGCGGAAATCGTCGTTACGCGGGACCGCCCCACAGCCGAGGCCGCCATCAGATTTTTAGAACGCGAAAAGAAGGGCGCAGCCACATTTTTCCCCCTGAAGGAAGCAGGCAAACCGGCTGTCGATCCGGCGCATCTTTCGGGAACCGGTGTTATCGGGTCAGCCTTGAAGTTTGTAAAAGCACCGGCCGGGCAGGCCCGCCTGTTGTCAGTGTTGTTAGGTGATCTCTATCTGGTAGAGGACGATTTCAAGCCGGACTGGAAAACTTTTTCCGGCCGGGTAGTCACCGTATCCGGCAGGTTGCGGGATTGTCATGGTTTCTTACACGGTGGAACCGGTGGTGAAGAAAAAGCCGCCCTGGTAGGACGCCGTGACCGCCTCGAAAAGCTGCAAACCCGGCATACTCAACTGGTGGATGAAATTGAACGGGACTCGGCCACGATTGAGAATCTGCGTGATCAGTTAGGTCAGTTGGAACGGGAATTACGCCAAGCGCGCAGCGAACGGGAAAACCAGCGTCAAATCATGCTGGAATACGACCGGCGCGTATCCCGGGCTCAGTATGGCATGTCAACCACCACCGCCGACCTGAGGAGTGTCGCGGATGAGCAGGAGCAGATTAGGCAACGAATTAACGCTGCCGAAACCAAGTTGGCGGACATCCAACCCCGGATTGATGAAAAACAGGCTGAACTAAAGCAATTGGATAAGACCGTGGCCAAATCCGAAGCAAAATTACAGGCGTTGCTCCTGGAGCGGGATGCCACGAGTGAAAAAGCCCAAGTTAGTCGCATCGAAGTGGTCAATTTGGAGAACGAACGCCGGAATTTAACCACTCGCCTCACCGGCTTAGTGGAGAATGTAACGGAGTTTGGGACGCGACTGGTTCAAATCCGGAAGGATCATCATGCGAATGAACAGATGCTTCAAACCAATCGTAAAATTCAGGTGGCGTCGGAACAGGAGTTGTCCGTAGCCCGGAAAACCTTGCAGAAGACGCAGGCAGCTTTTACCGCGGCGGACAAATCGTACCAGAATCAACGCTTAGAATATAATGAACTTGAGCATAAGCTTCGACTCCAACGCACGACCCGCGATATAGCCGGCCAGGAGCTGAAAGAGTTGGAACTCAAACTGGTGGACATGAAATCCCAACGCCAACGGATTTCCGATCGAATTTTTGAAAAATATCAGGTCGAACTGCCCCCGATTACCGATCCACTTGAATTTGAACCCGGAGAATTGCAAAAACGGATTCAGCGTAGCCTGAGATTTATTGAAAACCTCGGACCCGTCAATATGGCGGTGAAGGAAGAGTTCGAGTCCGAACAATCCCGATTGATTTTTTTAAGGGAACAACAAGCGGATCTGTTGGATGCCAAGACCAGTCTGTTGGAAACCATTTCCCGCCTGGACCGGATAGCCCGGAAGCAATTCCGGGAAACCTTTGAACAGGTACGGGAGAATTTCAAAGCCACCTTCCAGATGCTGTTTGATGGAGGGAGTGCGGATATTCGGCTGGAGAATGCCGATGACCTGCTGGATAGCGATCTGGTGATTACCGCGACGCCCAAAGGGAAACGCACCCAGAATCTTAAAATGCTGTCCGCTGGTGAAAAAGCATTAATCGCAATCGCCCTGCTTTTCGGTATTTATCAGGTTAAGCCCAGCCCCTTTTGCATTCTGGATGAAGTAGATGCGCCGCTGGATGACCACAATGTGCGGAAATACGCTAAAATCTTGGATCATTTTTCCACCCACACGCAATTTATTGTTATTACACACAATAAGCTCACCATGGAAGCCGCAAAGTTTTTGTATGGTGTGACCATGGAAGAGCAGGGAGTTTCTAAGTTGGTTTCAGTTAAATTTGTTTGATGTAAACCTCCGGGGAATATTAACAAGAATCAAATTATGTATAATCGACGTTTCAACATAGCTTCTTACTGGTTGCAATACCTTGTTGCCGGCTTGTTGCTTTTGACTTTTGTTCGGGCTGATGTCAAATCGCGGAGCAAGGCCAAACACAAAGATCTGGGCGTGGCTGTTGACCTGGCGCAGTACAAAACTCAGGGTGGCGTATTGTTAGAGGTCTATCTATTGGTGCCCCGGGCTAATTTTGAATATCAACCGGTAGCGGGTGGCGGCCAGGCAGCCCGCCTGTTTTTTCAGGTCGCGCTGATCCAGGAGGATTCCGTGAGGTATTTGGATCGGTGGTCCCGAACCTATCAGGTGAAGGCCCTGTCTGAAATCGCCGCGAATCAGAAAATTCCCGACATTACCAGTTTTGCGGCCTTAGCCGGCAAATACACGCTTTACGCTGAAATTATCGATTTAAATAAAGATGTGCGCCAGACCATTGAGATGCCCGTGAGTCTCGTCGCGTTTGGTGACAGTGAACTCACCATTTCGGATCTGGAGCTGGCGAATAATATCGTCACTACCCAAAAGGAAAATGAATTCACCAAATACGGCCGGGACGTGGTTCCCAATGCCGATCGCATTTTCGGCTATGAGGCTCACCGGTTCTACTATTTTGCCGAGATTTATAATCTTTCCGGTCAAGGGGAATTTGAAATAACCAAGGAAATCACTGATCTGAATGGTGCGGTTGTGCGCGATTTCCCGCCGCGGAAAAAACAGATGCCCGGAAAGTCGGCCGTGGAAATTGGGGCCATCAATGTAAAGGGTATTCACTCAGGTATCTATCAGCTGCGCTTGCGGGTCAGAGATTTACCATGGGAGACCGAAACCACCCGGAGTAAGACCTTCTATATCTACCATCCGAATGAGGCTGATTCCACGGAACCAGCCGGCGAATATGACACGCTTTTAGAGAAGCAACTGGATCAGATTTATGCTGTAGCCAAGATCCTCATGGATAAAAATGAGAAGCGTCTTTACGAAAATTCGGATGTAACGGGAAAACGCAATGTGCTGTCTGCTTTCTGGGAAAGGGAAGATCCCGACCCAGCCACCCCCGTTAACGAATTCAAGCGCAAATTCTATGATCGGGTTGAGATTGCCAACCGTGAGTTGGCGAATGGCAATAAACCCGGCTGGCAAACCGCTCGGGGGCAGATATTGATTAAGTACGGCCGGCCGAATGAGATCGAACGATCACCCCTCACTACGGATTCCCGTCCGTCGGAAACCTGGTATTACTATAATATTGAAGGTGGCGTGGAATTCAACTTTGTGGATAAACGGGGCTATGGTGATTACGAATTGGTGAATTCCACTGCCCGCAACGAAGTCAACGACCCCAATTGGCAACGTTGGCTGAGGTAGCGATTGTTTGTAAATGACCATGACAACCAAGGTAGGCGCTGAATGAGCAAGGTGCGAATTGGGGTTGATCTGGGGGGAACCAAAGCCCGGATCGGCGTCGTGGATGATCAGGGCCGGGTGTTGACACTGGGCGGCAAGATCTTTGTTAAGGAATTCCACGAAGCCCCTGTTTTGGTGAAGGTGGTTAGCCGGGAGATCAGGCGTTTATTAAAGCTTAACCATGAGTGGGACTTAACCGGCATCGGAATTGGCAGTCCGGGGCCTCTGGATAAAGCCCGTCAGCGTGTCCTTAATACTCCTAATTTGACTATTCTGGCAAACTTTGATTTGGTGGATGCCATCCGCCGGCATTTTGAGGTACCCGTCGTCATGAACAACGATGCCAATGTTTTTACTCTGGGTGAAGCGCTTTACGGGGCTGGTAAAGGCATGGACGTCGTTTATGGCATGACCCTTGGCACGGGTTTCGGGAACGGTTTGGTATACAAGGGTAAAATTTTCGATGGCGCGCACGGCGTTGCGACCGAATACGGCTTGGCGCCCTATGCCGAGAGTATCGTGGAGGATTATGTGGCCGGCCGGGCATTAGAGCGCTACTATAAAGAATTTGCTCAGAAAAATTTGACCGGTGTGGAGATTAATAAGTTAGCCGAAGCCGGTAATAATTTGGCGATCCGCGCCTGGAAACTTTTAGGCTATCACCTGGGGCAAGCACTGATCCCGGTTGTTCGTCTGATTGATCCGGAAGTACTCGTTGTAGGCGGATCCCTGGCTGTGGGTTTCAAATGGATTTATAAGGCGGCCTGGCCGATTTTGGAAGAATTATTGTGGGAGGAGCAGGCGGGTAGTCTCGCCTTGGTTTCGGCTCAATTGGGTGCCGCCGCTCCCATCATCGGGGCGGCGGCCCTCATCGACTGATCAGCGTTTAAATTTATCTGAACCATTCATTTTTATTCCGGATCAGATAAGTTGAATGGAGACAATCTTAAAAGGCCCCGAGCCGCCGCGGGAATACTTCCATCCGCAAAAAAATTATTATGAATGTGATAAAATCAGTTTCCGGTTCAGCCATAAGTCCGGGCCCGGGATTTCGTTCAATTTTCCAGGGATTGATGGACCTGCTTTTCCCGCCCTTGTGTGAAACCTGCAATCAGAAAATGGCGGCTCACGAAGATTTGATCTGTGATGACTGTCTTCGGAAAATTCCATTCCGGGGTCGGCGAACCACCCATTTCACCGTGGCGGGAGAAGTGTATTTGGATGGCGCCTTGGTGCTGGCGGATTTCCAACCCGAAATTCAGCACCTGATCCATCTGCTAAAATATTCGCGCCGAACCCGGGTAGTGAGCCGCCTGGCGGCATTTTGGGAAATTCAAATTCGGGAGTTATTGGCGCCTGGAAATTATGATATAATCGCACCGATTCCGTTGCATCCGCGAAAACAGCGGGAACGTGGGTATAACCAGGTGAGCAAACTGGTCCTGTGGTTAGGTCGTCAGCTACAGGTAAAGACGCAACTTCAATTATTGAAGCGTACACGGTACACGCCCACGCAAACTCACCTGAATGCCCGGGAGCGATTTCATAATGTTCAGGGTGCTTTTTCGGTTACCGAGCCGGTTGATCAGTTAAAAATCTTGTTGGTGGATGATGTCCTGACCACCGGTTCCACGGCGAATTCTTGTGCCGCGGCGTTGAAACCGGCCGGCGCCGTTCAGGTAGAATTATTGGCTTTGGCCACGCCGGTAAAAGTGGAGGCTTGACTTGGCGCAAGATTTTTAGTAACCTATTCCAGAGTTACTATGCCATACAAACCTTTAAACACAATAAATACAATAAATAACAAGTTGACTTCAGCCTTTGATATTTACTGGATTCAATAACTTGCTTTAGATTAGAGAGGCATAAAATGAAAGTTTACCAAACACCGCCGGCACTTAAAACAACGCGGCGTTTTCCCGACAACATGACCAACGCGCATTCTTTGCTGTTGAAAGCGAAACATGGCGAAAAGGGTAACACCACGGGCGCTGGATATGCGATTCCTGCATTTAATGTAACCACCATCCAGGGAATTAATGCCGCTTTTGAAGCCTTTGAGCTATTGGGCTCTTCGGGTTTATTGGCATTTTCCAACAGCGCTCTGAAGCACTTCGGTAATGGTGATCCCCTCTTTGGTTTGGAAATAGCAGCGGATTATGTTGAAAAGAAAGCTAAACGATCAGACATTAAAATCGCAACTCATTTGGATCATGGTGATTATACCAGCGAGGCGGGACGTAAAGTAGTGCAGGGAGCCGTGGAAATGTTTACCAGCGTCATGGCTGATAACTCCACCGACCATACCGTTAAAAAGCCAACCCAATTAGCTGATAATATTGGTTTTACAAGAGAAGTAGTGAACATGGCTCATCCGGTGGGAGTTTCGGTCGAAGGCGAATTAGGCGTCTTGGCGGGTGAAGAAGATGAGGAGACCAGGTCGGAATTTTCCACCTACACCAATCCGGCTGATTTCGAGCAATTTATCACTCAGACGGGTGTGTTGATGGTGGCGCCCACTATTGGCACCATGCATGGTCCCAACAAAGGCAAACCCGGGCAGAAAGTTAAACTGAATGTGGAATTGGCACATGAACTGTTGAAGATAGCCAACCGGATACAACCGGAAACGGTGTTTGTGGCTCATGGCGCTTCAACCCGGTATCCCCGGGTTGTGGATTTTGCCCTGGCTCAACTGGCAATAATCGGCGAATCCATCAGCAAAAAATATTCGCCTGTCTGGCGGGATTTCGTGGGAACCGATTGGGATCAGATTCAGGGGCTCATCGGCGCCGGTTTTGCCAAAATCAATACAGACACTGAAAACCGGCAAACTTTTCTGGCCGGCTTGTTGGGGGCCGTTAACGAAAACGCTGCTAAAATCGATATCCGCTGGTATGATAAAAAGACCACTGAAGCCCTCACTCAGAGCTATATCATGAAGCTGATTATGGCGGGAAATTATGGTGTCTGGCATGAGCCCGGAATCAAGGTTGAGAAATTCGTTTTCGATCTGAATCGATCGTTAGGGGAGGCAATTGATGCAGCCCGCTAACAACTTGCGGGTTCTTCAGGGCTGGAGGGGCCATGGAACCTAAGTCCGTAAGCGAACTGGTTGTAAAAGGTAAAAGAGTCCTCGTTCGAACCGACTACAATGTGCCGTTGAACGAGAACCAGGAAATCACCGATGACCTGCGTATCAGAGCATCCCTACCAACGATCCGGTATCTCCTGGAGCAGGGGGCTGCTCTCATTTTAGCTTCTCATCTAGGGCGTCCCCAAGGTGAGCGAATTCCGGAAATGAGTCTCACGCCGGTGGCCGGACGTTTGTCGGAATTGTTGGGACAGGAGGTTATTTTTGCATCCGATTGTGTGGGTCCGGCAGTTGAAGGCTTAGCTTCCACACTTCAGCCCGGCCAGGTGCTCTTGTTGGAGAATTTGCGCTATCATTCGGGTGAGACGAAAAATGATCCGGACTTTTCAGCAGCTTTGGCGCGATTGGCGGATGTGTATGTAAATGACGCTTTTGGAACTGCTCATCGCGCACACGCCTCCAATGTGGGCCTTACCCGATATTTTCAGGAAAAAGGCGCCGGATTTCTGCTTTTGAGAGAAGTTGAATTTCTGGTTCGGGCCGTGGAAAAGCCGCAACGACCATTTACGGTAATCATGGGTGGCGCTAAGATTTCAGGTAAAATTGATTTGATTAAGTCGTTGGCAGGCAAGGCAGATTACATCCTGGTGGGGGGCGGCATGGCCTTCACCTTCCTCAGCGCACCACCCTTACGAATTAATGTGGGAAGTTCGTTGGTTGAGGCTGACAAACTGGAATTAGCGGGGGAGATAATCGAATATTGCGCCGAGCAGGGTGTTAATCTCGTGTTGCCCGCCGATTGTGTGGCGGCAAAAGAGATTGCCGAGGATGCCAGCACTCAAACCCTGCCGATTCGGTCGTTGACCTTCGGTTTGAAGGGGTTGGACATTGGTCCCCGAACATTAAAAACATTCGAATCGGTTTTACGCGATTCCAAGACCATTTTATGGAATGGTCCCATGGGTGTTTTTGAATACACTCCGTTTGCAGCCGGTACCAGACGCATTGCGGAATTGCTGGCTGAGGTAACGGAATCGGGCGCAATCACCATCGTAGGGGGTGGTGATAGCGGAGCTGCTTTAGCCCAATTCGGCCTAAGCGACCAGGTAACGCATGTCTCCACCGGAGGCGGTGCGGCTTTAGAATTATTAAGCGGGGTCCAATTACCCGCTTTTGAAGCCTTGAAGGGAGAGTAAACCCTTGAAAAGAAAGAAAATAATTGCCGGGAATTGGAAGATGAACTATGGTCCTCATGAGGCGGCTAAGTTCGCAAAAAAGCTAAGGATAAATCTATTGGAGGCCCAGGGGGTCGACATTATTTTATGCCCGCCTTTTTTGGCCTTGAAACCGGTTTTTGACGCTGTGGCTGACTCTTTGATTAAAGTTGGCGCCCAAAATATGCATGAGGCGGAATCCGGTGCTTTCACCGGTGAGATCTCGGCTTCCATGCTGACCGATACAGGGATCGACTATGTGATCCTGGGGCATTCGGAGCGGCGCCACATTTTCGGAGAAACCGATCAGCGCATTAACCTTAAAATCAAGCGTTCTTTAAAAGTGGGACTTAAACCGATATTGTGCGTGGGTGAAACCCTGTCCGAGCGTCAGTCCGAACAAACGGATTCAGTGATACAAAGACAAATTCAGGACGATTTAGCCGGTATCGCTGCCGAGCAAATGCAGGCAGTCCTGATTGCCTACGAACCTGTCTGGGCCATCGGCACCGGATTAACCGCCTCACCTGACCAGGCGGTGGAAGTTCATCAGCACATTCGGACGCTGATTCGGACCCTGTATAGTCCTGTTATAGCAGCTGAGGCCAGTATTCTTTATGGTGGCAGTGTTAAGCCGGAGAATGCGGAGAGTCTCATGCGGAATGAAGATATTGATGGTGTTCTGGTGGGTGGAGCCAGCTTGAAACTGGATCAGTTCACGGGCATTGTGGCCGCCGCCCAGAAGATTGCATAGGAGCAAGAATGATTTTTTTGTATGTCATTTTAGGATTGGTTAGCATCTCTTTGATGGGAGTGATCTTGATGCAGTCCAGCAAAGGTGGTGGTTTAGCCGGTACTTTTGGTGGTGCAGCCTCCACAACCAACGCCCTTTTTGGTGGTTCCGGGGCCGGTAATTTTCTTACCAAATTAACAACCGGTCTGGCAGTTGCCTTTATGGTGCTTATTATCCTGATCAGTGTTCTGAACAAAGGTGCGGGCCGCGTAGGCGGCCAAAGTTTGATTCAACAGAGTTCTTCCTCAACGAATATCGTCCCCGGTACTCAATTTGATGCCCAAGACCTCGCTGCGCCTCAATCGCAACCGGCCACGGGTATTCCCGGGAGTGTACCGGTAACCCCCAAGACCGACGCCGGTAATTAAATTTTTGCTCACGTTACAGGCCGAGGTGGTGGAATAGGTAGACACGCTACTTTGAGGGGGTAGTGAGCGCAAGCTTGTGCGGGTTCAAATCCCGCTCTCGGCACCAGGATTCAGCCCCGTCGGCATAACGGGGCTTCGTGTTTGATATCGACCGAAAGCAGTTTTAACTTGGTCCTAAAAGCTGAGTTGCTTTCAGGCTAAAAAGAGCAAACGGACCCGGGAGAAGAAAAAAATGAAAAAAAGTCTATTTATAGCACTAAGTATAGCACTAGGAATCAATCTGGCGTGGGGTGAAAACGCCGAGGGCCAGAAGCTGGCAAAGCAAGCTCGAGCTGAAATTAGCAATTTCCAACTCACCCAGGCGGATCAGCATTACAAACAAGCAATTGATGTCATTGAACAGGAACTTGATTATTCGGAAGCCGAAAGCAAATCCGTTCGCGCGGAGTGGAAAAAACTGCAAAATGTGAATCTGTATTTAGCGGATGGTAATCGAGCCCTGGAAAACCGTGATTACACTATAGCCTCCGACCAATATCAGCAAGCTATTAAAAAAATGGACTCCTATAAGGATACTATTTGGACGCTGGCCAAGGCTGAAGCCTATTATCAATGGGGCATGGTTTTCTATTCACAGGATAAAGACACTGAAGCCGCTTACAAATACCGGGAAGCCATCAAGCTGGCGCCCGCTAATAAAAATTACCCTAAAGCGCTCTTTAACGTGGTCGCCAAACATTACAATGGGGGCTTGAAATTTTATAAACGCCGGGATTTTCAGAATGCCAAATCCGAATTTGAAAAAAGCGTGCAAGTTGATCCCACCTTTTCAAAAGGTTATTACCTGCTGGCACTTCTGGCAAAACAGGATAACGATGCCACCCAAGCCATGAATTATTATCAGCAAGCCATCCAAAATGATCAGCAGTATTACCTGGCCTGGTTTGGTCTGGGGAAATTGTATTCCGACCTGGGACGCCTGAATAAAGCGATTGAAGCTTTCTCACAGGTCATTCAAATCAATCCAATGTATCAGAAAGCCTTTTTTCAGAGAGGTCAGGCTTATCTAAACACCAAGCAGAAATCCAAAGGCATTGCAGACCTGAAAAAAGCCTTGGTGCTGGATAAAAATTATACCCTGGCTTTTGAAGCGTTGGGTAAGGTCTATATCGATGACAAAAACTACCCCGGTGTCATTTCCTTGTTGTCCAGAACTAAGAATACCCGGACGGCCAGTTATAAAACCTACTATTTTTTGGCGCTGGCTTACAATGAAACTCAGGATTTTGATAATGCCTTAAAATGCAGCCGCAATTCGCTGCTAAAAAAATCAAAGTGGGCGCCGGCCTACTTTGAAAAAGGCCGGGCCTTGGCAGGTTTGAAGCGAAAAAATGAAGCCATTGCGGCATTTAAGCAGGCGGCGAAAGATGCCCGCTGGAAATCCAACGCTCAATACGAAATTGACAGCCTGACCAAATGGGCCGGTAAATAAGGATTGCCGCCGTTGGGCCCGGTTTGAGCGGCAGATTCTATTTTGGAGAAAGAACCAAAAGAGGTGGTGAATTGCCACCTCTTTTGGTTTGATTCCCCATTTTATAATTTTTACTAAATAAAGATTGCCGTTGCTGAAAAAATCCCGCACCCTAAATTCCAAGATCATGCGTGCTTCCCGTTGGAACCAATCAGGACGGACCTAATGAAGATTACCGGTGTTGGAACAGACTTGGTGCAGATTTCCCGTATCAATCGGTTGATAACGACCTATGGTAGTCGCTTCCTGAACAAAATATTTACGCCGGCCGAGGTTGACCAGTGCCAAACTCGTTCCCGGTCCGCCACGCATTTTGCAGGTCGATTTGCTGCCAAGGAAGCCCTGGCTAAAGCCCTGTATCAAACAGGGCAAATGAGCGTAATCCCCTGGACCCGATTGGAAATTCTCACCGATGAATATGGCCGTCCCCGGGCGGCCAGCCCCGGCGCCGCGGATAAAATGCTGCATATTTCAATTTCCCATGATGGTGAATTTGCCTTGGCGTTTGCCATTGTCGAGGAGCAATCAATCACAAATGGCTGACCCGATCTACCTTCCCTTTGAACGCTCCCGCGCTATTGATGAATACGCGATTCAGCAACGCGGGATCTCCGGCATCGAATTAATGGGGACTGCCGGCCGGAGGGTTTTCGAAACCCTCCGATCACACGGCTATTTAGATGCCGTGGATGGACCGGTGGTTGTGGTTTGTGGAAAAGGAAACAACGGAGGTGATGGCTTGGTGGTGGCCCAACATCTGGCCGTCGCAAAAATTCCGGTTCAAATAATTCTCGTACCAGATCCCGCTGACATCCAAGGAGCTGCCGCACATTATTTTAAAATAGCGCAGGCATTGAAAATACCCCTGCTCCCGGCCGATGGACCTGAAATCGGTCCCACTATTCTAAAAGCTTCTTTACTGATTGATGGATTGCTGGGTACCGGGATCACGGGTACGATCTTACGGGAACCTTACGCCAGGCTGGTTAAACAGCTTAATGCCGCTTTGGCGCCTATCGTTGCCATTGATGTACCGAGTGGTCTAAGTGGAGATTTCGGAAAAGTCACTGAGCCGGTGATCACCGCCAATCTCACGGTGACCATGGGTTTCTCCAAAACCGCCATGTTGTTTCCGCCGGCCAAAATACATCTCGGTGAATTGGTGGTGGCTGACATCGGATTCCCACGGGACAGCTTATCCCAAACCAAGGGACCGCTCCTGCGGTTGCTTCAGTCGAACGAAATGGATCTTCAGTATCCCCGCCGCGCCCCCGATGTCTACAAATATCAGGTTGGGAAGGTGAGCATTATCGCCGGTTCCAGGGGCTTCTCGGGTGCCGCGATTCTGGCGTCGCAAGCTGCAATCCAGAGTGGAGCGGGTTTGGTGCGTTTGGCCGTACCGGAGTGTATCGGAGCTATTGCAGAAACCCTGACGCTGGAAACGATTGTTTCCTACTGTCCTGCAACAGCCAGTGGCGGGTTCAGCCAGGCTGCGGATTCGAAATTAGCCGAACTGATCGATTGGGCGGATGTGGTAGCTCTCGGACCGGGAGCGGGGCGCGATCCCGAAACGTGCGCACTCTTTCGGAAATTAATTGTAACTATTAGGAAGCCTTTGGTTATTGATGCCGATGGCCTATTTGCCCTGGCTGAAGACCCGGATTCACTTAAACGCCGGGCTGCGCCCACCATCCTCACGCCGCATCGGGGAGAATTCAAAAGCTTGTTGAAGCAAACATCAATAGATCCAACGCTGAATTGGGATAGCGCGGGAAAATTCGCCCAGGATTATGGCGTCTACCTGCTCTTAAAGGGTGCGCCATCTCTGGTAGCCACACCGGCCGGGGAGTTTTTTGTGAATTGTTCCGGGAATGCCGGATTGGCTACTGCCGGAACGGGGGATGTCTTAACCGGTATGATCGCAAGTCTGCTGGCTCAAAAGCCGAAACTCCCGGAGATGCTGAACTATGCTATGTACAAACATGGGCAAGCGGGTGATGTGGCTCGCCGCGAAAAAGGTGAACTGGGTTTGATCGCCAGCGATGTGGTGAATGCATTACCCGAGGTGCTACGGCCATGACCCATTCCAGACAGGTAAAATTCTGGTTGCCGCCGGTGGTTTATACCTTCATCATTGTGTTTGCCTCTTCTCTGCCTCAGCGCATAGTAGTGGAGTACACATTTAAACTGAGTGACAAATTATTGCATACCGGTCACTATATGTTTTATGGTATCACCTTGATCTGGGCTTTTCTGGGACCCCGCGAACTCGCCGGTGCTTTTAAGAAAGCCTATTTAAAAGCAATTGGCGTCGGTGTTTTGGTTGGAATATTGGATGAATTCTACCAATCATTCATCCCCAGCCGGACTTCCAGTGGCTGGGATGCTTTGGCCGATACAGTTGGAATTATCATGGCCGGCGTGGTGTTTTACTACGTGATGAAAATTCCAAAGCTGGAAAAAATTCGGCGTCATGCTTAAAGAACTCCGTATTAAGAATTTCGCGATTGTGGACAGCATCGCGGTTCAATTCGGACCCGGTTTTAATGTGATGACCGGTGAAACTGGCGTCGGGAAAAGTTTGATCGTAGGTGCCCTCAATGTGGTGCTGGGCGATCGGGCCTATCGGGACGTCATTCGCGAAGGCAGTGATTCTGCTCAAGTGGAGGCTCGGTTTGAGCTCCGGGACGGCACCCGGCACGCGCTTAACCAAATGAGTGATTTCTCCATTGGTAAATCCCTGACTTTAGCCCGGGAAATCCGCACCACCGGCTCGTCCAGGGTTTGGATCAATGGTCAATCGGCCACGGTGCAACAACTGAAGGCGCTGGGCGACGGACTGGTTGATCTCCACGGTCAACACGAACACCAGTATCTGCTCAACGAGGATCACCATATTGGTTTTTTAGATGCGTTTGCGGAGACCGAAGCCGAGCAGGAAACCGTGGCCCGGGCTTTTCGCAAACTGGAGAGTTTGAGAGTGCGGTTGCACTCCGTTGAAATGGACCAGACTCAATTCCGGCAAAAGCAGCAACTCTACCAGTTTCAGTCAAAGGAAATCGAGGACGCTGATCCTCAACCGGATGAACTAGATGAGCTGGAAATTGAGCGCCGATTGCTGGAAAACGCCCAACGACTGAATGAACTGGCCGGCCGGATCGTGGAAAGTACACCGGAAGCGTTACGGGGATTAAGCAATATTTTGCGACACCTGGAGGAGCTACAAAACTTCGATTCCGAAGCAGCCGGTTACCTGCCGGAAATTCAATCCGCGGTGGTAAGTCTAAGTGGCACGGGCGATTGGGCGGCCGGGTTTCAGAACAAAACCCGGGCTGATCCGGAACGGCTGGAAGTGGTGCATGCGCGCATCAGCCGGTTGCAGCACCTGTGTCAAAAATACAACCGCAATCTACCGGAATTGATTGCCTACCGTTTGCAAATCCTGGATTGGTTGAAAGAGGCCACGGCTGGGCAACCGGACAAGCAAGTTCTGCGTGAGAAAATTGAGCAAGCCCGGCAGGAATATTCACGTTACTGTCAGATCTTAAGTGCTAAGCGAATCCGGGCGGCTAGAGAACTGAGCCGCCGGATTGTGGAAAAATTACAGCGTCTTGGCATTCCATACGCCCAATTCGAAATCCAGGTTAATCCGGAGGAACACTCCCAGGGAATGGTCCGGCTGAATGGTAAATCGTACAAAGGTGGAGCGCGGGGCATGGATCGGGTCACCTTTTGGATGCAGACGAATCCCGGGGAAACCTTGCGGCCACTGGTCCGCGTTGCCTCGGGCGGGGAGATTAGCCGGGTGATGCTGGCCATTAAAGCCAGTCTATCGGGACGGGATCAGATTTCCACGGTGATTTTCGATGAAATTGATTCAGGCATCTCGGGAAAAATCGCCCGGATTGTAGGGCATGAATTGGCCAATCTGAGCCGTTTCCACCAGATCTTATGTATTACCCACCTGCCTCAGATTGCCAGCCTCGCTACGCGGCATTATGAGGTTGAAAAGGTGATTACCAACGGCCGGGCGGTCACCCGGGTGAAGTATTTGACCACCGCGGCGCGTACCGAAGCCATTGCCAAACTTCTGGGCACCGGTGAAAGCACCTCGGCCAGTATGGAAAATGCACGGGAATTGTTGGGCGCCCAGACTTGATTGGGGCGGAAAGGATGAACTTATGCTGACGGAATTTCACACCCGCCGCTTTTTCAGTGCCGGTATCCTCTCATTGCTTCTCGTTCTGGGTTGTTCTCAAAAAAGTGATAGTCACCCGACTAAAATCCCGGAGGGTCTGGCGTTGGGATCGGTTGCCGGAACGATGGGCGCGACCAGCGAGATGCCCTTGACATTAAAAACTTCCCATAAGGTGCTGGGCTTGCAATTTGAGCTGGTTTGGGACACGAGCATGGTAATTCTGGGTGAGCCTAAAATGTCAACCGCCAACGAACACATGAGTGTAAGAGCCAACAACACCGGGGAGGGACGGGAAAAAGTGCTGGTTTTCAATATGCAGGCAAAGTCCATGGATTTGACGGATAGCGCGGTGCTTACCATCCCGGTCACGGTTAAAAGTGCATTGGTGGGAGAGACGCCAATCCGGCTGACCCGGGTTATTTTAGCCGGTCCCCAGGCGGCCCAACTCCGGGTTCCGGTTCAAAATGGCTCGGTTATCTTAAACGGCGGCTCCGGTTCTTAGGACCTTCCGGGAGAAGGGCGGAAATTTAAAAATTTTATGAAAAACAATAATTGAAGAGTTGAGTTATGGATTCTGAAAATTGGATTGATCTGCGATCAGATACGGTTACGCAACCAACCCCGGAAATGCGTGAGGCTATGTTGAATGCTCCGGTGGGAGACGATGTTTACGGGGAAGATCCTTCCGTCAATGCCCTCCAGACTAAGGTTGCGGAGTTGATGGGGAAGGAGGCGGCTTTGTTTGTGCCCTCCGGAACCATGAGCAATCAAACGGCGGTTAAAACCTTGACCCAACCGGGTGATGAGGTCATTTGCGATTACAATTGTCATATTTTTAATTACGAATCAGGCGCTGCCGGCGCTTTGAGCGGTGTCCAATTGCACCCGCTGCCGGGTGAGCACGGCATCCTGGCGCCGGAACAAATCGAAGCGGCAATTCGGCCGCCCAATGATCACTTTGCCACCAGCCGGGTCGTGGCTTTGGAAAATACCCATAATCGGGCGGGCGGCGTCATTTACCCACTGGAAACAATCCACGTGATCCACGGGATTGTCCGGCAGGCGGGTCTTAAATTTCACTTGGATGGCGCCCGGCTCATGAATGCGGTGGTGGCGACCGGAATCCCGGCGCGGGAATGGGCCAAACCCTTTGACACGGTCAGCTTGTGCTTGTCGAAAGGTTTAGGCGCACCCGTGGGATCGGTTTTATCCGGATCGAAAGCAACCATCGCCCGGGCTCATCGGTTTCGCAAAATGTTTGGCGGGGGAATGCGCCAGGCAGGTATTCTGGCCGCGGCGGGAATTTATGCTCTGAATCGGCATGTCAAACGCCTGGCGGAAGACCATCGCCGAGCCCGAATCCTGGGGCAGACCTTGCAGGAGCTGGGTCATCTCGCGGAAGACCTGCCATGGGTACAAACCAATATGGTCCTGCTCAAAGTACCGGATGCACCGGCCTTCTCGATTCAACTGAAGGAACAGGGAATTCTGGCCAATGCTACCGGACCGCAAAAGCTCCGCCTGGTGACGCACTTGAATTTTAATGATAACCAATTGGATCGCACGGTGGCGGTTCTGAAAAAATTACTAGATTAGAACGGTTAGGAAATCATGTCACGTAAAATTGTTATCGTCGGTGGGGGTCAGGTAGGATTTTACCTCGCCAAAATGCTGTCCGAAGAACACTACGACATCACCATTATTGATATCGATCCCCAAAAATGCAAACGTGCCCGGGAACATCTGGACGCCATGGTGATCGAAGGTCATGGAGCCCAAGGAAATGTTCTGAAACTGGCCAATACCGCCACGGCGGATCTGTTTCTGGCCGTCACCCGGCTGGATGAGGTCAATATCATCGCCTGCATGAAAGCCCGGCGCATGAATCCCAAAGTACGCACCATTGCACGGGTCCGGAGTGATGACTATATCGGCCCCGGCAACATGCTGGATTTGAAAACGGAAGGCATTGACAAGCTCATTAATCCCGAGCGTACCGCGGCGCTGGAAATCCAGCAGTTGGTGCAGAATGCCATCGCCCAGGAGATCATGCCCTATGCCGACGGCCGTTTGTACATGGTCGCCCTGACGCCTACTCCGGAATGCGATTTGATGCACCGTTCACTGCGGGAAATTGGTGAAGTGTTTACCGAATTACCCTTTCGCACGGTGGCCATCGACCGGGATGGCCAGACTATTATTCCCAAGGGTGATCATGTTTTTCAGGAAGGCGACAAGATTTTTGTTATGTGCCGGCGTGAACGTCTGGATGAGATGTATCAGGTGTGTGGCTATCGCCGAGAAAAAAAAATTAATACGGTGATGATTTTGGGGGCTGGGAAATTGGGCCGTCTCGTAGCTCATAATTTAAAAGCTAATTTTAATGTCCGCCTGGTGGATAAAGATGAACGGCGGCTGGATGTGGCCTCCAAACGATTACCCGATGTGCTGCTTCTCGAAGGCGATGGCATGGATGTGGATTTTCTGGATTCGGAAGGTATTCGGGAAATCGACGCTTTTATTTCCGTCACCAATGATGAAACGACCAACCTGTTTTCCGGCCTCATCGCACGGCGTAAAGGGGTTCACAAGGTTATCGTCCACATCGGTTCACCCGATTATATCCCGCTGGTGAAGGGTTTGGGTATCAATTCGGTGGTGAGTAAGAATCTTACCACGGTGGATGCCATCATGCGCCATGTTTTGCGGGGCCGAATCCATTCAGTGATGATGCTGGAGGGCATTGATACGGAAATTATAGAATTATCACCTTCCGGGAAGAGCCCGATTGTAGGTAAACCCCTGCGGGATGTGGATTTTCCCAATGATGCGGTTGTGGGTGCGGTCATTCATCTCGAAGGAGTGGAAATTGCCACCGGGAGCACCGTATTGAGCACGGACGATCGGGCTCTGGTGTTTACCCGCCCCAGCAAGCTTTCGAATGTCGAAGCACTATTCAATTAGACCACGCAGTCTGATTCCCGTAATCAACACGGTGGGCTTGCTCATCGCGTTCATCGGGTTGTGTATGTTAATTCCATTAGCAGTAGCCCTGGGGTACGGCGAGGGCGATGCAGTACCCATTGGCAAAGCCGCGGCTTTTACAATTATTAGCGGCGGATTGCTGTTTCTTATTACCCGGCATCGCTATGAACTAACCGGCCGTCAGGGTTTTGTGAGTGTGACTCTGAGCTGGATTGCAGCCGCCCTGTTTGGGGCGCTGCCCATGTATTTTGCAACCCAGCTTTCCTATACGGATAGTTTTTTTGAAGCCATGTCCGGATTTACCACGACCGGAGCTTCCATCCTCACGGATATTGAAGTGCTCCCCCACGGTATTCTGTTTTGGCGTAGTTTGACCCACTGGTTGGGGGGAATGGGAATTAT
>CAZIWX010000004.1:0-50336 GCA_964543125.1 uncultured Lentisphaeria bacterium | reverse complement strand
CCGACAGGCAGGCAACTCTCACTGGTCAGCCGGGTTTTAGCCATCACCAAGCCCAATCCATACCCGCGCTTGCCCTCACCAAACTTGCCTTCAATCCAGTTCCCCGGCCTGGATTTTTCCCGATGTTCCCGCCGCTCGCTCGGACTCGGCTGATCCCCTAGTTTCGGCCGCCCCAAAGGCTTACCCCCCTACAAAGCGATGTGCGTACGCTTTATGAGTCGACGGTTTTCACGGTTCCGGTAGATCTTGTACGCATTTACTGGTTCCGGAAAAAATCCACAACGCTCTTGGTACTGCTCAACGGCCCGCCCTTAACCTGCACGGTTTTTTGATATAACTACCTGTTTCCTTTGCGGATGATTTAATAATATACCACCCTAAGTCAATGTATTTATTGCCGATTATAACTTTTTAAAGGATGCTCTCGTTATCATATTGCCAGGTATACGCCCCTGAAATTTTCCCTGTTAGCCAGCGAGCACAGCTCCGCCATTGACACTTAAAACGGCGCCGGTTATATGGCGGGCCAGATCCGACGCCAAAAACAGGATCGGACCGGCAATGTCTTCAGCGCGAGCGATGCGGCCCAGGGGAATGCCCTGACGGATGCGTTCCTTCTCCCGCGCATCAGCAAAGACACGTTCGTTCAGGTCCGTATCAACCCAGCCCGGCGCCACGGCATTTACCCGGATATTGTCGGGCGCCAGCTCGGTGGACAACGATTTGGTGTAAGCATTCATGCCGCCCTTGCTGGCCGCGTAATGACTATGAAAGGCTTCTCCGCGCTGGCTGGCGGTAGAGGAAACATTGACGATATTGCCGCTTTTCCGGGAACGCATAACCGGAACGACAGCATTGCAATAATTGAACATGCCCCGAAGGTTTACCGCCAGCAATTCGTCCCAAACCCGCACCGGTGTATTACCGGTTTCGGAATAGGTCCAGATCCCGGCATTGTTGACCAGGCAGTCGATGCGTCCCCATTCAGCGACGATCTCCGCAACCTGTTGTGGTGCTAGATCGGGATCCGCCGCATCACCCATCAGGATCATTGCCCGGCGGCCTAGGCTACGGACATCCCGCGCGACACCTTCGGCCGCTGACCGGGCCTGATGATACGCAATCGCAACATCGGCCCCCGCTTTTGCAAAAAGCCGCGCGGCGGCGGCGCCGATCCCCCGTGAGCCACCCGTGATCAACACGACCTGGCCGGGAAGCTTAATGAATTGCGTTTCCGTCATAAAATGGTTCACAACCTCGCTTATAATCGAATTTCGAGACCGTTGGAAAGATTAATATCACTCTTTTTAAGGTTGAATTGCATAATGGGTTGACTGTCATACCGATAATTCAAAGTAATCCGCAGGATAATCCGTTTACTAAGCTTAACTCGAAAACTACCCTCATCTATAATCCGAAAGAATCCAAAATCGGTGAAGGCCGGCTGAATGTAAAAGGTATTGGCTATTTCGAAGGGTGGTTCGGGAGTCCAGCGCACCACCTGGTAATTGGTCCAACGCGGGGTGGTGAGGATCTGATTCTGCTGATAAAACTCCTGTTCCCACACGTACCCACTGCCCCAAGCCATGAATAGTTTGGGGCTAATATTGCCTCCCATCCGAAGACCCGCGCCAATCAATATTCTGCTTTTTAAGCGCAGATTGTCATCAAACTGATACTGAGTAAAAATTTCCGGTGTAATCCGGGTCTTGAGTTGCAGGTTGTACCGAATATGGAGAAATCCGGCATTGGTGACTCTGGAATTACTCGCCTCTTCAAATTCCGCGGCTACCTTGGCAAAAATTAAATGGGATTTATGCTTCCACCCCAGAATGCCATCCAGGTTATAAGCACTTTTTTCAACATTGCCTTGGCGGAGCGCCAGATTCATTCCCACCTTGGCATTCCAGCCTTCCCGCCAGGCGGATTCCCGCATTTTTTCGGTGTTGATCTGGGCTTGAACGACCAGAAGGGGGGTGAGGATGGATAAAATTATCTGTCGCAGTGGGTGGAAAGTAAGCATATATCCCTAATTTTTATCCGCCTTCGCCAGCGGCAAGCGCCGGATGCAACCGGTTTCCCCGTGGGGCTCCATTCCGAATTTAGGCTGACTGCCGGATTTCTCAAGCAGGAAAGCAAGAATTCGGAGCCCTTTTCCAGTGAATGATGGTAATTCCAATCCCCAAACCTTATTATTCCCGTACATTCCATGAAAGCGACTGTTCGTGTTTAAACCAAAATCAATCATAATGATCTTTCTAATGGCGGGACTTTTCATTGGATGCAATGATTCCACGGCCAGGTCACGGCGCCATTGGTACCGGGGCAATCTCCACACCCATACTCTATGGAGTGATGGCAACGACTATCCGGAAGTCGTGATCGCCTGGTATAAGCAGCACGGTTATGACTTCCTGGCCATCTCTGATCACAACACTTTACAAAACACCCGGAAATGGATCACGGTTGATAGCTCCGGCTACGACCAATTCGCACGCTATTCCAGGCTTTTCGGCGACCGCTGGGTAACAGTAGAGCCGGTGATTGATACTTTGAGCGGCGGCGACGCGGAAAAATGGCGGGTGCGCTTGAAAACAATGTCCGAATATCGACCGCTTTTTGAGGAGCCGGGTAAATTCCTCCTGATTCGCAGCGAAGAGATCACCGACCGGTTTGAAAAAAAACCGATTCATGTAAACGCCACCAATATCCAGAAATTGATCCCGCCGCGGCATGGAAACAGTGTCGTGGAAGTCCTGCAAAACGATGTGGATGCGGTGCTGGCTCAAAGCAAAGCCACCGGCGAGCCGATCCTGCCTCACATCAACCATCCCAACTACGGTTATGCTATTACTCCGCAGGCATTGGCTCGGGTTCACGGGGATAATTTTTTTGAAGTGTATAATGGTCATCCGGCGGTTCACAATGGGGGCGACAGTACGCATTCGAGCAGCGATGCGCTATGGGATGACGTCCTGACCCAGCGCCTGATCCATAATAATGAAATGCTTTACGGATTAGCAGTGGACGATGCTCATCATTATACCCAGTTCGATTCCTTCCATGCCAACCCCGGACGGGGCTGGGTGATGGTTCACGCCACCGAGCTTGCACCGAATGCAATTATTTCAGCCTTGGAGGAGGGGGCCTTTTATGCCAGCTCGGGTGTGGTCTTAGACAGCATTTGGTCTGATTCACACCAGCTAGCCTTCAAAATTCACGGGAATCCGGGTGTGGAATACACCACCCGGTTCATCGGTACGCTGGCCAATGATACGGATCGGACCGGGATCGTCATAGCCACCAGTCAGAATCTCATGCCAGAATTCCAATTTCGGGGAAATGAATTGTACATCCGGGCCAAGATCATCTCGTCCAAACCCAAAGCCAACCCGGGCGTTCCGGGTGAAGTTGAATGTGCCTGGGTGCAGCCGGTACAGGTCCAGCCGTATCCATAAAGGTTTCTTCACCCCCATAACACGAAGAACACCAAAAATTCAAACCCCAGATCCGCCGGTGGGCGGCTTGGTTTCGCTCTTTTCAGGATGGAGATAGATGATCTGAAGATCTTTTTTTGTTATGAACTAAGTAAATGAGGGGTGTGGATGAATTGCCTTCCGGAAAATATTTAAGCCATTATTGGTTCAAACTATCTCTCCACGATCGTAATAGCGCCAGAGCTTTTTTCGCATTTTCAGCATTATAAATAAATTTTCCTTCAGGAATCATTTCTTTTAACAAATCCGCCTTATTTTCCTTAGCCCACTCCATTAGAGGAGGTAGTACTTTACTAAAAGCCCGTTGTGTTTCTGCCTTTATTTCGGCCCTAATGCGTTTAACCAATCCATCTTTAAAAATAAAAATTACAGTATAATTAGCTTCGCCAATTTCAGAGAGCTTCAGCCAATCATTTGTTATAGATAGATTACAGGAAACCGTGTCGCCTTTAGCTTTAATATCAAATATTGACATATGAATATTAAGTGTACTGTAATATTCCGTATGATGGCGTATTTGATCTTTTCCAGAGAGGGTGTATTGACCAACTGCTTCAAATACAGCATCATCGGTGTATAGTGAGACGATTTTTTCGACATTATGAGAGTTATAAATACCTACATACCGTTTAGCTAAATCAGTAGAATTAGGAGAGCAAGCAAATAGAATTATTAGTACTATGAATATGATGAACACAACGGTTGTATATCTTATCATTAGATATCTCCTTGTTAAGTATTCTTCATACTGCCTGGCGACAGGGTTAAGCCGCGAATTGGCCACCTGACAATTTGTCGGGTTGAGCCCATTGTCAGACCTTTTCATGACATTGGTTGCCTGATAATTGTCTTCCATTTCTCCGGCGCGGCCCGCCTTATATCACTTAAATATATTTCGTGGTGATTTCCAATTCGCTGACCGCCATTTTTTTCAATGAATGAATGTACCATTTCAATTGTTGGTCCCTCTTCCGAAAATGGACCAAGGTGCATTATCTGTGCTGCTTTTCCTTCCGTGAAGAAACTAAATCTTACGGATGGCAGCGCCACCGGATTTTTCTTTTTTCTTACCGCCTCGGTTGCTTTTTCAACCATTTCTTTTGAAATAAACGCCGGTTGCATTACCATCAGGGTCCATTTCCAATTTTCCTTATTCTCTATACTGAATGAGGACATATCATCTGCCCACCAAAGACCTTCAAGAGGTAAGACACCATAATCGATTCCCATTTCACCTTTTTTAACCATAAATTTCAGGGTATAGGAAAGTGGGTATAAAACATCAATTGCATCTTGGAATGATTGCGATGTATTTGGGTCTCCCGCTCCATCGATCATGAGAAAGTTCATTTGGGGTACTTCGACAATATCAACTTTCTTGACTGAAGGCTTGTAAAGGTGTTTGAGTTCTTTTTTGAAATCTATTTTTTCCATCGATATTTTTCCTTTTAGGTTAAACGATCCAGGCTTGAGCTGTGCGGCGCTATCTGCTCCGCACGGTATAATGAGTAATTTTTTTGTTCTTGGTCATCCACAAAGCTCGTATCTCCCATCATCGGCTCTAAGCCGGTTATTAGAATTTCATTTTGCGATCACGCTACCATGGTAATGAATAAATATCTTATTTAAGATGACCTTAATATGGACCCTATTCTGGCCGTATTCAAGCATCATCTCAATGTAAACTGGTGATTCTAACGTGAGTCTCAGGGCTCGGCGTTTTTTGCACAAAACATTTTTTACAAGACATCAAACTTGAAAAATCGAGCTCCTTACCCTGAGGCGAAAACCCCGTTTCCGGAAAACAGAATTAGCCCGCATTAATGCTTGACAGAAGTTACTACATAAAGTATAGTAATGTTGCTCTAAAAAATATAGGATTTTCGATGCCAACAAATACCAAAACTGAATCTTGCCCCGTAGAAGCTATTTCACACATTTTAAGTGCTCGCTGGACATTACAAATAATTCATCGATTACGAACTCCCAATCGGTTTTGTGAGCTACAGTCATTGGTTGGCGATATTAATCCCACAACATTAACTCAACGGCTAAAATTCTTAGAACAGGAGGAAATTATCGAACGAATACCCCTTTCACAAAATGAACACATTGCACAGTATCAATTGACTAACAAAGGGCAAGGATTGTTACCTATCATAGACGAACTCGCCCAGTGGTCACATTCTTGGATTTCTGAAAAATCAGACTAACTTTTTTAAAACGCACACTTAAGGAGATTGATTATGACTACAGCTTTTTTAATCGGGAGAATTATTCTCGGTGTATATTACCTGTTTAATGCGGTAAACCATTTTATGAAATTGAATATGATGAGCGGTTATGCTGCATCTAAAGGTGTGCCTGCACCTAAGTTAGCAGTCGGCGGCAGTGGAGTTTTGCTTCTATTAGCCGGTCTAAGCATCTTACTAGGGTACCAGCCTTACATTGGAGCCATTTTGATCGTTGTTTTTCTTGTGCCGGTAGCTTTTATGATGCATAACTTTTGGACTATTAGTGACCCACAAGCAAAAATGGGAGAAATGGTAAACTTTTTGAAAGATATTGCCCTAGCCGTTTCTGCTCTCATGTTCTTGGCTATTCCAACGCCGTGGCCTTTTAGCCTATGAGTAGAATAATTGTGAAAAGGTAAAACTTTGCGAGAAAGATGTTTCTCTGGCCCCTGCCTCCCCAGTGACCACGGGAGGCAGGCTGTTTTTTGTGGGAATGCCTATTCCAGCTAACATTGTTTATATAATTTCTTCATAACACCATTGGACCGTGTTACCGCGCCGGCCGGTATGATCCACGCCGTCTGGGCTTAACAGTCCGGCGCCTGAATCGACCTAAGCCGTGTGAATACAGCTTGCTAAACGGCCAACAACAATTGAAGTAGTTTTCTTCCCGGCGTCCGGAAAAAGGCACCCTTCGATTTCAGGAGTAAACCCCTGATCTCACTCCAACCCGGTTGACATGCATTTTGAGTTGGTAAAATCAGTTGCCTTTCGACCCATCCAGGCTCCGCTACGGCGAGGCCGGTCGATTCAGGAAAACAACTAATTTTTTTCGTGCTTTTGGCGTCTTGGGGTGAAATCAAAAAAACTACGCTTGGCGTCCAATAGCCCGGGCAACTTTGCGGACCTGTTCCACCAACTCCCGATATTCATCCGGTAATAATTGCTGGGGTCCATCACTCAAAGCCCTGGCCGGGTCGGGATGGACTTCCACCATCACCCCCTGAGCGCCGGCTGCTATGCCCGCCAAAGCCAATGGCAGAACGCTTTGGCGCTTCCCCGCGGCATGGCTGGGATCCACAATGACCGGTAAATGCGACAAACGCTGAATCGCCGGAATGGCACTTACATCCAGGGTAAAACGGGTGTGATCCGAAACCGTCCGGACACCACGCTCACACAGAACAACATTTTCGTTGCCGGCATTCAAAATGTACTCGGCTGCTAACAGTGTTTCCTGGACGGTAGCCGCCAGCCCTCGTTTGAGCAAGATTGGTTTTTTACTTTTTCCGACTTTTTTAAGCAGGGAAAAATTCTGCATGTTGCGACTGCCGATTTGGAGCATGTCCGTGTATTCTTCCACCAGACCTAGGGTTTCCGTATCCATCACTTCGGTGACAATCGGCAGACCCACTTCAGCCCCCACGCGGCGTAAAATTTTCAGTCCGGTCTCACCCAATCCCTGGAAGGAATAGGGCGATGTCCGGGGTTTGAAGGCCCCCCCGCGCAACAGGGTCGCACCCGCCGCCTGAACCTCTTTCGCGACTGATAGAGTTTGCTCCGGAGATTCAACCGAGCAAGGGCCGGCAATAAAAGCCACCTGGTCACCACCGATGCTGGTGTTGCCTACGATCACGATGGTATCCTGGCTGCGCCATTCCCGGGAAGCCAGCTTAAAGGGCGAGCTGATCTCAACCACTTGCTTTACGCCCGGCAGACTTTCGTAATGGCGGCGGCCGTGAATAGGTTTTTCGCCCACAATTCCGATCCATTGACTGTGAGTACCCGGCACGGTACGCGCGGTAAACCCCTGTGCCCCAACCTCGGCTTTGACGACTTCGATCTGGTCAATCGTGGCGCTGGGGTTCATGACAATAATCATAGATTAACCACCCGGGAATTAGGCCGGCATATATAAATAGGGGAGAAAATTGATGTGTCGGAAAATCGATTCATGCAACCTAAAAAGTATTCCTCACGGTAGCGGCTTAAAAGAACAATTTTGGTAAGAAACGATATCCCTTAACTCACTGCCGGTTCAGAAAACAAGCGTCTCCGTTGGACCTGAATCATACGCCAAAACATTCCATGCCGGGCCAGGAGTTCTGCTTCTGTACCGTGTTCCACGATCCGGCCTTGCTCCAGCACCAAAATTTCGTCGAAATGGTTCAATCCTTTCAACCGGTGCGTAATCATTATTAAGGTCTGATCCTTCACTGCTGCGAACAGGGTCCTCAAAAATGCCGCTTCGGTAAGGCTGTCCAATCCGGTAGCCGGTTCGTCCAGAATCAACACCGGCCGGTTCTGCAAAAGAGACCGGGCTAAAGCCAGACGTTGATGCTCGCCGCCACTGAGCCGCACACCTTGTTCTCCAATCGGGAGATTCAGTTTTTCGGGCTGTTGCCTGACAAAAGCCCCGAGCTGACTTCGGCGTAAAGCCGTTTTTAATTCAGCGTCTGTCGCGGCATGCTTTGCCAGTAAAAGATTCTCGCGTAGCGTACCATTGAACAGGTAACTATTTTGGGAAAGCACCGCAAGCCGGCTGCGAATGGCTCCGGATTCAAATTCTCGATAAATATCACCATTTAGCAGAATCGTACCGGTGTCCCATTCCCGAAACCGCAGCAGCAATTGTAATAGTGTTGATTTCCCGGCACCACTGGCGCCCACGATGGCGATTTTCCGTCCCGGTGGCAGATCGAACGAGATGTTTTCCAGGGCCGGGCGGGCGGCATTCGGGTAAGTGAAAGACACATTTCTAAGAGTGAGGTGTATTTTTTCCGGTAGCGTCAGGGGCTGGGTGGGTTCCCGTACCGGGCTGGGGCGGTCCACCAGTTCAAACAGCCGCTGCCCGGCTGTTCTACTGGCTTCCAGGTTGCCGGCCGCCTGCTCCAGGGGTGGTATCACTTCAAAAGCGGCCAGAATGCCGAAGGCAATCACCGTTAGATAAACACCAGCCAGTAAACCGCTTGTCACCGCCGGAATTGTCAGCCCCAAGGCTGTAATTACGGCGGCATTTTGGCAAAAGCCGTTAAGGCCTTGCTGCCATCCCTGAATGTTAGCCAGCCGTATTTGAATCGCGTACAATTTGTTTTGTTGTTCATCAATTCTGGCTTGGATCTTTGCCGCACCACCGAAAACCAGCAGGTCACTCAAACCTTGAATGGCATCCACCTGGTAAGCTTGTAAATCTGCCCGAACCCGGATCAGTTGCCGGTTTAACCAGCGGTTGTGTTTTAGCGCGAAGTAAGGTGCTATGGTTCCGGCAACGGCCAGCCAACCTAAAAATGCCATCGCCGCCGGCCAGCTTAACGGCCCCAGTACCAGAAGCATGAGCCCCACGGTAAGCAATGCCACCAGCGGGGGTGCTAAGACCCGGCCGTAGAAATTTTCCAATGTTTCGATATCGGCCACCGCCCGATTTAGTAAATCGCCACTACGCTCGGTTTGCAATCCGGCCGGGGCCAATGTCTCCAGCTTTTCGTAAAACCAGACCCTCAGCCGCGCCAATAACCGGAAGGTGACATTATGCGAGATCAGTCGCTCCAGATAGCGAAAGATACCCCGGGACAGGCCGAAAAATCGTACCCCCACAATCGCAACCTGTAATGCCGCGATGGATGGATGGAGCGCTGCTTTGGCGATCAGGTAAGCGGAAGTCATCATGAGCCCCACCCCGCTGCTAACGGTGGCAAACCCCGCCAACAGCGCCAAGCCGATCCATTTCCACAACGGGAATGCAAAGCGCAGCAGCCGTCGAAAAATGTTCACGACTGCATCTCGTCGTTGTCGGCAGCTATTATTTTCGCGAAAAATCCATTTTTTAGTGCTAACTCAGCTGGGGATCCTGTTTCAACAATCCGTCCGCCGGCCAACACAATGATCTGATCAGCCGATCGAACAGTGTTCAGCCGGTGGGCAATCAGCAATGTTGTCCGATTTTGCTGCAATGTCTGAAGCGCCTGGAGCAACCCGGCTTCGGTCTCCACATCCAGGTTGGCGGTGAATTCATCCAGCACCAGCAGCGGCGCATCTTTTAAAATTGCCCGGGCAATGGCCAGCCGCTGAGCCTGACCGCCGCTGAGGCCCATTCCGTTTTCTCCCAGCTTGGTTCCCAGTCCGGACGGCAAGCCGGCAATGACCGGCTTCAAACCCGCTTGTTGAAGGGCAGTATTAATTTCAGCCGGAGTGGCATCTGGTTTTGCCAATCTCAGATTTTCAAATACAGTTCCGTAAAACAGATGCGGCTGTTGCGGCACCCAGGCAATGTTCTGCCGCCAGGAATCCGATGATAGTTCTGAAATTGATTCTTCACCTACAATAATTTTCCCCGGCGATGGCTGTAAAAATCCCATGAGCAGGCTGGCGACGGTAGACTTGCCTGCCCCGGTTGCACCCACCAGGGCTGTGGTTTTACCTGGTGTCAATGTAAATGAAACATCTTCAACAGCGGGAATTTCAGTGCCCGCATATTGAAAACTGACTTGCTGAAATTGAATCGGTGTTTCGCGTAAATCCGGGATATGAGAATTCAAATTTTGAACCAAGTGTTCAACCGGCAGCTCCAGAATTTCAAACAAGCGCTTTCCAGCCTCCACGCCACTCATCCCGGCATGGAATCGCAGGCCCAATTCCCGCAGTGGTTGATAATACTCCGGTGCTAGCAGCAGGATGAACAGGGCTGACTGAAACGCCAGCTTCGCATACAGTAGCCGTAACCCCACCTCCACGGCAATGATGGCAATCGAAATCGTGCCCACCAATTCCAACACCAACGCCGAAAGAAATGCGATTTTCAAGACACCCATGGTCGCCCGGCGGTATTCGTCCGTAATGCGGCGGATATTCTTGATCTGATTTTTCGAGCGGCCCAGGACTTTCAGGGTGGTAAGACCTTGCAGGACATCCAGGAAATGGGCGCTCATCCAGCTCAACAACCGCCACTGGCGTTGGGTTTTCTGCTCCGCCATTTGGCCTATTAAAATCATGAAAGCGGGAATCAGTGGCGCGGTCAGGAGGAAAACGATTCCGGACAGGAGGTCCAACGGAAAAACGACGATCAGAATGATAACGGGAATGACAACCGCGATAATCAATTGAGGCAGGTATTCACTGAACCAGGGATCAAGTTTTTCCAGGCCCTCCGAGAGGGTTTGGGTTAACTCGCCGGTGCGCTCACCTTTTACATACTGGGGACCAAGTTCCGTCAGGTGGACTATAACCCGGCGCTGCAAGCCGGCTTTAATGCGCACGGCCGTTTGTTTGCCGAATACCCGGCCAGACCAGATAAAAAAAGCTTTTAAAAACGCCACCAGAATCAGCCACAGCAGGTCCGGTTGGACATTTTCTAATTTCAGCTGCTGTAAAAAGACCCCGTTAATCACCCGAGTCAGGAACCAGGCGATGGTGATGGTCAGCCCCCCGGAAAGAATCCCTGACAATACCGTCAGACTGAACCAGCCCTTAACCTGGGCTAGTAGCTGAAACAACCGGCGGTCGATTGGCATTGCCATGACCTATAGAATAGCAGGTTCTGATGGTGACAGATTTCCGTTAAAACCCGGGCTCCCGAATTTATCAGCTTGGCTTGCTGGCGTCAGTATTCCAACTCCGTGTGACCGGAAATCCGTTTTCGGAAAACCCAGTAGGTCCAGATCGTGTAGCCCAGGACAATCGGCAGAAAGAGCAGCGCAATCCAGCTCATAATTTTTAGGGTATACGGACTGGACGAAGCATTGTAGATTGTCAGGCTCCAGGCTGCACTCAGGCTGGACACCATTACCCGGGGATAGAGTTCCGTGAACAGCGTGATGACGGAAAAAGTGACCGTGAGAGCAGTCATTAAAAAGGCCCAGCCGCCACGATTTTTCATGATGAAGTAACCCGCCGCCAATAACGCTGTTCCCGCAATTAACGGGCTTACACCCGGATCAACGCCCAGATGTGTGAACATATCAGTAGCCCAATAGCTGGAAATAATGAACAGAAAAAGCGCTACCAGGGATGGCAACCACAGGCGCTTGGCCAAGACTTGCGTGTTGGAAAGCAGGTCACCGGAAAGTTTTAGCGTTAAAAAAGCCGAACCGTGGAAGGTAAATAGCGTCAGTGTGGCTAAACCGCCCAACAGAGCATAGGGATTCAGTAGATTCCAAAACCCGCCCACATAGTTCATCTCACCATCAATCGGTACACCGCGAACCAGGTTAGCCAGCGCGACACCCCATAGTAGGGCTGGTATAAAACTGCCGCTGAAAATACACCAATCCCACACTGCCCGCCAGGCGGGGTGTTTATCCTTGCTGCGGAACTCAAACGCCACGCCGCGTAAGATCAGGGCCAACAACAGGAACACCAGTACCAGATAGAACCCGCTGAACATGGTGGCGTACCAATTGGGGAAAGCCGCGAACATGGCCCCGCCGGCCGTTAAAAGCCAGACTTCATTAGCATCCCACACCGGTCCGATAGCATTGATGATCTGCCGCCGTTGGGCATCATCCTTTCCTAAAAACGGTAGTAAAATACCAACTCCGTAATCAAACCCCTCCAGAAAGAAAAATCCGCTGAACAAAACGGCAATCAACAGGAACCATAGTATATTTAAATCCATGATCTTTCTCCTTGTCCTACAGTTCTACACCCAAGCCCTCCGGCAAAAATCCGGGGCTGGGTTTGGCGTGTCCGGTTCCGGCCATGGCATATCTTTTCAGTAGGTAAATGTCCACCCCCAGGAGGACACCGTACAACATGGAAAACATTATTAATGAGAAGAGCACTTCACCGGCTGACACGGTTGGCGACACACCGGCCGCCGTTTTTTGTAGGCCGAAGACAATCCAGGGTTGGCGGCCCACTTCGGCCATTATCCAGCCGGTGGAATTGGCGATATAGGGCAGGGCGATCGCCCACAACAGTGATTTCAGGAGCCAGTTCCTGGTATGGTAATTCTCCCGGATCATATAGTACAACCCAAACAATAGCAGCGACAACATGATCAACCCGGCGCCAACCATCATACGAAAGGACCAATAGGTTACGGCCACCGGTGGTACATAGTTGCCCGGACCGTATTTTTTCTCGTATTCAGCCTGAAGATTGTTAACGCCCTTTACTTCACCGGTGGTACGGTTATAGGCGAGAATGGAGAGTAACTTAGGAATACGAATGGCAAAGACATCCCGCCGGTTTTTCTCGTCACCCCAGGTAAATAACGACATGGCCGCCGGATTTTCACTGTTCCACAAAGCTTCGGCCGCGGCCATTTTCATAGGCTGGGTTTTCACCAGGTGCTGCGTTTGGGTGTGGCCTTCCATAATGACTAGCACAATGCCAATCAATCCATACACAACACCCAACCTGAAGGAGGTATGCCAGACCTGATTGTCATCGGATTTTTGCATCAGATGGAAAGCGCTGATACCCACAACAAAGATGGCTGCCGTAGTGACACCCGAAAAAAAGACATGGGGAAACTGGCCCCAAAGATGAGGATTGGTCAGGAGTGCAAAAAAGTCGTTCATCTCCGCCCGGCCGTTACGCAGGACATACCCCACCGGTTCCTGCATAAAACTGTTGGCAATCAAAATCCACAACGCAGAAATGTTCGCACCGAGAGCTACCATCCACATGGTCAGAGCGTGGACCCGCTTGGAAAGTTTGTCCCAACCAAACAGCCATAATCCCAGAAAAGTGGACTCCAGAAAGAATGCCAGCAATGCTTCAATCGCTAAAGGAGCTCCGAAAATATCACCTACAAAGCGCGAGTACTCAGACCAGTTCATACCGAATTGAAACTCCTGCACGATGCCCGTTGCGATCCCCATGGCAAAGTTGATCAGGAATAGTTTGCCCCAGAATTTTACCATGCGTTTGTATTTTTCATTGCCGGTTTGGACGTAAACCGTCTCCATAATAGCCAGCAGAAGGGAGAGTCCCAGCGTGAGCGGCACAAAGAAAAAGTGGTAAACCGTGGTAATGGCGAACTGTAGACGCGCTAGCAGTAACGCATCCATGACACCTCCTTTATCCGATTAAATCGAGATTGACTCCATGACCCCATGATACAAAAGGAAATGTGCAAGTCATATACCAATTGGACTAATTTTGTCACGCTAAGTGAAATTCATTTGCAATAAAAATTATTAGCTCCGGATTTTCAAGGATGACACGGACTGAA
The DNA here is from genome assembly GCA_964543125.1 of uncultured Lentisphaeria bacterium. GTDB lineage: Bacteria > Fidelibacterota > UBA8477 > UBA8477 > UBA8477 > CAZIWX01. The sequence goes on along the minus strand of CAZIWX010000004.1, from coordinate 36,429 downwards.
ATTAAGGGCCGGGACTGCTTTTTTTATTTAAATGACGCTACCTATTGTTCGACCCGGCTGAGGCTCCGGGCAAGTTAGGGCTTCTCGGGTTGAAGCGCAAACGGGGTCACTTTTTACCCATTCGGTGAGGGCGGTAAGCTCCAACCGTTTTAAAAAAAGAGGATACCAGCTCGTGTCTGTTTCCCCATTAGAACAAGGGTGTAATCCACTCAGTAATAGCCGGCCCATATTTTATAAATACCGGCGCGAACACCAGGGAAACCACCGACATAAGCTTAATTAAAATATTCATCGAGGATATTCCCGCTCTCCTTTTGAGGGCTATCATAAGAACTGAAGTTTTGTGGTTTTTCAGGTATTCGCAACAGGCTCGGTTTATTTGAAAAACATACAGACCGCCATCGTCCGGGTTTATGTTACCTTCATGAAAACATCATCAATAAAACCGGAGCCAGCCTATGACCCGCATCAAAATCGAATTGCCGGAAATCTTCAACTTCTCCACCGAAATTCCCGTGCGCATCACCGATCTGAATTACGGTAATCACCTGGGTAATGACGCACTACTATCGCTACTCCATGAAGCCCGCGTCCGGTTTCTGGCAAACTACGGCTGGACGGAAAAGAATGTGGCCGGCGTCCGGATTATCCTGGCCGATTGCGCCCTTCGCTACCGCCGTGAAGTTTTTTACGGTGAGGTGCTGGTTATCGATATTGCGGTTCGGGATTTCAGCCGGGTAAGCTGTGATTTGATTTACCGGGTCACCGAAAAATCATCCGGCCGCGCAGTAGCCGACGCTAAAACCGGGATTGTGTTTTACGACTATGTACGCGGCAAACCGGTTTCGGTCCCGGGAGCATTCCGAGAGCAATTTGTTTAACAACCAGGCCGAAAACTCTCAAGCAGGTTCAAGATCAAAATTCACAACCTTACTTAAATCCAGCCCCGGACTGAAGTGGCAATCGCCCAATTAGGCTTGAGAATCAATGCCAATCAAGGCAACACTGCATTAACCATCGGCTAAAATAGTAAAAATCGGTCCCTTTTCAGTTTCATATCACCCACCCGGCACGTAAAATGAAGACTCAACGGAAATCATGTGCCGGCACACGCGCAGCCAACCGGCGAAAAGTATTTTTGTCTGTATTATGCAGCGTTCCCTCACCATAGCGATTTTAAAGATTACTCTGACCGGCAGTAGCTTTGTAACGGACCCAATCCCGCCCGGCCATGCGCCCCAGACTAATTTAACCCGCTTTACCGCCGAGCTTGAGCAAAGCGCCGGAGCGCTGCCGGCATCCCCTTGTTCGTCCTGTCCCGTCCGGATTTCGTAAAGGGTGGGAAACGATATGCGCAGTACAAAAAAAATGTCCTGATAACCGGCAGCAGCGGCTATCTCGGCCGGCAACTGGTTGCCCATCTGGCCGGTCAGCCAAACTGGAAGGTTGTGGGTATGGATTTGCGCCTGCCGGCGGTGAAGGAGCGGCACCAGCAAGTAACCTACTATGAGGCGGATATTCGTAGCAATGCAGTTGGCGATATTATCGCCCGGGAAAACCCGGATGTGGTCGTTCACCTCGCGGCGATCGTGAATCCGGGCAATCTGGATCGTCAGACAATCTACGCTATTGATGTTGCCGGAACGGAAAACCTGCTGCAAGCCTGCATCAGAGGAAAAGTAAAACGGTTTGTGTTTACTTCCAGCGGAGCGGCCTATGGCTACCACGCTGATAATCCGGAATGGCTCACGGAAAGTGACCCTTTGCGCGGCAATTACGAATTCCCCTATTCCTGGCATAAGCGCAAAGCGGAAGAGCTTCTGGCAGCGTATCGCAACGAGCACCCGCGGCTGGAGCAGGTGATCTTCCGGGTGGGAACAATCATCGGCAAAGGGACCCGCAACCAGATCACCGATCTGTTCGATCGGCCGAAACTGTTGGCGATCCGCGGATCGCCGAGTCCGTTCGTTTTTATCTGGGATCAGGAACTCGTGGGTATCCTTGTACGGGCTCTGGAAAAAGGGCCGCCCGGAATTTACAATGTCGCCGGAGACGGCGCTCTGAGTGCAGACGAACTTGCCGCCATTCTGGGGAAAAAGGTTGAGCGCCTTCCCGCTTTTTTGGTGCAAGCGGTGCTGGCGATCGCTCACCCGCTAAAACTGTCGCAATATGGGCCCGAGCAGGTGCGTTTTCTCCGCTACCGGCCGGTGCTGGACAACCGCCGGCTGAAAGAGGTGTTTGGATATACACCCAAATATACTTCCCGGCAGGCTTTTGAGGCGTTTGCCACTGCCCGGCGGGCGTTGGTATGAACTGGCTGCGAGGCAGAACCGTGCTGATAACCGGTGCCACCGGCGGCCTGGGACAGCCATTATGCCACGCGTTTACCACTGCCGGCGCAAAAGTGATGGGCGCCGACCTGGCCGCGGTGGTGGAGGCGCAAAACCTTATATCTTTACCACCACAAACCACATTGTACTCGCTTGATGTTACCGTTCCCGGCAGTTGGCGGCAACTTCACGGGCAGACCGGAGATGTGGATGTCTTGGTACATAATGCCGGTATCACTGCGCTCGATTGTTTCCGAACAGGTGGCAGCGCTATGGTTAAGCGGGTCATGGCAGTTAATTTTAACGGTACGGTTGCCGGTACGGAGGTGTATTTGCCTGGTTTACGCCGGCGGGCCGGAAGAATCGTCGTGCTCTCCAGTGTCGCCGGTTTCGCGCCGCTGTACGGGCGTACCGCCTATGCTGCCAGCAAGCACGCCCTGCACGGCTTTTATGAATCGCTACAGGCCGAAGAACGCAGCTCAGGGCTGCGAATAACACTAGTGTCGCCGGCTTTTATCGCCACCGGAATCCGGGCGCAGGTGGAAACCGCCGGGGCTGGGGGGAAGTTACGCCAGAATCATGAGCTCTCGCCAGATTTTGTTGCCCGGCGGATTGTAAGGGCCGTGGCTGGTGGACAGCGGCGGCTGCGGCTGGGGAAAACGGCGCATTTTGCCTGGTGGTTGCATTTTCTGTTGCCCGGAATCTACGAAAAGGCTATGGTGCGGGCGACCGCCGGGAGCAATTCATGGGAAAAAGGTTCCGAAATGAGGAAAAACGCTTAACGCCGAATAGCGGAATGGGTTGCTGGCCCGGCCAGAGAAAATATTTTCACAAAACAGTCCCGGTGTAGCGTAGGTCGCCTTGAGTAGCTTCCGGTCAACCAGCTTGATAATAAGGTCGTGCATGCATTATTTACCGGACGATTACAGGCTTGAATTTATACCAGGTGGAAGTTGTGGAAATGCTGTAATCCGCGTGCGGCTTGTATTTTGTCAGGCATTATGTTATAATCCCAAATCAAGCCGCTAGGATTGAAACCTTTCCGGAAGGTTTCAGCCTGAAAATAGTCTTCTTGATTTGTGCCAGACGCAGTTCCGGCCCAAAGCCGTCCCGTATGGCCGGCTGGCAGACTAGCGGAACCGAAGCTGTTTTATGTTTTAGGGAGACTGAAATTTTTACCGGCGAATCTTCCCGTCAGGTCTGTGACTCTGGTGCTGCTTTTCAGGAACTGGCCCGAAAAAATCCGCCAGACCTTCAGGTTTTTTCATATCTAATTTTCTCTTTTTGAGCCCGAATCGGACAGAGAGGTAAACAAGGAGTAATACTCATGGCTCAAGTACCCGGTGGTGATTTAATCGTCCGCATGCTTAAGGAAGAAGGTGTCGATGTCGTTTTTGGCATAATCGATGGTACCTATTTTGGTCTATATTCCCGTTTTCAGGAGCATGGTATCCGCCTGATCACCCCGCGCCATGAGACCAGCGCCCTGCATATGGCCGGCGCTTACGCCCGGCTGACGGGTAAGTTGGGCGTAGCGATCGCCTCCAACGGTCCGGGCGTAGCGAACGCTCTGCCCGGCGTGGCAGTGGAGAATGGCGAGGGTAACCGCGTTTTTTTGATTACCAGTTGCCGGCGTTTTCCTATTATTTATCCCGACCGCGGTGGGGCTTTTCAGTACTTCAACCAGAACGCCACTATCAAACCTATGAGCAAATGGAGCGGGGTGGTGCCTGCCTACGAGCGCTTGCCGGAACTGCTGCGCCGGGCACTGCGCAAATCGTGGCAGGGACGGCCCGGTGTGGTGCATCTCGATATACCGGAAAATATCATGAACGGCAAAGTTCCCGAAGGCGATCCGGTGTTGCCGGTGAGTAGTTACCGTAATGTTACGCGGATCGCGCCGGCGCCGGTTCAGGTGGATGCAGCCGCACGGTTACTGCTTTCCGCAAATCAGCCCCTGATCCATGCCGGAAGCGGCGTATTGCATAGCGGCGCCGGCGATCTTTTACGGGAGTTGGCGGAAAAGATCCAGGCTCCGATTACTACCAGTTGGGCCGGCCGGGGCGTTGTAGATGAAACCCATCCAAATGTGATTTCCATGGTTCACCTCAACCTCATAAAAGTAGTGCGCAACCACGCTGATGTCGTCCTCGGTCTGGGCTCCCGCTTGGGCGAAACCGACTGGTGGGGCAAACCTCCCTACTGGGCGCCGCCCGGCCAACAGAAGTTGATCCAGGTGGATATCGACGAAGAATTGCTTGGTGTGAACAAACCGGCGGAACTCAGCGTTCTGGCCGATGCCGGGCGTTTTTTAGAAGCGCTGCTCAGCAAACTGCGGAATAGTCCGGATGCGGAAAACCTTACCGCGCGACGCGCCCGGGTTGCATCCTGGAAACAAGCCACAGCAATCAACCGGACCAAGCTCGATAAGGCAATTACCGCCGAGACAAAAGGGGGCGTACCCTCCGCGGCGGTCCCCGCTACCTGCCAGGAAGTTTTCGGTGACGATACGGTCTGGGTCACGGACGGCGGCAACACAGCGGTCTGGGGTGCTTTTTACCTTACCCTGCGAAAGCCTCATCACTTTATCTCCTCTTTCAAATTTGGCATGCTGGGCGCCGGGACTTCCCAGGCGCTTGGTGCTCAGGTAGCCTGTCCCGGCAAACGGGTCGTCTGCATCACCGGTGACGGCGCCATGGGCTTCCACCCCACGGAAATTGAAACCGCCGTGCGCAACCACCTGCCGGTAGTCTTTGTTGTGCTGGCTGACCGGCAATGGGGCATGGTAAAGATCAACCAACAGTTCGCCCTCAAGCCGGTGAAAACCCTGATTAAAAAATCCCTTCCACCGGAAGAAACAATCAACGCTGATCTCGGCGAAATTGAATGGGATGCCCTGGCCCGGGCCATGGGCGCTCACGGCGAACGGGTAAGCACCGTGGCCGAACTGAAACCGGCGTTGGAAAGAGCCCGTAATGCGGGCCAACCGGCAATTGTCCATGTGGATGTCGATCCGGTTAAACATCTGTGGGCGCCGGCGCTGAAAACATTCAAGGACATGCACCAGGAACCGGGGGGGAAGTAACCTGCACCCACGGCATCAACCAACTTCGCCGCCGGAGCACGGAAAAATGATGCGCGCCGTCATGGTGGAGCAACCGGGTGGTCCGGAGCAAATGCGAATCAGTGAGGTACCACGCCCCGAACCGGTTGACCACGAATTACTGGTCAAGGTCAAAGCAACTTCTTTGAACCGGGCCGACATCCTCCAGCGGGAGGGCCACTATCCACCACCACCGGGTGTTACGGACATTTTAGGACTGGATGTGGCGGGTGTGGTGGCCGGTAAGGGCGATGATGTAATTTCCTGGGAATCAGGTGAGCGGGTCATGGCGCTGGTACCCGGTGGCGGCTACGCCGAGTATGTGACGATTCCCGAGCAAATAGCGCTGCCCATTCCTGACAACTTAGCCTTCACGGATGCCGCATCGCTTCCGGAAGCTTTTATAACCGCTTTCCAGGCGGTGGTCTGGATCGGGCAACTCAAAAAAGGCGCAACCATCCTGATCCATGCCGGCGCCAGTGGTGTGGGAACCGCGGCTATTCAGTTGGCCAAAGTAATTGGCGCTAAAATCGTCATCACGGCCGGGTCCGATGAAAAACTCCGCTTCTGCCATACCTTGGGCGCCGACCGGGGTGTGAATTATAAAACAAGTGATTTTCAAACTGAAGTCAACAACTTCACCGGCGGTACAGGCGCAGATGTTATCGTCGATTTTGTGGGCGCCAACTATTGGGATAAGAATATCGCCAGCCTGGCGGTGGATGGGCGCCTGATCCTTCTGGCAACTCTGAGCGGTTCCAGAATCAGCAATTTCGACATTCGGGATTTGTTTAATAAACGCGGCCAGGTAACAACCTCGGCGCTGCGTTCCCGGCCACCGGACTATAAAGTTCCGCTTATTCGGGATTTCGGAAGTTTTGCCCTGCCGCGTTTCAACGCCGGGACCCTGAAACCCGTCATCGATTCAATCTATCCCTGGACAGCAGCCGCGGCGGCCCATGAGCGCATGGAGGCTAATGCCAATATGGGTAAAATTGTCTTAACCATTGACTAATACGGTAAAAAGCAGCTCCTTTTCGGTTTCATATTAACTGACCGGCGTGTAAAATCCCGGTTCAATCGAGAACATGCGCTATCACACACGCTTGGGGACTGACAGGGACTAATTTTAATATATAATGCGACGCTTACTTACTCTGGTAATGCTGGTATTTACTCTGGTAAACATTAGCCTGGCGGCCGATTCCGGTCCGCTGCGCTATGCTCCCCAAACCGTGCTGGCGCGATTCAATCCCAATATGACGGAATCCGAAATTAAACTGGAGCTGGCCGGGAAAGGACTATCACCGGAAAAATTATTGGTTCGACGGCTTAACATCTGGAAGCTGAACGTCGATGCCACCCGGTTTGATGCCGCATCGGCTCTGGCCATTGTTCGCAGTTGGCCCTATGTGGTACATGCCCAGCTGGACCATTATCTGACGTTACGGACCATTCCCAATGATTCCCTGTTTTCTCAGCAATGGAATTTTCAAAACACCGGCCAGAGCGGCGGAACGCCGGGCGCCGATATCGATGCTCCGGCCGCCTGGGAAATTACCACCGGTGGCACCACAGCTTTAGGACGGGAAATTATCGTAGCTGTGATTGATGACGGCCTTCAGCTTGATCACGCCGATCTCCAGCGAAATCTGTGGGTGAATGAAGATGAAATCCCCAATAACGGTATAGATGATGACAACAACGGCTATGTGGATGATTATCTGGGCTGGAACGCTTACAATTCAAGTGGTAATATTCCCTTGCATTACCACGGGACCCATGTTTCCGGCATCATTGGCGCGGTAACTAATGACACGCTTTTAGTAGCCGGAATTAACTGGCACATCAAAATCATGTTTGTGGCCGGCGAAAGTGAGATCACCTCCGAGGTGATGGCTGCTTACGGTTATGTTCTGGATCAAAAATATGAATTTTTAGAAACCCAGGGCGCCGGAGGCGCTTTGGTCGTGGCTGCTAATTCCAGTTTTGGCGTGGATTTTGGAAACTGTGAGGGCAGTTCTTTTCCCCTGTGGAACGATATGTATAATGCCATGGGTGAAGTCGGCATTCTATCGGTGGCGGCGACGATGAATCGGAACGCTAATATAGATGCGGTTGGCGATGTTCCCACCAGTTGCACCAGCCCCTATCTAATCACGGTTACCAATACTACCCGCACCGATACCCGTTATAACAGTGCCGCTTATGGCGTGCATTCAATCGATCTGGGTGCACCCGGAACCAATATTCTATCAACTTTCCCAATTGACCATGCCGGTCTCCTTACGGGCACTTCCATGGCGGCACCCCATGTGACCGGCGCCATCGGATTTCTCCATGCGGCCGCTGACTCGGCTTTTGAGTCGTTCTATGAAAGTTCACCGGCCGAAGCCTCGTTGATTCTGAAACAAATTTTACTGAACCAGGTGGATACGCTTCCGGCGCTGGAAAATCTCACCGTTTCCCAGGGCCGGCTCAATCTGTTCAAAGCCGCCCAAGCTATTCATGCCTATAATCCGGCCGGTAGTACCGATTTCCTGCGATTGATGCTTAAGGATACAATCTTAACGGCTGTTGATGGAACCACCTTGCCCGTGGTATTTTTTCTGTCAACTACTGATACCGCCCGGCGAATGAGTTCAGTACTTACTTCTGAAGCTGCTTTCATTCAATTTACCATCAACAACCAAACCGATTTTGAGCATACCTGGTCCTTGCTGCAATCCGGTACGGTGCCAATACTCATTCCCGCTCGGGATTCCGTTATATTCACTATTCCCGTTCCGCCACCGGGGATTTACCTGTATGGCGACACTAACCGGTATGCCCGGGCGCAGGGATTGGTGGGAACTTTGGTTCGCCCGGATCCTGATCCGGTGCAAAATCGATTTTACAACCTGGTGTTAAATGAGCAGGATGCTGCCTGGCTGGAGGCATTATCCCAGGGTACTCAACCTGATTTTACATCCTATGCACCACGATACTTCACCATTAACGGACTTAGCGCGCCAGCCACGTTTTCCCATGGTTCCACCGCGATTAACGGATTGTTAGGTGAAAAGCTCAAACTGCGCGTTGCCAACGCCGGACGGTTGCCGCACACGCTGCATTTCCACGGTTACCATATAAAAATGTTATCGCGCAATCACACTCAGTTGTCGCGCCCCAAGATCAAAGACTCGGTTCCCGTATTGGCTGGTGGAACAGTGACTGTGGAAATCACCCTGAATCAAACCGGCACCTTTCCGCTTTATGATGCCGGACTACTTTCGGTGACCGGCGCCGGCGTATTCCCCAACGGGATGTTGCTTTATTTGACGGTGGGAGTGCCGTGATGCAGCGCCGATTGCTTTTAATTCTCATTGGTTTAGCTACGCTGCTTCAGGCAGCGAATCATGATTTCTATCTCACAATCGATGATGCGTATCTGTTGTCAGAACCAGACGGAACCACCTTACCGGCCTGGGCTTTTCAGCTCGGGGGAGACAATGTTCCGCCCGTCACCTCAATCCCGGGTCCGGTTCTGGATGTCGTCCAATCGGGACCGGATTCGGTTGAGACGATTTTCATCCATTTCCATAATACTTCCGAGATGCCGCAAACGCTGCACATCCAGGGTGGTAATGCCTCCGTGTCCAATGATGGATTCCCCGGCGTCACACCCGAAGTCGCGCCGGACGAATCCGCGGTTTACACCTTTAGCGTGAACTCTGCCGGAAATTATGCTTATGTCGCCCTGAGTAATGCGCCCCTGGCACGGCAGATGGGCTTATATGGCCTGATCCACGTCCATGCCGCGGCTTTTCATACCCATCGCTGGTTCATTACCATAGGGATTGACCCAAACTGGCATTCCGATCCGGCTCCGGCGGATTTAAGTCAATATGCACCATCACTGATCCAGGTTTCTGGTTATGTGGCGTCATCCGGTAGCGCTATTGATCATCTGAATGCCACCTTTTTCACAGGTGACCCAATTGAGGTCAGCTTGTTTAATCCGGATTTTTGGCCTCAGGTGTATTACTTCCCGCCGGGAGTTGTTTCAGTCGTAACGGCTGATGGCCGCTTGCTTTATGAACCAATCACTATTGATTCTCTCACCGTTTACCCGGGCGAGCGGTATGGTTTGGGGCTGCTTTTTACGGATACGGGGGAATATTCATTCGGTATGGGTATTAAAAATCCGCTCACGGGGCAAAATGCCCTGGCTGCGCACTGGGAATATCTGGTCATCGACGGCAGCACTTTGCGGGGCGATATTAATGAGGATGGCGTCCGAAATGTTCAGGATCTGATTATTATGGTCGACTTTATACTCGGTAACAGCCTGCCTACACCCGTCCAGCTCTATCTGGCCGATATTAATAATAATGGCACCCTTGACATTACCGATGTGGTGATGCTGGTTAATCTGATTCTGGGACAATAGCGATCTTTTTTAGTTGACGAATCCAGCACACCGTTAAAATTTCACTAAATGGTGTTTCACCGATTGGTGAAATTGTTATATTTAGATCAATTCCAATACGTAGAGGAGCGAATAAAATGAAACCGGGTGGCAATCCGTTTAAATTTGGCTCCATCGTCCAGGGCCGGGACTTCGTGGACCGGGATACGGAACGGGTCGAATTAAAAACCCATATTCAAAACCATACAAATATCATTTTGTATGCGCCCCGGCGGTACGGTAAAAGCTCGCTGATTTATGAGACACTGGCGGAAATGGAGCAGGGAAATCCGGATTTCGTAGGATTGGTAATCGATTTTTACGCCGTTCACAGCCGTGAAAAATTTCTGGAATTACTGGCTAATCAGGTTTTCAAAAAAACCGGTTGGTCATTTGAACACATACTGGATTTATTCAGACAGACTATTCGGGGTATTCATCCCGCATTAACCAGTGATGAGTCGGGCACACCCCGGTTGGAAATTGGGTTTAGCCTTCAGCAGCAGGCGTATGCCTTTGAGGATATCGTCAACCTGCCCCGGAAATTGAGTGAACAGGGCAAGTTGGTCTGTGTGGTGTTTGATGAGTTCCAGGAAATCACCCGGTTAAACGGCCGGAGTTTTCAGCGGGAACTGCGGTCCCGTATTCAGCACCATAATGAAGTGAGTTACATTTTCAGCGGATCGAAACAGCATTTAGTCTCAGAGCTATTCATGCAAAGTTCGGCGCCTCTGTACAATTTCGGGCGCATGTGGGCTTTGGATAAAATTCCGGCCGGTGCGTTTATCCCCTTTCTACAAAAGCATTTGAAAACGGTTAAACCTGGTTTTTCCGCGGCCGAGGGTGGTGAAATATATGCTTTAGGTGAAGGGGTTCCGTTTTATATCCAATTCATCGCCTACGAATATTTTAATCTGGCCCTGGCCCAGCCGGAATTGGCTCATGCTGAATTGCTGGAACGGGCTCGCAAGCGGTTGATAGAGAGTCAAAGCGCCGAATTTCTTTCCCGCTGGGAAAAGCTGAATGCCAGTCAAAAACACGCATTGGAAATCGTGCTAAAAACCCGGGGAGAATCATTATTCGGCAAAGAAAATTTAAGCCGTTTCAACATAGCGGCCTCAACGTTGAAAAAGGCATTAACCCAATTGCAGCGATTTGGCTTTCTGGAGCAGCAGGGAAAGCAGGTCACGTTTCAGAATGTTTTTTTCAAACATTGGTTGACAGCCATGCTTTAATCGAAAATAATTCCCTTGGGCTCTGCCTGGAGGATAGTTCGTTTTAAGAAGTTCTTTTATTTTCACCAAATAGTGTTTCACCAATTGGTGAAAAATAAAAAACTCCCTGATTATGGGAGCTTTTTTTGCCGGTATTTGGCAGGTTAGATAATGGCTTCCAACTCATCAATCAAATGTTCGATGTACTTTAGGCTCTTGCGCCAGAACGCCGGATCTTCAATATCAGCACCCACAAGAGCGGTGATTTCCGTCGGTTTGGCGGATGACCCCAGGCTCAGGAATTTTTTATACTTCGGAATAAAGGCGTTACCTTCTTCCAGATACTGCTGATACAAAGCCAATACCAGTAGATTCCCGAAATTATAGGCATAAACATAAAACGGCACCTGGAAAATATGGGGAATGGATGACCACTCCCAGTCATATTCATCCGGATAACTCACCGCGCCGCCAAAAATCAGCTCCAGTTCACTGTGATATAATGCACACAAATCGTTGCTGGACATCAGGTTTTGGCCAATCCTGGTATGCGCCGCAATCTCAAAGCGGCTGAACATGTTCTGACGATGGCTGGTGGCAATAATGTCCTCCAGCTTGCTCGTCAATAATGCTTGTTTGGCCTCTTTACTGGATTCCCGCTTTAGGAAATAATCGGTCAATATCATTTCGGAAAAGACGGATGCGGTTTCGGCCAACGGTAAAATCGCGTGAAAAGTACTAAGCTTTAAATCCGTTCCCAGCATGGCGTGAATTGCATGACCCAGTTCGTGAGCCATGGTGGATACATCGCGCAACTTACTGGTAAAATTCAGTAGCACATACGGTTTCAGACCCGGTGTGGAGCTGGAGCAAAAAGCACCACCGCGCTTCGTGGGTGTTACCGGGGCGTCAACGCGATTCCCGTCGAACATGGACTTGGCCAGGGATTGAAATTGTCCGTCGAAAGAGCCGAAGGCATCCAGAACCAGAAATTTGGCCTCGTCAAAGCTGTAGTCTTTGGAACTTTGGGGCAGGGGGGCGTAGATATCGGCCAAGGTCATGTCCGTCAATCCCAGCAACCGTGCTTTAAGTTTATAGTAGCGCTGGACCAGCGCGGATGATTCCGAAGTCACCTGAATCAAAGTCTGCACGGCATCTTCACTCAAATCGTTGCGGGTATTCATCACACTAATCGGCGTTGAATAACCGCGCAGCTTCTGTTCAATGCCAAAGTCTTTCACGATGGTATTATACAAATGGGTGATGACGAGTTTATTAGCGGCATACCGGTCGAAAAACACCTTCATGGCCCGGCGCCGCACATCGGCATTGGCATGCAGGCGTAAGGCGCGGAGTTGGGATCCATTCATTTGCTGCACTTCGCCATCCAGTTCAAACTCAAACTGAAAAGAAGAGGTCAATTCATCGTACAACTTCTGATTGGCCTGCCTGGCGGTGAGATCTTTTAGGATCAGGATCTGCTCCTCTTTCTCGGACAAATCGTATTTGGCATTTTTACGGCTCTGATAAATAGGATACTGATAGTCTTTCAGTTCCGGCGCTCCGTCAAATTTTGCAAAGTCAGCCTCGGGCATAGCGCCCAGTTCCAGATTAAAAAAGACCAACTGCTTGCCGATGTGAGACATGGCTTCGTCAATCCGGGCTTCCAGAGCTTTGGCTTGCTCATCGGCGGTGTCAACGGCCGTATGTAGATGGGCAAATTGGCTCAGATGATAGACCGGTGATACGAGTGATTCCTCATCCTTAAAGGCTTGTAACAACTCCGCCGGGGTCATTTGAACCAGCTTACCCCGGTATTTTTCAATGAATGCCCGGGCTTCTTTTTCAGCGGTTTTAAGGGTCGTCTCGATCCGTGGGTCAGTCAGTCCGCTGAATAAATCCGAAAGGTCCCAGCGAATCCGTTCGGCGCCGGTCTTAGTAGCTGTGGTCATGTTAAGCAATCCTTTCTTCTGATCAGTCTGTAAAATTAAAGTACGTCTGAATACCATTAGCCAGATAAAATGAGGACATTCCACTGAAAATCAAGGAAATGTGAAATGAAACCGGGTTTCGCGCCAGCCAACCCGGTTTCCTGGGGATAGACTGGTTTTTAGGGATGATAACAAGCACTCTACCCGTCTTTTCCCGGCCGCTCCGGGTCTTGTTTTTTAGCAGTTCTTATGGTCTGTTAAAGAGAATTAAAATAAAGCAACGCCCCGTGCGGGGTAAAATACGCTCTGCTTACCTCCGCAGCCGGGACAGTAAATTCAAAATCTCGATATAGAGCCAGATCAGCGTGACCATCAATCCAAACGCCGCATACCAATTCATGTATCCCGGCAGACCCTGACCACTGGCGCGCTCAATAAAATCAAAATCCAGCAGCAGGTTGAAGGCGGCTACACCGATAATGATCAAACTAATCCCCAGCCCCATGGGTGAAGCATTATACATGAACGCCGGTTGCACACCGAAAAAGCCCATGACCATCATGATCATATAGAAAATAAAGATGCCACCGGTGGCGGAGATAATCCCGGCCCGCAGTTTTTGCGTAACCCGAATGATCCGAAAACGATATAATGCCAGCATAGTTAACAATACACCAAGTGTCAGCAGCACCGCCTGAATCGCCAACCCCGGCGCATAGGCATTTACCATGGCAGTCAGGCTTCCCAGCAGTAACCCCTCGGCGCCCGCGTAAATCACCGCTGAAACAGGCGCCCAATGGGGTTTGAAGATGGTTGCGAAAGCCGCAATAAGCCCCACCACCAGTCCCAGGGTCATCAAGCTACCCGGCGCCACCGCCGTTTCGTCAAAGGCATAGAATTGATTCCAGGAATAAGTGGCGCCTATGAGTAACACAAAAAATAATATGGCGGCTTTATCAATGGTTCCGGAAACGGTCATGGTCTTGGCGCCGGTGGCGGCAAAACGCCCGGGCTGGCTGAAGGCCCGTCCGAAAACAGGATTACTGGTTCGCATTTTTATACATCCTCCTTCGTTTTGATTGAATAACTCACGATCAATATTAATTGCGCCGGTCAAATTTCAAACGGTTCACTCCATTCTCTTTTTTGCACCTCTCTAAATACGCAAAATCGAGGTTAAGGTTTCGCAACAAATTTTTGGAAGAAATATTTCCGGCATTTCAGGTATCAGTGACCTTATCTTATACCAGGAGATGATTATGCGGCATAAAAAACTCGAAAACCTGAAGGTCATCGGCGACCGGGTGCTTATCCTCCCGGATCAGGGCAGTGACCGGACCGCGGCTGGTTTGTATCTGCCGCCAACGGTCACGGAAAAAGATAATGTTCAGGGTGGATATGTCGTAGCCGTGGGGCCGGGGACGCCCTTACCCAATCCTGATTCCGGAGACGAACCCTGGCAGAGTCATGACGCCGGTCAGCGTGTCAAGTATCTGCCCCTGGAAGTTGAAGTGGGTGATTATGCCCTGTATCTGAAAAAATTTGCCTTCGAAATCAAATATAAAGACGATCAATATGTCATCGTACCCTTGTCCGGTATTCTGGTAGTGGAGCGGGATGATGGGGGTGTGGATTTGTCGGATATAATTGGGAAATAACAGGAATCAATTTGCTCCACGCGTTTTCCTGGGTGGAATCTGTCCGGCGGTCTTGCGGCAAGCTCGGGGAAACAGCCGTGTATTTAGCATTTAGCCGGATGATCAGATAAATTCAATGGCGCTTTTCAGCGCCATTTTTTTATGGGAATCAAGCTAAAATCGACTCGGGCCGTCCTTTTTGAATCGTGGTTACTAGCCATTCAAATAACCGCTCGCCCACCAATTCATTTGGCTCAAATTCCGGGTGCCACTGAACACCCAAAACCGGGAGCGCCGGATCATCGGGCTCAAGTGCTTCCACCACGTTATCGGATGTCCAACCCGCCACATGGAACCCCCGGCCGACCGTGTTCACGCACTGGTGGTGGGCACTATTGGTCTCGGTGCGGCAGGCGCCGGTGAGCTTATGCAAAAGCGATCCTCTTTCAAACTCCACTTCATGCCGGGCATCGTACCATTCTTTAATTTTATGCACCAGTGGATTTGAAATCCGGGTCGGAATGTCCTGATACAGCGATCCGCCACGGATGATATTTAATTGCTGCAGACCCAGACAAATTGCCAGCGTGGGAATCCGCTTTGCCAGCGTCCGTTCCAGCAGACCAAAATCATTTTCCGCCCGGCGAGGGTCCTGAATCGTAAAGTTTTTCATGGCTGGAACAGGGTCCGCGCCATACCGCCGGGGATCCACATCATATCCACCCACCGTGACAAAGCCATCGGCAAATTCCAGCAGACGATCCAAATGAGCGTTATCCGTCTGGGGGGGAATCAGAAACGGAATCCCGCCAACCCGCTGAACCATGTCCGTGTAGGCTGAACCCACGACGCTCCGCGTCATTTTCTCGATGGGATAAAAACTTACATTAATGGCTATGACAGGTTTTGGCATGGCCTATCCCGCTTCGGTTAAATTTCACCCGAGACCAATTCCCCGTTACAAAACACCGCTTTGATCAATTGATTTTCACTTAAGTCCACATTCACCAGGTCCAGGACTTCCCGCTTAAGAATCACCAGATCCGCCAGCGTTCCGGGTGACAGGTGACCCTTGATCTGGTCGGAAAATTCAGCGTAAGCCGCTCCCAGGGTATGGGCGTGGAGTGCCGTTGCCAAATCCAATTGCTCCCGGGGAATCCAGTTGTTCCGCGTCATGGCGGCCTGAATTCCAAGCAAGGCGTTCAGGGGGGCCACCGGCCAGTCGGACCCCAGCGACAGGCGGCCTCCGGCTTGCACAATACTGCGAAAAGGGTAGGCATAACCGGCCCGCTCACCGAGAAGCGCATCCGCCCAGCGGGAATCGTCTACACAATGATAGGGCTGGACACTGGCGATAACTTTCTGGCGGGCAAACCGGGGTTGATCGTCCGGATGAACATGCTGCGCGTGTTCAATTCGAAAACGCCGGTCCCGGTTACCCCGGGCCAGGTAAAGTTCATCAAAAAGATCCAACACCATCCGGTTGGCCCGATCACCAATCGCATGGATAACCACCTGAATGTTGTGGGCATCGGCGTCCCATAAAATTTTCCGAACCTGACTCAAATTCTCGAAATCCCGGTCAGTTAAACCGTGATTTCCCGGCTCATTAGCATAATCCTCGAACATGAGAGCCGTGGCTGAACCGAGACTGCCATCGGAAAAGCCTTTCAGTCCGCCAACCTGGAACCATTCATCCTGGTAAAAACCGGTCTGCAGTTCTTTTTTTAAATCGGGCCATTGCAAAAAGGGCACGTAGGCGCGAATTCGTACCCTCAACCGGTGATCTTGGGCTAGCGATTCGTACCAGCGTAACCGATCAAAATCGGTACTCATGTCATTGATAGAGGTAATCCCCTGGCGCACGGCTTCATCCATGGCGGCTTCAAGGTAGCGCTGTTTAACGTCGGGACTATCCGGTGGATGATGCCGGTAAACCAGATTCATGGCGGCATCTTTTAAAAGTCCGGTGGGCGTTCCATTCTTTTCCCGAATAATCCTTCCGCCCGTTATTTCCGGTGTTTTTCTATCGATCCCCGCCAATTTTAGCGTTTTAGAATTGGCTACGCCACTATGGCCGTCGTAACGATTCACAAAGATGAAATGGTCAGGCGCGGCTTCATCCAACCAGCCTCGGTGGGGCATGGCTTTGTCCGTAAATTGTTGCTGATCCCAATTACCGCCGGTGATCCATTGGTCCACCGGAATGGTCTCGGCAAATTCAGATAAAAGTTGAATGAATTCCTTTTTATTCCGGGCCGCTCTTAAATCCACCGCCAGCAGGTGCTGACCACCTTCCAGAAAATGAGTATGTACATCAAGAAATCCCGGCGTCACTACCGCACCATGGAGGTCAATGACCCGCGTGGCCGGAATTCGGTACATGGATAAATCAGTGCCCACGGCAATAATTTTATTGCCCTGCAACCCTAATTGCGAGGCGGTGGGATTCCGGAAATTCTGGGTTAGAATATGTCCGTTTATAAAAAGTGTATCAATCCCGGGCAAGGGCGCGATCCTTTCGGTTGGCTAGTGAAAACAGGTTAAAATCTAACCCGGCCACGGAAACCGGACAGTAAAATTTTATTGGATGCATGAGCCGGCGGGAACCCGGAGCTAATCGAATTGCCGTGTGTCCGCCGACCAATTGCCGATCATGACCTGAGCCGCCGGGTGAATCGATACATCGAAACGATGCGGCACCGGCAAAATCCGCTCTCCGTCTGTGTGGACCGGGATTGCCGTTTCACTTTCAATCACCAGGTGATCGGTTTGAAAGTGCTCAATCTCGGGCAAATCCCCGATCGTTCCGTTATACAATTTCAGAAAATTCGTGACAATCCGGTAGCGGGCTATCTGCTTAACCACGCACAGATCGAATTTCCCGTCATCCAGCCGGGCGCGGGGCGTCAGTTGCAGTCCCCCACCCACATTCCAGCCATTACCAACGCTGATGAGAAACATTTTCTCGTTTAATATGGTATCGTTGAATTCAACATGCATGAGAATGCGGTGGTAACTGAAAAAGGTAAACCCGATGGCCAGAATGTACTTGGGGGCGCCCTTCATAAAGGCGAGCTTTTGCCCGATATCATTGGCCCGGCCTTCAAAACCCAGCCCCATGACATTGATGAACCGGCGGCCATTCACCTCACCCACGTCCAGCGTTTTTAACTCGTGTTTCAGAAGAATGTCAATTGCGCTCTCCACCGAGCTCACGGGAATGGAGCAACTCAGGGCAAAATCATTTCCGGTGCCGATGGGGATGATTCCCAGCGGTTTGTCCAGGTCCGGCATACCGTTAAGGATTTCATTAATGGTGCCATCGCCGCCCACTGAAACAATCACGTCAAAATCCCGGCCGAGCTCCTGCACTAATTGGGTAGCGTGGCCCGGTTCATCGGTAAAATGGAATTCAAATTTAGCGCCGCGGGTCCGCAGTAGATGATCGATTTCAGGCAGCGCTTGCATAGTGCGCCGGCTACCGGCTTCGGGATTGACAATGAGTAAATACCGGTGATTAGGGTTCATTAACGCCTCGCTTTCACTTTGAATTGAAAGGCTTTACCGGGGGTGCCGGGAATTACAGACACCGTTAAAAGGTCAGGTTGGCAAGCCGGATATAGGGAAGTTTAATGTTGCCGGCCGGGCTTTCAAATGGATTAATCAGCTCGGAACCTACCCTTTTTTCTCTTGAGCTACCACATCTTAACGATTAAACTCATTTTAAAGCTAGAAAAAACACGGCCCGCTTCCGGATTTGCGTAGACAGAACGACGGTTAAGGGCCATTTTTAAAAAAAATATAGCCCTGGGTCGGGAACAAACACACATGCCACTAAATCTCGAAGAGATCATTCGCAAGATGCCCAAGGTAGAACTCCACCTCCATATCGAGGGGACTCTGGAGCCGGAAATGATGTTCAATCTCGCGGACCGGAATGGCATCAAACTCCCGTTTAACAATATTGCCGGGATTCGGGCGGCCTACAACTTTACCGATCTCCAAAGTTTTCTCGATATTTATTACGCCGGTGCCGCCGTTTTGCAAAAGGAACAGGATTTTTACGAGCTCACCGCCGCCTATTTGGAACGGATGCACCAGGAAAATGTCCGGCATGTGGAAATCTTTTTTGATCCACAAACCCACACCGCTCGCGGCATTCCTTTTGAGCAGGTGGTCGAGGGTATTTATAGCGCCTTGGTTGATGCGCATCAAAAATGGGGTATCTCATCCAAGCTGATCCTGAGTTTTTTACGCCATCTTAGCGCGGAGTCGGCCATGAAAACGCTGAACCAGGCGCAGCCCTATAAACAGTGGATCAGTGCGGTCGGGCTGGATTCTTCCGAGTTGGGTCATCCACCGAAAAAATTCCTTAGTGTGTTTAATAAAGCCCGGGCGAAAGGATTTTTTACGGTGGCTCACGCCGGTGAAGAAGGTCCACCAGAATACATTCGCCAAGCCCTGGAATTTTTAAAAGTGAGCCGAATCGACCACGGCGTACGCTCAGCCGAGGACCCGGATCTGATCCGTTATCTACGGGATCATCAAATTCCGTTGACCGTTTGTCCGCTGTCCAACATCAAGCTCCGGGTCTTCGATAGCATGTCGAACCATTCACTGAAATTCCTTTTGAATCAGGGACTCCGGGTGACAATTAATTCTGATGATCCGGCTTATTTTGGTGGTTACCTCACTGAAAATTTCATCCAAACCCAAGCCGCGCTTGATCTGGATTTGAGTCAAATCATCCGGCTGGCCCAAAACGGAGTCCAGGCTACTTTTCTGGATCCCCTGGAGCAAACCACGCTGCTGGATGAAGTGAATTGCTTTTTTGAGCCTTATGCGAAAATCGAGGCCGATGAGTGACCGGGAAAACGGCTTTGGTTTTAGGCGCCACGGGGCTGGTGGGCAAGGCTCTGCTCAACCACCTGAACACCGGCGGCTATTACACCAAAATCAAAATTCTCACGCGCCGTTCGATCACCAATATCTCCGATTACCCCCGCCTGGAAGCCATCGAACTATCCGATTTTAATGACCTGCCATCCATTGCGGATCGATTAAACGCCCGGGATGTCTTTTGCGCCCTTGGGACCACCATGAAAAAAGCCGGGAGTAAAGCGGCTTTTTATGCCGTGGATTTTATCTATCCTTATGCCCTGGCTCAATTAGCCTTGCAACAGGGCGCCCACCATTTTCTCGTCATCACCGCCAGCGGCGCCAGCCCGGCTTCAAGAATATTTTACAATCGCGTTAAGGGTGAGCTTGAGCAGGCACTGGAGCGGCTGGATTATCCGCGAATGACTATTCTCCGGCCATCCCTGCTCCTGGGGAAACGAGATGACTTTCGTCTGGGAGAATTCGCCGGCCAGACTCTTGGGCAGATGCTGTCAGGCATTCTGCCAGCCCGCTTAAAACCCATTGCCGCCGATGCCCTGGCCCAAGCCATGGTAAAAACAGCCCGGGCGGAAGGTTCCGGTACGCAAATTTTAGAATCGGAAGTAATTCGCCAAATCGCCGGCTAATAATAATTATCTGATTCCGGTGGGACGCAATTTGCACTCACCCTTATATTACACGGCAATAAACGCCATTAATATTAGGAGGCACTCAACATGCTTACACCCGCTAAAATCAGCGCCATGATCCTGAACCGGCGGCTGAATCTGGAACCAACGAAAGCTAAGACGCACCCGGCGGCTCACGCCCCTCGAATTTTTGCCGATAGCGCCGTCATTGATGATATCCGGCCGCTCCTAAAAGGCGGCATTATCAACGGCGTGACGACCAATCCGTCACTCTTGAAAAAAGCCGGGGCCAGTTCCTGGGAGCAGGCGAAATCCATGCTGATTGATATTATGAAAATGATGCAGCCCTATCCCGTGAGTCTGGAATTGACCGAACTGGAACAATCGGCCATGTTGAAGCAGGCCCGGGAGTTGGCCGCGCTGGGTGACAATTCGGTCATCAAGGTTCCCGTGGGGGGCTATACCGCGGTGAATCCCAAGGCCGATCCATTCACCGGCCTGAAAGTTTTAAAGGTCCTTTACGAGCGCGGAATCCGCACCAATGCCACGCTGATTTTCAATTCCACCCAGGCTTTTTGGGCCGCTAATGCCGGCGCCACCTATGTGAGTCCGTTCCTGGGGCGGTTGGCGGATTACATGTATAAACACGACCAGCCCGAGCGCCGGGAAGGTAATTCCCTCTACTGGGTGGAAGACCATAAAAACAGCGCCGGAAATCAGGGCGTTTTCAATTCAGAGTATGTGGCCAGCGGGGGACCAAGAAAAGATGCCGGTGTGCGGCTGATTCACGAAATCGCCACCCTTTTTGCCAATTACAATATCCGGACCGAAGTACTGGCGGCCAGTTTACGCAATGCCGTTCAGCTCAGTGAATGTCTTTTGGCCGGCGCGGACATTTTGACGGTTCCGGCCAAAATCCTCGGGGGTGTGGCTGATCATCCGCTCACCGATTTGGGAATGGAAAGTTTTCTCAACGATTCCAAGGCATTTGCGGATTAACCGATTGGAACAGGAGCGACGCATGGTATATCAGGATGACTGGAACCGGCGTAAATTTCTCCGGGCCGGTGCATTAAGCGGATTGGCGCTGGTGCTGCCGATCCGAATCCAAGCCGGAATCTTCGGTAATAAGATCATCAAGCCGCCGCGACTGAAACGCGGTGATACCGTGGGCTTGATTAATCCCGCCGGCGCCACCTTCCATCCCGACGATGTGCAGCAAACCGAGGAGATCCTGGCTGCCTTGGGTCTCAAAACCAGGCGCGGGAAACATCTGTTGGATCGATACGGCTATCTGGCGGGAACCGATGAGCACCGGGCGGCTGACATCAATACTTTTTTCGCTGATCCCGAGGTGCGGGCTCTCATTGCCGTTCGTGGCGGTTGGGGCTGCAACCGGATCCTGCCACTGCTGGATTATGCTTTGATCAAAAAAAATCCCAAGATCATCATGGGTTATTCGGACATCACCAGCTTGTTGGTGGCGATTTACGCTAAAACCGGATTGATTACCTTCCACGGCCCGGTGGGTATTTCCACCTGGAACCGGTATTCAACCCGATTCGTGAAGGATATTTTGTTTGACGGTAAAATGGTGGCCATGGAAAATCCCCACGACCGGGGTAACAATCTGACTCAAACCAAAGACCGTATACTGACAATCAATCCGGGCCAATCCAAGGGGCGCATCCTAGGTGGGAACTTGTCGGTCGTGACCGCCATGGTGGGTTCGGATTATCTGCCGGACTGGAAAGACACCATCCTGTTTGTGGAGGAGGTGGGTGAAAATATCTATCGGGTGGATCGCATGCTGACGCAGCTCAAGCTGGCGGGGATTCTGGACAAGATCAGTGGCTTTGTGTTCGGGAAATGCACCGATTGCAATCCCGGCGAAGGTTACGGATCGCTCACCCTGGAGGATGTGTTCAACGACCTGATCCAGCCTTTGGGAATTCCCGCGTATTATGGCGCCATGATCGGGCATATCGCGGATAAGTTCACCATCCCGGAAGGTTGCCGGGTGGAAATTGATGCGGATAAAGGGACGATTCGGATGCTGGAGGCGGCGGTGAGTTGAGGGACAATTTCACGATTACGTTTACGAAGACTGCACATCACCATTATTGACCGGAAGGCATAATCTCTCGCAGTATTTCCGCAACCGTTAAGGCCGTTATGGGAAACTCAGGGCCTTAATTTTAATTCTTATGTTCATCAAAATAGTCATTAATATTTTTCAGAAAATTCGAGTTGCCATCGTCCGCGGTACCTGCGTCAGACTGTGCCGGGGTGGGTTCCGGGGCTGCCGGCTTCAAAGTAATGGTCCACTGTTCGGTGAGACTGTTAAAATTTTCGATATCCTGAATAAAACGGGAGGGCAGGGAAAAAACCGTATGCTGGTCGAAATAGGACAATCCACTCCCGCGCTCCAGTTCCGGCGTCATAAGATAGAGTTGTTGTTTGGCGCGGGTGGTGGCCACATAAAACAACCGCCGTTCCTCCTCGATATCTTCCTCGCGTTGCAACGCTTGAGTTGATGGTAAGAAGCCGTCCACCAAATTGATCAAAAACACCGTGTGCCACTCCAGACCTTTGGCGGAATGAATCGTGGATAAAATCAATTTTTCTTCATCCTTACCCGTGGCGGTGGTGTCGACCTGGGAATTTTCCGGTGGTTCCAGTGTCAGGTCGGTGAGGAAGGCTTCCAAATTCTGGTAGCGCTCGGCAATTTTTACCAATGCTTCCAGGTCATGGGTGCGTTTGGGGTAGTCATCGTAAATCTTTTTCAAAAGGGGCAGATAGTAATCCAGCACGCGTTTGGTCTCTTCGGCGGGCGTGAACTCATTGGCCGTGCTTTCGGTAATTAACAGCTGCAAGCGGGTCAACTCACCACCGATCTTACGTTTACTCCATTCCGGCCCGGCCAGAATTTCAGGACCTTTTTGCGCTTCCACCACCTGGTTGATAATTTCCCGCGCCGTGGCCGGACCCACACCTTCCAATAACAGCAGCGAACGGTACCAGGCAATGGCATCAAAAGGATTGAAGAAAACGCGTAGTAAGGCCGTTACATCCTTCACATGCGCGGTCTCGGTGAATTTCAGGCCGCCATATTTTACGAAGGGAATGTTACACGAGTTCAACTCGATTTCCAGTTCCGTGGAATGCCACCCCGAACGAAAAAGGACAGAAATATCATCCAGTGGAACGCCCTCCTCCCGTAGTTCCAGAACCCGCTGACAGATAAACCGGGACTGTTCGCGTTCATTCAACGCTTGCAAAAAGACCGGCTTCTGCTCACCGGTAATCTCGGAAAAAAGGTTCTTGGAATACTTCTCCTTCGCGCTGGCGATAATGGCGTTGGTAAAGTTCAGGATTGGCTGGGTGGAACGGTAATTTTGCTCCAGGGTAGTGACTTTGGTGTTGGGAAATATTTTTGGGAAACCCATGATGTTTTTGAACTGAGCGCCCCGAAAAGCATAGATGCTCTGAGAATCGTCACCCACTACCATGAGATTGGCGTGTTCGGAAGCCAGCAACGCGGCGATCATGGCCTGGAGCAGATTGGTGTCCTGGTACTCATCTACCAGAAGGTAGCGGAACTGGCGCGACAGTTTCCGCCGAACAGTATCATGCTCCTGCAACAGCCGGCGCAAATTCACTAGTAAATCATCATAATCCATCAGCCCCTTGGTGCGTTTATACTGATCGTAGCGTTCAGTCAGTTTCATGATTTCCGGTTCGTCATCCAGGAAATGGGGGTAATCATCGGCTAACACTTCCAGGATGGGCCGGTTGGTGTTAATCGCCTTGGATATGATTTCCACCAACGTGCGTTTCCTGGGAAAACGGCGCTGCTTTTTATCCAGATGCAACCCGGCCCGGAGCATATTTACAATGTCTTCGGCGTCACTCCGGTCAATGATAGTGAAATTATTGGAGTAGCCGAGGTGTCCGGCGTACCGGCGCAGAATCGTGTTGGCAAAGGAGTGAAATGTCCCGCCCTGAATGCGCTGGCAGCGGTTGTCCAGGAGTGATGCCGCCCGGTGGAGCATTTCCCGGGCTGCTTTGCGCGTGAAGGTCAGGAGTAAAATGGACTCGGGATCAACGCCTTGTTCAACCAGATAGGCCACCCGGTAAACCAGCGTCCGGGTTTTCCCGGTTCCGGCGCCGGCAATCACCAGGTGCGGCCCGTCGATCTGCTGTACCGCCGACCACTGTTGCTCGTTCAGGGCTTCCGTGTAATTGATTTTAGGTTGGCGGGGCTCACCATCCGGCAGGGACGGGTTGAGGGCGTAGTTTTTCATTGGGCAAAGGTAAACCGGGAACGGAGCAAGATTAAGAAGAAAGAGCCAATAAAACACGGATCTCATGGATAAACCGGGAAGGAACACAGAGCAACACGAAGTTTTTATACGAAACCAAAAGTAAAATCTGTCTCCCTGAGCATCGTCGAAGGGCAGATTTTACGGATTCGTAGCTCAAGCTTAAACAAATCAATTCCCCTCGAAGTTTATACGAAACCAAAAGTAAAATCTGTCTCCCTGAGCATCGTCGAAGGGCAGATTTTACGGATTCGCAGCTCAAGCTTAAACAAATCAATTCCCCCTGGAGGACTCGCCGTAGGCTCCGCCGGGGCGGTGGGTTGGTTATTTTAAAAAACCATCGCGTACGATTACGAGCACGAGTACGAGAATACCGAAAACCAGTGTACCACGAAGGACACACGGAGCGACACGAAGATTTTATACGAAACCAAAAGTAAAATCTGTCTCCCTGAGCATCGTCGAAGGGCAGATTTTACGGATTCGTAGCTCAAGCTTAAACAAATCAATTCCCCTCGGAGGGGTGGCCGTAGACTCCGCCGGGGCGGTGGGTTGGTTATTTTGAAAAACCATCGAGCACGAGCACGAGACCTGGAAACCCTGAATTATTCTTGTATAAATATCCTGAAGGGCTAAATTCTGGCCGTCTAACACGATTGAAATTTCGAAAAATGGAAACAGACACCTTAAATCCCATGACGGAAAAGGCCGCTGGCGCAAAACCTAAACTTATGGATTTGGTTGTTGCTGCGATGCGTAGTCGTCATTATAGCCGGCGAACCGAACAAGCCTACCGCAACTGGATGAAACACTATATCTATTTTCACCATGTGCGCCATCCGGCGGAGATGGGTGAGCCGGAAATAAACGCTTTCCTTTCACATCTGGCCTTGGAAGAAAAAGTCAGTTCTTCCACCCAAAACCAGGCATTGGCTGCTTTACTGTTCCTTTACCGGCATGTCATCAATCGTGATGTTGGTGATTTAGGGAATGTGGTAAGGGCTCGTAAGCCCAAGTGTTTACCGGTTGTTATGACCCGGGATGAAATAAAATCCGTTTTGACCTATTTATCAGGAGATAAATGGTTAATGGCATCAATCATGTATGGCGGCGGATTGCGCCTGATGGAGTGTCTACAGTTAAGAGTGCAGGATGTTGATTTTTCGCGAAATGAAATTTATGTCCGTGATGGAAAAGGTGGAAAGGACCGTCGAACCATGTTGCCGGCAGTACTCAAACAGTCACTTCAAGCCCACCTGGTGGATGTTAAAGCCATTCACCAAAAAGATATGGCGGAAGGCTGGGGTTACGTAGAATTACCCGGCGCTTTGGATCGTAAATACCCCAATGCGCCAAGAGAATGGCGCTGGCAGTGGGTATTTCCACAGGAAAACCGGTGGCGAAATGATAAAACAGGAGAGGAGGGACGGCATCATATCCATGAAACCATCATTCAAAGAGCCGTAGACGATGCCGTGCGAAAAGCCCAACCGACCAAACGGGCTACCTGTCATACTTTCCGACATTCTTTTGCCACACATCTACTTGAGGCTGGATATGATATACG
This sequence comes from uncultured Lentisphaeria bacterium, assembly GCA_964543125.1. GTDB lineage: Bacteria > Fidelibacterota > UBA8477 > UBA8477 > UBA8477 > CAZIWX01. Next base: position 10,341 of record CAZIWX010000004.1, on the reverse strand, counting down.
GACGATTCAAGAATTACTGGGACACAAGGATATTAAAACGACCATGATTTACACCCATGTTCTGAACCGGGGCGGTACTGGTGTTAAAAGCCCAATGGACAAATTGTTATGGTGCAAACCTGGTGTTTTATGCAGAAACCATATAACACCCCGGCACAAAGATGATTCGTGGTATAGATGACTGTAATTACAGAAGATATGCTGAATTATAGTAAGGGGTGTTATACAGCGCTGCTGGTGGCTATGGGTGTTATGAAGAAATTGTATAAACAATGTTAGGTTGATAATAAATTTAAGGAGAGGAAATGTACAATTCAAAAATAATTATTGTTCTATTTATTCTTCTTTTTCTAAATATTTCAGTCTTACATAGCCAAAATTCAACTACCCAGACTCATACAAAAGATACTTTTAAAACAATTTACTTTCAGAGTTCAGCCCTTTTCAAGTGCATAATTAAATTTCCCCAAAAATATAATCCAAATAAAAAATATCTTCTTATTGTTGGGCTTCATGGGGGAAATGAATCTCCTAACAAGTTTGCTACTATTTGGGAAGAAATTGGGCAACCAGAATTTATTTATGCTGTACCTCAAGCGCCATATGCTTGGTTAATGAATGGAGAATTTGGATATGAATGGTCATTATGGCCAACTAGTGATGAAAAGTTAATAGAACGGGCTGCGGTTTTGACAGAACATTACATTGCTGATTTAATAAAGGATATAACTAAACAGTATCATGTGAGTGAAGTTTATTTATTGGGCTTTTCTCAAGGTACAATATTTACTTATAGAGCAGGAATAAAAAACCATAATCTTATCGATGGACTAATATGTTTATCAGGTCCTGGTTTATTAGAAAAACTTTGGTCACCATCTTCAGACACTCTTCAAACCAACTGGTTACCAGAAAAATATATAAAAGCTGGTAAGCACTTGAGAGTATTCATTTCTAATGGAGAGAAGGACAAATTCACTCCAGTTGAACTCGGAATCAAATCGAGAGATATTCTTAAAAAATATGGGTACGAAGTAACATTTCATACATTTGATGGTGGACATACCGTAGATAAAAATATTTTAAAACTTATTCTTAAATGGTTAAATAATAAAAAGTAAGAGACAACCTAACCAACAAATCAACCTGACTTTGCCAGCCGTTGTTTTTTTAACTTTTGGTACGTTTTGGATGAAGTTCTGTGAAATCATTCAACTATTTCTCCTGCTGGCAAAGCTGGTTATTTGCAGACCGTTAGGCAATCGTTAAATCACATAAAGCTCCAAACCCCTTTTCTGTTCTCCCCTGTAATTGGGAAAGACGGTTGGCCATCAATTTTTCTACATCATTTCATTTCGACTCGGCTGGCAGCTCAGCCCTGAAGGATCCTCCAAAGGAGTCCGGCGTGACCTTTGGGACAAGACAGCGAGAGGTTTTTTCTTTTAATCTGAGTAATCTGTGGTTTCGGTTCTTGTGTTTTCAGCTCGTGTTCTTTCCCCAACGACAATCCTCGTAAGATAAATAACACCGCTAACAAAACCGCCCCAACCGGAACCAACCGCTGGATGAATCGCCGCAATTCCAGACTCACCTGGTTCCCCGCCAAAGCGGTAGCCAGCATGTGTCATCGGGCACTTGAAAATGGTCCACCTTCACCGGTGGGCACTTCATATCCCCCTTGTGTGGTACACTTTAACTCCCCCCTGACATTATGCCGAGGCTGGGCATCTAATATATATCAAATCAGATGGTTCAATTCGACATACCAAACCAATTTCTGAAGGTTTAAAAGATGGTGAAGATCCCATATTGGGCCGGATATCAAATTTTAATTCCAACACATGGATTGAATTTGATCTTTCTGCAAAAGGATTAAAAGGAAGAATTGGTGAAATTGATATTGCTATTAACTCTAAAGAAATGCCATTTATTTATTCTGCAGGATTGTTGAGATTCCAAACCTTTAGAGCCCGTTCAATTTTAAGTTCTTTAGCCGTTGAATCGGTCCCGGCCTAGCCGGAGTTTGAAGCAGGTAATGAGAATTATAATCTAAAGCAATAGTATATCTATATAGTATGAGGTGTCAAATATGACAAAATAGTGCAATGTAGCTAAAACCTCGGATATTGTATTCTACTCCCCAATATCCTCATTCCATAATTCCGGATTCTTTTCGATAAAATCGGTCATGAGTTGAATACAGGTGGCGTCCTGCCGGACATCCAATTCCAGTCCGTGACTTTTTAAGTGTTCCTCATCGCCCATGAAGGTCTGGTTTTCACCAATCACGATTTTGGGAATACCGTAGAGCAGGATCGCGCCGGAGCACATGGGACAGGGTGAAAGGGTGGTGTAGAGCACTGCATCGCGATAGACTTTAGCCGGCTGACGGCCGGCATGTTCCAGGGCATCCATTTCAGCGTGGAGAATCACACTGCTCCGCTGGACCCGCCGGTTGTGTCCTTGGCCCATAATTTTTCCATTGTGCACCAATACCGACCCGATGGGAACCCCGCCTTCAGATAATCCTTTTTGCGCTTCTTCGATCGCCGCCTGCATGAATTTGTTCATTGTTCATTCACCTTGTTTCGTTTATTGGTTAAATCTGACGAAGTTTAGGGAATAATTTGAGAAAGAGAAAGAGTAAAAAATCGAGTACGAGTACGAGCACGAGTACGAGCCGGAGCTTGCGTACTGAGGGCGGAGAATCGAAGGACGAAACCGGATTGGTGGACAAGCCCATCTCTGTGGTTTCTGCCTTCTCTTCAATTTGTGCAATCTGTGCAATCTGTGGTTCCGGTTTTTGCTTTTTCAATTCGTGGTTTCTTCTCCCCCGCGAAAAGTCCGTGCAATCAACGCCTGAGCGCCCTAATTTTAGAACATGCCGCGACTCCATTTTCCCGGACAAATGGGCCTGTTCCAATTCGAGAATCCGCTCAAAACAAGATTCGGCGCCGAGTGGTTCAAAAATCTACCCGCTACTCCCGGCGTGTATCTCATGTGGGACAAGGACGATAATTTGCTGTATGTGGGCAAAGCCAAGGAACTTAAAGCCCGGCTCATGTCTTATCAACGCGCCCGGCCCAATGAAGCACCGCGCAAAGTGATCCGCCTGATCCATCGCGTTCGAAAAATCACTTACGAAGCGTGCGAGTCGGAAGAAGCCGCACTGTTACGGGAAAATGCCCTGCTGCGGGAGAATCAACCACCGTTTAATGTGCAGAATACCCGCCCGGAATTGTATTGCTACGTGGGATTGGAAGCCGGCATCCACCACATTACGCTTTCAGTAGCAAAGGATGCCGGCGAACACCCGGAGTTCGAGTACTTTGGCGCCTTCAAAGGCCGCGTGTATCTCCAGCACCGCTTACAATCGATAATGCGTTGGTTGTGGTTCATTCAGCATCCGGAGTCCGGCTTCAGAAACTTCCCACCGGTATTTACCAACGAAAAGGGTGCTGAAGCCTATACTATCGAATTGATTGATACGCCTATTTATCCCCGCACCCGCCGCTGGGATTTTATGCTGACCCAATTCTTCCGGGGGACGGCCCAGAGTTTTCAAGTACGCTGTATGGAGCGTTTATCCCTGACTACCGATTCGTTCTTGCGTGGTATTCTCTCCCATGATCTGGAACGGCTGGTGGACTTTTACAAATTCGGCCCCTACCGCATTCACCGGCTGAAACGGCATTTCGGCCTGCCGGAAGGTGTCATTCCCCGGGAGCAATTAGACGATTACATCGTCTCCTTTCGCCAACAATTTCAGACGCTCGATTAACATCATTTCAACCGTTGGTTTCCATTTTAAACCAACCTATTTTGCGCCGCTTGGCAGCCCACGGGCGGTCACCTAAAACGCTCAATAAAAGAGATGGTTAATACTCATTTGAGCCCTTGTGCCGGGCCGGTTTGAAAACGATAGGGAGTTGAGCATGCAGAAACGATTGCTTTCGCTGGATGTTTTTCGCGGATTGACCGTGGCATTCATGATTTTAGTGAACAACCCGGGGAGCTGGAGTCACATTTACGCGCCACTGGAGCACGCGCCCTGGAACGGTTGGACACCCACCGATCTGGTGTTTCCATTTTTCTTGTTCATTGTGGGGGTGGCCATCAGCCTGAGTTTTTCCAAGCATCGTGAAACCGGTGAAGACCGGAAAGCTCTGACGCGCAAGGTCATTCGGCGAACGATCCTGATTTTTGCCTTTGGCTTGCTGCTCAACGGCTGGCCTTTCGGGATTCCTTTCAACGCTCAAATGGCCAAGGAATGGGATATTTGGTTCTTCTTTCGGCGCTGGACGGATATCCGCATTTTTGGGGTTTTGCAGCGCATCGCCCTGGCGTATTGCGCCGCTGGTCTGATAACCTTGTACCTGCCCAAAGTACGGGATCGGATGCTGGCCGGTCTGGGATTTTTCGCCCTGTATGAAATCCTAATGCGGGTTCCGTTGGTCACCGGTTGGGGCGCTGGTGATTTCACGCTCCAGCACAGTTTTGAGCGGTGGCTTGACTTGACCCTTTTGGGTGAACACCATGTATGGCACGGACAGGGCCTCCCCTTTGATCCGGAAGGGATTGTCTCTACTCTACCGGCCGTGGTAACGGTATTGTTGGGTGTCTTTGTGGGTGATATTATCCGCAAGGACTGGAAACACAGCGACAAGCTCTCCTCTATTTTTACCCTGGGGGTTTTGTTTTATTTTGCCGGGAACATCCTGAGTCCGTGGGAACCCATCAACAAATCATTGTGGACCGTCACGTATGTTCTCATGACCGGTGGGCTGGCCATGATCATGGTGGTTTTCGCCTCCTGGATCGTAGATGTGAAAGGCTGGGTGAAATGGGCTAAGCCGGCGATCGTGTTTGGCAGTAATCCTCTGGTGGTGTTTGTGGGTTCCGGCCTTTTGGCACGCACGCTGTATATGATCCGCTGGACCCGGGCGGACGGCACGCTGATTAGTATAAAAGGCCTGCTTTATAACAACTGGGTCGTGCCCTATTTTACACCGATTAATGCCTCGCTGACCTACGCGTTAGTGAATATAATTTTCTGGACCATCATCTTATGGTATCTGTATTCGAAACGGATATTTATTAAAATATGATGAGATTGGGTGGGTGAAAACGGATTGGCAGTATCTCCGAATGTGAGCTTGAAGCCGGCCTCACTACAGGGAAATGGAAACGGGTCGCAGACCAGAGGGGAGTATTGATTCCCGGCCGCTATTGCTGCCCTTTAGCGGCATGATATTTCACCGCCGCATGGACAAATTCCCGGAATAGCGGATGGGTTTGGCCGATGCGGGACTTGAGTTCCGGGTGTGCCTGGGTGCCCACGAACCAGGGATGATCCTTCAATTCGATCATTTCCACCAAAGTGTCGTCCGGAGATATTCCCGAAATCACCATTCCGTTTGTTTCCAGTTGATCCCGGTAGGCATTGTTAACTTCAAACCGATGCCGGTGGCGCTCGCTGATGTGTTCGGCACCATAGGCAATAAACGCTTGGGTGTCTTTCCGCACGACACATTCATAAGCACCCAGGCGCATGGTGGCGCCCTTGGAGGTGACATTTTCCTGCGACGGGATCAAATGAATCACCGGGTGGGGTGTTTCCGCGTCAAATTCAGTGGAATTGGCTTTTTCCAGTCCAACGATATGGCGCGCATACTCGATCACCGCCACCTGTAACCCCAGACAAATCCCCAGAAATGGGATTCTCTTTTGCCGGGCGTATTGAGCCGCGCGAATTTTACCCTCGATTCCCCGGTAGCCGAATCCGCCGGGAATCAGAATCCCATCCAATCCTTTTAGTTCCGCTTCAATGTCCTCCGCTACTTCATTTTGCTCCGTATCGATCCAGCGAATTTCTACCTTGCAGTCATTGTCCACGCCAGCATGAGCGAATGCTTCAATAATGGATTTATAGGCATCCACCAGTTGGACATACTTGCCCGCCACACCGATGATGACGGTGGAGGCCGGATTGGCGATGTGGTTCACAAAACGGCGCAAATAAGACAATTCCGCCGGACGATCCTCCAGTCCCAGCCGTTCCAAGACAATCTCGGATAGCTGTTCCCGGTTCAAAAACAGCGGGACTTCGTAAATGGTCTTGGCATCCAATCCCTGAATGACGCATTCGGATTTTACATTGCAGAACAGCACCAGTTTTTCCCGTGTCTCCCGGGGCAGGGTGAACTCACTGCGGCACACGAGAATGTCCGGCTGCAGACCGATTTCCCGCATGCGCATCACCGAATGCTGAGTGGGCTTGGTCTTCATCTCGGCGCTGGCGTGAACATAGGGGATCAACGTTACCAGGACAATAATCACATTCTCCGGACCGCGTTCCTGCTGGAACTGGCGCACCGCTTCCAGAAAGGGCAGGCTTTCAATATCACCGACTGTCCCGCCGATCTCGGTGATGATAATGTCCAGTTCCGCATGCTGCTTTTCCAACGCCGTAATGCGTTTCCGGATCTGGTCCGTCACATGGGGAATGATCTGCACCGTGGAGCCGAGATAATCGCCGCGGCGTTCCTTTTCGATGACCTCGTAATACACTTGTCCGGCCGTGGTGTTATTTGCCCGGGCCATATTGATCCCGATAAACCGTTCATAATGACCCAAATCCAGATCGGTTTCAGAGCCATCGTCCAATACATACACTTCCCCATGCTGGAACGGACTCATGGTGCCCGGATCTACATTCAGATAAGGGTCCAGCTTTTGGATGGTCACCCGGAAACCTTTGGACTTGAGCAGCAGCCCTAATGACGCTGCTACAATTCCTTTTCCCAGTCCGGAGATTACACCGCCGGTTATAATGACATATTTCTTTTGAGTTTGCTCTGACACAGGTTGGCTCCTTATGGCAATTATCGGTCAAGGATTTATTCGAATATCCCGTGTGCACTTCGACAGGCTCAGTGAGACACACGGGAAGTTATTTCCATCATGTTTTCAATCTCCCTCACGCATCTTGCTGAGCCTGCCGAAGTACATACGGGAGGTTATTTCCATCATGTTTTCAATCTCCCTCACGCGTCTTGCTAAGCTTGTCGAAGTACACACGGGAGGTTATTTCCATCATGTTTTCAATCTCCCTCACGCGTCTTGCTGAGCCTGTCGAAGTGCACACGGGAGGTTATTTCCATCTTGTTTTCAATCTCCCTCACGCGTCTTGCTGAGCTTGTCGAAGTGCATACGGGAGGTTATTTCCATCATGTTTTCAATCTCCCTCACGCATCTTGCTGAGCTTGTCGAAGTGCATACGGGAGGTTATTTCCATCTTGTTTTCAATCTCCCTCACGCGTCTTGCTGAGCCTGTCGAAGTACGCGTGAGGGTATTGTCTACTTCATTTTCATAAAACTTACATGCCTGCCCAATGGCATCAATCCAACCATCATCACACTTTAGTGAAAAATGAGTTGTATTTCGATTAGAGGGAATGGTGGGTAGGCGGTGCAGGAGTCGATTCGGTAACGGGGCTCCTGCGGCATGGATTATTCTTTGATAACCCGCGGAACTTTAAAAAAGGTCCCATCTGTATCCGGCGCGTTTTTCAGCGCTTCCTCCCGGGGTAATGATGTTTCTACCTGGTCTGCACGCAGCCGATTCACCTGGTCGTGCACATGGTAGAGCGGTTCCACCTCGGTGGTATCCACTTGGTTGAGTTTATCCATGTAGCCCAGAATGTCGCCAAGTTGACCGGAGAAGGTCTGAACCTCGGCATCGGTCAGCTCCAACCGGGCCAGCTTGGCAATGTGGCGGACATCTTTTTCGGAAACTTTCATCGAGTCAATATAGAGAGTACTGCTTACGTTGTCAACGAGGTTGGTGGGGCCGGGGAATTACATTTTAGGATATCCAGCCATTAGTATCAAGCTTTCCAGAGGTGTTACCTGTTCTTTGGTCAGGCCTGCCGCTTTGAAACCGCATCGGCCTACTGGCATTATTCCTCACGGGCAATACCGCTATGAGTTCCGGCAACAGCTACCTTAACCACAGCATTCCGGCATCTTTCGTACACCCCGTTCGCCCCGGCCCAATGAACCGATCGTTTCAGCTTGGCTTCACTCTCCCCTATTCACTCCTTCCATCTCCTTCTATATTACCGGGTTTATAAAAATACAAAACCAACCGTCCGGCAGGTTGGGGTAAATTGACATTGATCTGACATTGACCGGCAGGATGCAACCAACGAGAAAAACCTTATGACCACGGAATTAGAATTAACCAAACGCTATGACGCCTCCCGGATCGAGGACAAATGGTATGGGCACTGGCTGGAACACAACTATTTCCACTCCGAACCCAACCCGGATAAAAAGCCCTATGTCATTGTCATTCCCCCGCCCAATGTAACCGGCATTCTCACCCTGGGGCATGTGCTCAACAATACCATGCAGGACATTTTGATCCGCTGGCGGCGGATGCAGGGCTACGAAACCTGCTGGATTCCCGGTACGGACCACGCTTCCATTGCCACCGAAACCAAAGTAGTGAATCTGCTGCGACACGACGGTATTACTAAATCCGCCCTCGGCCGGGAGAAATTTCTGGCGCACGCCTTCGCCTGGAAAGAGAAATACGGCGGAATCATCATCGAACAGTTGAAAAAACTGGGCGCCTCCTGCGATTGGGAGCGGCAGCGCTTCACAATGGATGACGGGTATTATCGGGCCGTCCTGACAGCATTTGTGGCATTGTATAATAAAGGCTACATCTATCGAGGCAAACGTCTTGTAAACTGGTGTCCCGCCACCAAATCCGCTATCTCCGATGAAGAGGTGATTTACCAGGAGCGGGCATCTCACCTGTGGTATATTCGTTATCCGGTTAAAGATAGTGACGAATATCTCGTGGTGGCCACGACCCGGCCGGAAACCATGCTGGGCGATACGGGCGTGGCGGTGAATCCCGGCGATGAGCGTTACAAACATTTGGTTGGAAAATCCGTGATCCTGCCGCTGGTGGGGCGCGAAATTCCAGTTTTCGCCGATGAATATGTGGACCGGGAATTCGGAACCGGCGCCGTGAAGGTCACCCCTGCCCATGATCCCAATGATTTCTTAATGGGCGAGCGGCATCATCTGGAAGTAATCAATATTTTTAATGAAGACGCCAGTTTGAATGGCAATGTGCCGGATTATTTCGAAGGTATGGATCGCTTTGAGGCTCGGGAAGCGGTGATCGAACGGTTGAAAGAATCCAAAATAATTGACAAGATTGAGGATTATACCCACAAGGTCGGTTATTCGGAACGCGGCCATGTACCCATTGAACCGTACCTGTCCGAGCAGTGGTTCATGGACATGACCAAGCTGGTGAAACCGGCGCTGGAAGCGGTGCGCGGCGGGGAGATCAAATTCCATCCCGGCCACTGGACCAAAACCTACGAGCACTGGATGACCAACATTCGGGATTGGTGTATTTCACGCCAATTGTGGTGGGGGCATCGAATTCCGGTGTACACCTGCCAGGCTTGCGGTGAAGTCATGGTGCAGGTGAACGCACCGGAGAAATGCCCAAAATGCGCTCATGCGGATCTGAAACAGGATGAGGATGTGTTGGATACCTGGGCTTCCAGTTGGCTCTGGCCGTTTGGTGTTCATTCCTGGCCCGGGGACAGCCCGGAGTTGAAATATTACTATCCCACCAATGACCTGGTGACCGCACCGGACATCATCTTTTTCTGGGTGGCGCGCATGATCATCGCCGGGCAGGAATTCATGGGCGAGATCCCGTTTAACAATGTCTATTTCACCAGCATTATCCGGGATGGTCAGGGGCGTAAAATGTCCAAGTCGCTGGGGAATTCACCCGATCCGCTGGATTTGATTGCCAAATATGGCGCCGATACCCTGCGGTATGGAATTATGCTCATGGCCCCCAAGGGCCAGGACATTCTGTTCAGCGAGGATCGGCTGGAAGTGGCCCGGAATTTCATGAACAAGGTCTGGAACGCCAGCCGCTTTGTCCTTATGAACCTTGATTTTGAATTGACGGCCGATGATCTGAATCCGGATAAATGGAACGACCTGGAGCTGGCGGATCGTTGGATTTTGCATCGGTTGAACGAGACGGTGAAACGGTTCAATGAGCAGTTGGAGAAATTCGGGTTTAATGATGCCGCCCGGACCCTGTGGGATTTCATCTGGAGCCAGTTCTGCGATTGGTATATCGAGATCATCAAGATTCGCATGTACGACGGTCCGGTAGAACACAAGCGCCAGGCGTTGGCCGTGGCGGTCTATGTGCTACGCACCACCATGAAACTGTTTCACCCCTATGCGCCATTTATTAGCGAGGAAATTTGGCAGCAGGTGAAG
>CAZIWX010000003.1:0-54447 GCA_964543125.1 uncultured Lentisphaeria bacterium | reverse complement strand
CTGAACGAAAGAGAAAATTACTACCATAAACCCCAGGTAAATCTGAACTGGTACTGGACGCTGAATGATCAGACGCGGCTTTCATCCATTCTGTATTACTCCGGCGGTTCCGGTGGTGGTTCCGGTCCTTTCGGTGCGATGCAATGGGATTATAGTGGACCGTCCCGTATCGCCAATTGGGATGCGACTATTGCAACGAACGAAGATACTTTGGATGATAAAGGTAATCTAAAAGTTGCTGGTCAATCAGTTGGCTTCCTGCGGAACAGCATCAACCGGCAATGGACAATCGGCGCCATTTCCAAGCTGAACTATGACATGAGTGAGGCGCTTAAAGTTCAGTTGGGTATTGACTGGCGGACGGCGGAGATCGAACACGACCGTGAAGTGCGGGATCTGCTGGGCGGTACTTATGCTGTAAACGGTAAGTACGACCACCATTCAGGTGAATACACTAAGTTTTACAATGAATTTGACCAGGTTTGGGTCACTACCGATTCACTTAATTACGCGGCAACCCTGGCCAATGCCAAAGACAAGAGACTGGGCGATATCATTGATTACCATAATACCAACACGGTTGACTGGTTAGGCTTGTTTGCTCAGGCGGAATATAAAACCAGCGTATTCTCATTGTATGGCATGGGTGGCTACTCCAGGATCAAGTATGGTCTCACCGATCACTTTAAAAAAGCGGCCAACCACCCGGCCAGCTATGTTACTTCCAACAGCAAGGGTGAACTGATAATCAAATCAGAGTGGATCAACGCCATTCAGTTCAAGACCGGTGGCCTTTACCGCTTTACCGAAAACATGGCTGTCTATACCAACTTCGGTTATGTGGAAAAGGTGCCGATTTTTGATAATATCATTGACGATATTGATATTGCTTTGGCGCCGAATCCCACCAATGAGAAGTTTATCAGCACTGAGTTGGGCTTAAACATGAAAGCTCTGGCTGGTAGGCTGGCTGCCAAAATAAATGTTTATAACACCAATTGGAAAGACCGTAACGTGGTCAAACCGGTCAACTCCGGAGAAGGTTCCAGTGGTGATACGAACATCATTTTCTTAACCGGTGTGAATGAAAAACACCAGGGTCTTGAGCTTGAAGTAGCTTATCAGCCCATGGGGCTGTTCCGCCTGGATGGCGCCGTCTCAATCGGCAATTGGCTTTATACGGGCGATGCCGCTGGTGAATACAAAGACACCCAGGCTGATACAACCGCAACCTACACCTACGCTCTTAAAGACCTGAAGGTTGGGGATGCACCCCAGACACAGTACTCATTGACCGCGTCGGTCTTTCCCATCCAGGGCCTGATTGTTCAGGGTACCTTCAATTACTTTGACAGGTATTGGGCCAACTGGGATCCTTCCAGTCGTGAAATTGGATCTGATGGCGTTGCCGATCGGGGCCAAAACTGGCAGGTTCCGGCCTATAGTGTAATCGATGCGCATATCGCTTACACGCTACCCATTCGGCCGGCCGGGTTGAAAATCCAGGCGTTTGCCCATATTTTCAATTTGACCGATGCCATTTATGTCTCGGATGCTTTGGATAATAGTTCTTACAACGCCTTCAGAGGCGACGGCAAGAACCACAAGGCCGATGATGCGGAAGTTTACATTGGAATGCCGCGTCGTATTAATGCCGGTGTCTCGATTCGATTCTAAGCTCTTGCGTTAGGAGACATCAAACTAAAAAGCCCCCTGTTTGCGGGGGGCTTTTTTTTTGTGTACCCGCAAGCAGTGGAAAGGGGTCAAAATAGCAATTACCGGCATGATTAAGATAAAAATAATTCCATAGCGTGGCCGCGCTTCGAACCCGGCTATACCGGACCACCATTAGACAACGACTGAAAATCGGAAGAGTACGAAAATAAATGCGTTCATCTGGCCGGGAAAAAACCAACTGAATCTGGTTTTCAGCGCCTTGGGGAATTAACCGGCGGTGGCGATCGAATTTAAAAACGGAGCCTTAACCTCCTACTCCAGGATACCTGTTGGGCTAAAGCCCTATTTTTTCATATATATAGTAAACCACGAGCTGAAGCTCATGGCAATGAAGCCCGGCGCTTGCTATTTCTTAAAAGGAAACGCGGCGCCAAGCCAGATTTCGCGGCTAACCATTTTATTTACCGGGAGTTCGAGTTTAGGGCTGCCCGCGGTTCCTTTGATGTTCCGGTTTTGTTTGCCGGTTCATTTAGCCAAAATCTTTGCAACCATTTGGGTGAGTAACCCTTTAGATTACGATACTTAAAGGAGGCCGGAAGCATTATGGATTGGGTTTTAGCAATTCGAACACCGTGGTTGACACCCCTTTTTAAGGGCTTCACTTTTCTCGGTGAAGAGTATTTCTTTCTGTTGATCTTACCGTTGGGATATTGGCTTTGGCGCCGGGATATAATGGGACGCGTGGGCGCGATTTTGCTGTTCACGGTTATCCTGAATACTTTTATCAAAGAGCTTTTCACCATTCCGAGACCCACCGTGGAACATCTGGTACAAGCTGATGGTTGGTCCTTTCCCAGCGGCCACGCCCAAACGGCCATGGTGCTGTGGGGTTGGTTGGCCTGGGAAATTCATAAGCGCTGGGCGTATGGATTAGCGGGCTTGCTGATCGTGGGAATTGCCGCCTCCCGGGTCTATCTCGGGGTCCATTTTCCCGGGGATGTCATTGGCGGTGTGTTGATCGGATTCCTTACCCTGGTGGCTTATTATTATTTGTTGAAAGTGGAGCCAAAGGTCTGGTTGCACATCGGACCCACGCGGCAGTCGTTTTTTTTCTTTTTCGTCATCATGGGCTGGTTCATGTTTTTCCCCCATGCTTTGCCTGACGCGGGTCTGAAAAGCGGTGCGGCTTTTCTGGGATTCTGGGCCGGTGTCCTGCATGAACGTCATTATTTACTGAGTCAAGCCAATGCCCGCTGGCCGGCGGCTTTCCTGAAAGTGATCGTGGGCTTGGCGGGACTAATTTTCTGTGTCTATGGTCTGAAACTGATTTTCACTTCCATTGGCTATCAGACGGATATGGCCAAGTTTTTGCGGTACGGCCTGGCCGGATTTTGGATTAGCTGGGGATTACCCTGGCTGGCGGTACAATTTGGATGGGAAGATGGAAAAGATCAAGCGGCAACCGGCTAAAACCTTACAAATGTGTTATAAATCAGATTTTGGAGAATGAGTTGGCACACCGTATTTTGCCCGCCGCCGATGAAACAAATTAATACCTCGAACAACAGGCGTTCGCCATTCGGGCGAGATGGCTGCAATTCAATAAAAATCATTGGTTCAGACCGGTCACCCAGGGAACCACGCCGGTAAGCTCAAAGGAGATTTAGCATGAAGCTGCGAATAATGCTAGTGGCAGTATTGTCTGCGAGCGTACTCAACGCCCAGCTCTTCATTAACGAGATTGACTATGATCAACCCGGCACGGATGCCGCCGAATTTTTGGAATTGGCCGGTCCGGCGGGTACCTACAACAATGTGGTGGTTGACCTGATTAATGGTAATGGCGACGTTTCATATAATACCTTTAATCTTGGAACCATTACGCTTAATGATGAAGCCGGCGGATATGGATTTTATGTAGTCGGCGTTGCCGCTGTTCCGAACGTGGATTACGTCATTACACCCAATACGAACGCAATTCAGAACGGTTCACCGGACGGTGTTCAGTTATCCGTCGGGGGTGCTATTGTTGACGGTGTAGCTTATGAAGGTACTCTAAACGACCTCTCCGGAAATCCCATGGAGAGTACGAACGATGGCAGTAATACTTATCCGGAATCTGCCCCCGATACTTCTTTCTCACGTATCGGACTGGATGGTTCTCCCTGGGTCGTGACCACCACAACGCCCGGCGCTATCAATACCGGTCAGACTTTTGATCCTAATGCTAATTATCCGCCCACCGCCAATGCCGGTCCGGATCAAACCGTAGACAGCGGTGCAATAGTGACACTGGACGGCAGCGGCAGTTCAGACAGCGACGGAACGATTGTCGCCTACGCCTGGTCCCAGATCGCCGGTCCGGATGTAACCCTGAGTGCTACCGATCAGGCGGCGGTCACCTTTACCGTTCCGGAAGTCACGGAGACCACAACTTTTTCGTTTCAACTGACCGTTACCGACGACGGTGATTCCACCGATACTGATTATATTAATATCACGGTTTATATCGTTACCAACATGAGTATTGCCCAAGCCCGGCAGCAGTCGCTGGGCGCCATGGTAAATATCACCGGTGTCGTCATCAGCATCAACTGGGTCAGCAGCACCGAATACAGTATTCAGGACTCAACCGGCGGGATTTCACTGTATTACTCTGGCGGAACAATGGTGTTGAATATGGGTGATCAGGTTCAGATCACCGGGGCGATTGCTGAATACAATGGTAAAATGGAGATTATTCCGGCTTCGGAAACGGATGTAACGGTAATGGCGACCGGTGTGGCTTTACCGGAACCGGTGGTGTTGACCGTGGCGCAACTGAATGCCAATGGCGAGAATTACGAAAGTCAACTAATTCAGATAAACAATGTGACGAATCAGGGTACCGGCGCTGCCTGGCCGGCCGCCGGTTCCAACGCCAACATTGATATATCCGACAATAATTCCGATATAGCCGTCATGCGGATCGACAAGGAAACCGACATTGACGGTACCGCCGAACCCATCTGGCCCGCGGATGTAGTCGGCGTTGCCACGGAATACAGCGGCGTCTATCAGATTCTACCCCGAATGCTGACTGATATTTTGGTGGAATCCAATGCGCCAACCTTTGAAAATCTTAGTGTGTCACCAGGATGGATCACCAGCCAGAATGAAATCGAAGTCAGTGTGGATGTTTTGCCACCTGATTCCGGGACGACTATTCAGTCCATCAATATCATTTACGGTACCGATGGCAGTTTCCTTAACAGTACCGAGATGTGGCCGGATCAGGGCAATACCTGGCTGGGCATTATCCCGGCTCAGGCGGCTAACAGCAAGCTACAGTACAAATTTCAGACGACCGATAACAACGGCCTGACTTTGGAATCGAATGCTTTCACTCAGATGGTGGCTTCCACCACAGCCTCCAATATCGCTGATGTGCAAAATGCCGCCACCGAAGGGTTGGTAGTGACCGTCAGCGGCATCATCACCATCGGCTCGGGCGTGCTCCAGAACGGTGTCACCAATGCCTATATTCAAGACAACAGCGGCCGGGGAATTAACCTGTTCCACTACAACGAATTACCCCTGGAGCGCGGCGATGCGTTGACCCTGGTGGGTGAGATTTCCTATTACGGAACCCGGGTGGAGATCGCCTATTTCAATTATCGCCTGGATTCCCAGGGGAATGATCTGCCGGCGCCCGCCATCATTTCGGTCGGTGAGGCCAACAATTCCGCCTGGGAAGGCACCTGGACCCAATTCACCGGTGATATTGTGGATCAGTATAGCGCCGGCGGCGGCAGCACTTATTTCATTAAAAGCGGCAGCGATACCACCGCCGTGCGGATCTGGAATTCCACCGGAATTGATATGACGCCGCTGGTAAACGGCACGACCTGGCAGTTCACCGGTGTGGGCAGTGAGTATAACGGTACTTTTCAGACTCTGATCGGCTATACTGAAGATATGTTGATCATTACCGGCGCCAACCCGGATCAACCGGCGATTCCCGGCGCATTCAGTTTGTCGCAACCCTACCCGAACCCATTCAATCCTAGCACGCTGATCAGTTGGAAATTACCGGTGCAAAGTTCTTATGCTATTAGCATTTATGATCTTACCGGCCGGTTGATTAAAACCCTGAGCCAGGGGAATGAACCCGCCGGCGTGTATCATCAGAGCTGGAATGCAGCCGCAGTGGCGTCCGGAATTTATTTTGTCCGGTTCACAACCCCCGGGTATACGCAAACCCGAAAAATCATGTTGCTGAAATAATTTGAATGAATCGGGCGGAGACGAATATGTTTCCGTCTGGTATTCTTAAGCAACAATTGTTACACGAAGTCCAAACAGGAAGTGCAGATTGAAATTTAAACCAATTTCCCTGATGCTGCTGGCGTGGCTGCCCCTGGTAGTGTGGGCACAGATCGATCACCTGGTATTTACCGAAGTCGTCCTGCAACCCTCGGACGGGGAGTATGTGCGCATCGAAAATCCCACCGGCGCCCCGATCAATCTGGCGGATTACTATCTCACCGATGCCACGGATCCGGCTAACGGTAAATATTACTATAACCTGCCATCCGGTACCGATTACTGGTCGGGAGGCTCGACTGATTTTATTGTGCGGTTCCCGGATCAGGACCTGGCCGCAAATTCAGCCTTGGTTGTAAGTATTACATCCAGCACGAGTTATCAAAACACTTATGGTCATGCGCCGGATTTAGCGCTTAAGGAAGATTTTCTACCGGTAGTCGCTGGTCAGACGACAATTGGTGCCGCGCCCTATTTTTTAGACAATACTTTAGAAACACTGGTTCTTTTTCACTGGGATGGTTCAAGTTCGATTGTCCAGGATGTAGACTACCTGCTCTGGGGTGATACTACCTATGCGGTGGATAAAACCGATGTCGCCGGTTATCAACCGGACACGCCGATTGCCAATCAATCGGTGGCACCGGTGGCTTTAAATGGTTATAAGCTCATCCGGGCCGCCAACAACGAGGGCGCCGAGGTTTCCACCAGCGGCAATGGTATTACCGGGCACGATGAAACCAGTGAAGATCTGGCCAATACCTGGATTGTAACCACACTTGATGTGACCAAGCCGGTAATTACCGGTATTCAATTTACACCGGCCGCGCCGACACCGGATGATCCGGTTATTGTCACAGCCTCGGTAGTGGACACCAGCGGACTGGCAACGGTAACGCTGTTCTACTTTTTTTCGGGCGACACAACTGATCTGGCCATGACTCAGACTGGTGGTGATAGTTACGCCGCGCAAATTCCCGCCGTCGGCGCGGAAGGTCTGCTGGGATTTTACATTCTGGCCACCAACACCAGTGCTATTTCCACCAGGAGCAACACCAGCGGCGTTACCATTACGACACCACCGGAACCGCTTACCATCGGAACCGTGCGGCAAAACATCGATACCTATACGGGCCAGAGTGTCACCTTAAACGCGGTGGTGAGTATCGGTTCGGGCATCATTCGGACCGATCGCACCAGCATGTATATTCAGGATGGTTCCGGCTACGGCATTAATCTGAATCAGACGGCCTTGCTCGACCCACCGCTGGTCCGTGGCGATTCGATTCAGATCACCGGAACCGTTGCTGTCTATGTGAGCAGCTCCACCGGTGACGAAACGGTTCAGCTCAGCAGTTTCAACTACACCCTTTTAGCGCAAAACCGGCCGCTTCCGCTGGTGCGGAGCATCGATGTTTCCCAACTGAACACGCTGGCCTATGAGGGCTCCTTCGTAAAAATATCCGGTGTCGTTACCAGCCGGTCTGACAATATCGGTGGCGGATCCAATATTGTACTGGAAGACGCCACCGGGGCGACCACGGTTCGTGTGTGGGATACGACCAATTTATTGGCTGACTCCACAGCCGACAGTCTGCTCCAGGTAGGGATGAATGTGGAGGTTGGCGGGGTGGGCGGCAGTTACCGCGGCGAAGGTCAATTGTTGGCGGCTTACCCCCGGGATGTGAGAGAAAAGCCTGAAGGTGAACCGGGAACCGGGGCAACGGTGCTGAAAGTCAGCCCCCATCCTTTTGTACCACAACTTGGCGAGCGAATTCAATATACCTATAGTTTTCCGGCCTATTCCCGAATTACGCTGCGCATTTTCGACGCATCCGGCCGCTACATTACCACCTTGTTTGATGATTTCAGACCCCTGGCATTGGAAAAAACGGAATACTGGAATGGCCGGGATGAGACGGCCGCCCGGGTTCCGGCCGGCACTTATATCATGCATTTAGTAACTGTTAATCGCAATACCGGTAAGACTCAGCAAGCGTTAGCTCCGGTAGTAATCGGAACGAGGTTGAAATGAGACGGGCCCTAATCCTTCTGTTATTGGCAGCGGGGTTGGCCTGGTCTCAGGTTGCAACCGCTGTAATGTATAAAACGGCCCGGACCGCCGGTTTGGCGGCCAGCGATATTGCCCATGTCCCCGACGGGAACGCTTTGTTTACCAATCCGGCCGTGCTCTGCCAGCTGGATCAGTCCGGCTTAATCGCCGGCTATCAGGATCTGTTTGGTCAAAGCTGGCTGCCCTATTCCGTTTTTGGCGTTTCCACGCCATTACCCGGCATTTGGGGTGGCGTGGGATTAGCGGTGGAATCCAGTGGCGTTACCTATCAGGATACCAGCCTGAGCAATGAAATGAGTGTTGGGTTCAGTCACGGTTTTTACCTCATGCGGGACAAGCTTTCGTCCCTGGCATTTGGCTATACGGTAAAATATTATGCCATCGATTTTGGCCGTTCGGCCGGTTATAGTGGCACCGGCGTGGATGGTCAGACTCTCGGCTCGGGTTCCACTATTGGTGTGGATCTGGCCCTACGCGCGCGTCTGTCGGACCGCCATTGGGGTGCCATGGTGGTGAAGAATATCAATCAGCCCCGCATTGGTAAGAACGGCGCCGTGGTGGATTTGCCCCGGGAGATTCAAGCCGGATTTGCTTATTCACCTTATCACCGGGTATGGACTAATTTTACCTTAATCAACACCGTGGGTCATGACACGCAATTCCATGGCGGTCTGGAATACGGAGTCACTGACTATTTCACTTTATTCATGGGTATTCAATCCAGTCCGAACCGGTTCGGTTTTGGGTTTAATGCTCATCTGGCGGGTTTCGAACTGGAATACGGTCTGCTGACCCATCCGGTGCTGCCCATGACCCATCAATTTACCCTGCAATATCGTTTCTGAGTCAGCCAGCTCATGCGAAAACAAAATATATCAATTTTAGAAATCGTGCTCCTGGTTTGGCTACTGACTGCAATCGGTTGGGCAGCCGTTGACCGGCCGGTGGATATCAACAATGCGACCCTGGCGGAAATTCAACAACTTTCAATCACACCGGACCAGGCCCGGGCGCTCTATGACCGGGTTTATTACCAGGGTCCATTTCTAAGCATTTACGAACTGGGATTGGTCAAAGGCATTGATGGCCGGACGCTGGAACACCTGAAACCACTGGTGGTGATTCATCCGTTGCTGGAGACAGGTGAAAAATCACGGCTTCAGGATGCTTATCGCAAGGTGGAACAGTGGAGCAGTCTGGAGGGCGCCAACGAAGGATTGATTGAAGTCTGGCTGGATCGGCTGGCGGAACCCATCAATGTGAACAACGCCACTTTTGACGACCTGACAGCACTCCAAAATGTCAGTCCCATTGATGCCGTAGCGGTGTTGAAATTGCGGAAAGAAATTGATATTGGTAGTGCCCGGGCCTTGCGTAGCGCGATTGGTTTATCGTATTATGGTTATCGGAATATGCGGGACTTCATCCGCTATCAGGACCCTCGGGATACCGGACGCCTGCACTACTGGTACAATCTGACCCTGAATACAGCCGCTTCATCGGGTGCTTCCACCGAAGTGGGCGGTGTAAGCTACATTGGCCAAACTTATCCCCCGGCCCTGCGGGAAAAATTTCTGGTCACCTATGGCCGGCATTTGAATCTGGGGTTTGCCTATCATCGACAGGTAGGTGAAGCGAACCCGGTTGTGAATGTAGGCGGTCTGCAAATTCCTGACGGTAAAGTATCCCTCACTTTGAAGGATTATCACTGGGGTCCGGTTACTCTCGACCGGTTGATTCTCGGGAATTTCAGCGCCACCTTCGGGCAAGGCGTTATCATGGAAACCACCGACTATTTTTCACCCCGCCGGGATGGCTATGGCTGGTCCAAGCGGGTTCCGGGTGTGTTTGCCGATCAGTCCGGCACCCGGGAAGCCGCCTTGCGGGGATTGGCTTTCCAAACCCGGTTGCTAAACCGGTTGCGTGTCATCGGTTTTTTATCCAAAGCGCCCCGGGATGCGGTTCTGAATCCATCCGGTGCGGATTTTACCACCTTGATCAATATGCGCTCGCGCCAGAATCGGGGCTGGAGTGGTCAGTTGCCCCAACCGTTGCTGAATGCGGTGAATGAAGTAACCTACGGCGGCAATATTCAGTACACATTCCGGCCCGGCACCTACCTGGGGTTGACCTCCTACGAAAGTTTGTACGACAAGGAATTACGCCCCGACCCCACGGGCTCCATCATTGGTGTGGGCAATGAATTCCGGTATCTTACTTCTTTGGGAAATACCGCGGACACTGAAATCGGAGCCCTATACGCCTCCAGCGCCACTTCCCCGTTGTGGGCGGCCGCTAAATCCAATCGCCGGGTGCAGGGCGTGGAATTCAGCACCGTATTCCGCAATATAGCGTTCCAGGGCGAGTGGGGTGTATTGGACCGGAATTATAAGATTCTCGATGTCAGGGACGATCCAAAAGCCCTTTTGGTGAATGCTTTTATCCAATTTGACAACCTGAATTTCCTGCTGCTGTACCGGGATTATGACTTGGAATTTGACAATTTCTATCAACGCTCATTTTCCAATTATCAGCGCTACAAGGGTTCGATTTTCGAAGATACCTTTTACCTGGCGGACACCATCTATAATGATTTGTTTGCCAATGCCGCCCAACCCCAGGCCGAAAAAGGCTGGTATCTGTCCAGCCGGTATCAGATCAATCGGGAGCTGGTGGCTACGACGGATTTTGATGTTTGGACCCGTGTGGCCGATCAGGCGCAATTCTTCCGCACCGTGCTGCGATTGGAATATCGTCCCAACTTCAATTATCGCTTCCGATTGCGGCAGAAATGGCAACAGCGGGGTGACTTCGATGCGCTATCTCCCAATCCCTATGATTCCCGCGAGACTCGTATCAGTGCCCGGTTCCGGCTCTCAAATTATGATGAACTTGAGTTAATGTATATTCATGGACTTACTCAGTTCTCCCAGCGGCGGCGCCTTACTGTTGATCTGGGCTCCGGTGGCGATCAACATTCTAGGGTGGGTAATGCCGGTGCACCCGGTGAGGCGCTGAATGTTTCAGCTACCCATAATTTTACCGGCCGGTTTAAAATTTTAGGCTCGGTGACGATATATAAAGGTTTCTTCTGGAGTTTTGAGGATACGGACTTTCAGGTCTTTGATTCACCGGTTGGCAGCCTGCGTTGGTGGGTGACGGCCTTTAGCCGCATTGGCAACAATTGGGCGCTGCGGCTGAAGGTTTCCCATGATGCGGGTTCGCCCATTACCAATTATGCTTTTACACCTGTAGGTGCAACGACCTCCACCCGCCTGATCTGGGAAACGGTACAGTATCAGAGAACATCCAACGATATCCGCTTACAATTAGATTATGCGTTTTAAGATGCCCATGAACGAAGGTGGCAAAAAGATGAAAAAATATTTTTCCCTGGGGATAAAACTGGGACTCACGGCCGGCTTGTTACTCAGTGTCAGCTGGGGACAAACCTATTTCAATGCCAATGCGGATGGCCGGGTTCGGCCGGGGAATGCCCGCTCCCTGGCGCTGGGTGAAATCGGTGTCAGTGAATCGCTGGGTTCCGGCAATCTGTTTACGAATCCAGCCCTTTTAGGCAATAGCTCCACCTGGTATTTCGATGGATCGCTCCTGAGCAAGCATATCCTGGAGACCCGCTCTTATCCCATGATCGACCAGTTCGGCGACCAGGTGACGGCCAATACTTATAACATTATGGAGAGCTGGCAATCCACTTATGCCGGTGGTGCGGTGTGGTCAAAAGGAATGTTTGCGGTTGGCCTCGGCACCGCGCCCTATTGGAGTCCGTACTACCGTTATAGTGAAGATGTGCGGGGAAATCGTAATTCGTCCAATTACAACCGGGATCCGCTGGTAGGGATTTTCAAGCTGGAACGCTCGGGCTTGATCAGTGAAAACACGGTTGGGTTCAGCGGCGCCTTATCAAAACTGAAGCTCGGCGTTTCATTGGGATTTCTCACCGCCGCTAATTTGAACAGCACCCGGGGGACGGTGGTCATTACAAAAGATGAGGCGCTGGATACGGATACCACTAATGTTCAGTCCATGAATTATTCCCTGGATAAGGTTGCCACGATTTACCGGTTGGGTATGAGTTTTGATGTCTCACCCCGTTTCCGATTGGCTTTTGCCATGGAGTCGGGTCCCGAGATGACCTTTAAATCCGCCTGGGAAGTTCCCTACTTCGCCACCACGGCACTTTATCCGGGTTACCTTTTGGTCGACACGACCACTACTTATACCCAAACCCTGCCCGAAAAAATGATGCTGGGTTTTCGGCTGCAACCCACTAATCTCATGCGAACCAAAGCCTATTTCGAGGTTGCGTACATGGATTGGAGTCAGTTCAAGATCAGCTATGCGGATTCCTTGCCGGGCTCGGGCGGATATTCCACCTTACTGCATCAAACCCTCACTTTCAGGGGTGGCGTGGAGCACGATCTGTTTAATGGCATGCCCTTCCGGGCCGGCCTGATTTACGCCGGTTCGCCTCTGGCCAGGGAACTGGACCAAACCTGGGTGACGCTGGGCTCCGGCTATCGCTGGGACGCGCTAACCCTGGATACGGCGATCCGGCTTGGCAAGGTGAATTACAAGTATCCGGATCTATTCCCGGCCGCGGCAGAAACCCACACCGGCAATGAATCGGTGAGGGAAACCGTCACTGAATTTGCTCTGACCCTGTCCTACGGGCTTTAGCAGGCCGCGTTAATGAAATTTTTAGTCCGCTTCCGTCTCAAATTTAGCGCTGTTTTAATAGCTGTTGTGGTTTCCAGTGTATGGGGCCAACCTCAGCTCTACCCGCCCCACTTTGAGAATGGTCGTTTTTTCAAACTACAGGTTCTTTTCACCAACGACCTGCATGGCGCCATTGACCTGAGCAAAGCCTGGTTCATGAATCCGGAATTTCCACCGGACCTGGGTGGGGGCGCCAGCATGTATACCTATGTGCAGCAGGTTCGGAAAGCGGCCGCCGCTGAAGGCGCTGGCGTACTGTTGCTGGATGCGGGTAATTTCTATCAGGGAACGCCTTTGGGCATTTCCGATTCCGGCCGGACGATCCTCAAATGGATGAACCGCATGCAGTATGATGCGGCAGCCCTGGGAACCTTCGAATTCATGTTTGGGGTAAACAATGTGGAACGGTTGGCGCGGATGGCGCGGTTCCCGTTTTTAGCAGGCAATATCGTGGATCAAGTCACCCATGAGCCGGTGGATTTTGCGCGACCGGCCGTGGTTTACACTTTTGGCAACATCAAAGTCGGCCTGTTCGGTGTCACAACGTCGGAAACTCCCGGTTTATTGCGGCCACAACTCACCCGCGGTTTGGTCTTTAAGAATAGTTTGAATGTGGCCGGCGGCTTGATAAACGATTTGAAGGATCGGGGCGCCACGATCATTCTCGCGCTGGCGCATTTGGGCGTGCCCTATGGCCGTGAACGGGCCTATGATGAAACGGTTGAATCCACCACGGAAGAAAATTTCCAGAACGCACCGGTAAATTCATTACAGTTGGCCCACCTGGCGCCGGGCATTGACGCTGTGTTCTCCGGTCATATTACCGCCGGGTATAATTATCCCTGGGAAGACCCGGATACCCACACGCTGGTTTTTCAAGGCTATGGCAATGGCAGCAATATCGGTCATGTGACGCTCTATATCGACAAAACCACACGGCAATTATCCGGCTACAGCCTGCCTACCAAGCGGGGCGGTCTCATCACCTTATCTACGGATGATGTGACACCGGATGAAGCCCTGGCCACCGAATTTCACGCTCTGGCCCAACGCGCCAACGCAAAGGCCTGGCAAAAGCCGGATTACAGCCGCAAACTCAGTGTCATTCGTAACATCCCACCACTTTCATTCGCATCCCTCGATACGATCCCGGGTGCTCCATTGCAAAATAATTACACGATTCCCGGCTTTAATCACTGGGATGCCTTGGAGGTAATGACCTGGAATATGGAGCATTTCCCTAAGGCGGCTGATTCCACCATCAACAGTGTGTCCGAAGTAATGAATGACATCGGCGCCGATGTTTACGCCGTTCAGGAAATCGGCAGTGTGCAAAGTTTTGAAGATCTTCTCGCATCGCTGCCCCAATACGGATATATCCTGACCCGGCAGTCGTCGTTTTACGATCAAGCCGTCATCTACCGTAAAGATGTATTAACGCCGCTGGGCCGGGTGGAGCCTTTTGCGGAGGATGATTATAATTTCGCCGGCCGGCCGCCACTGCGGGTAGATTTTCTTTGGCGCTTTGGAGATAAACAGATGCAGCTCACCATCGTAAATATCCACATGAAATGCTGTGGCGACGGACTCAACCGCCGTAAAAAGGCGGTGGCGGAATTGCATACTTATCTGCGGCGGTTGCAGGATTATGGCCTGGAAAATATCATCGTTCTCGGAGACTGGAATGACGATGTGACCGATGTGGGGCAAGAACAATCTTTCCCGGCATTTTTAGAAGATCCGATGCATTTTCGTTTCGCCACCGCCGATATTGCTTCCGATCCGGATCAGGCATCTTATCCCGACTGGCCCAGCTTCCTGGATCAGATTCTCATCAGCCGGAGCCTATTCAAAGCTTATGAAACCAGCGGCTTTATCCAAACCCTGCCGGTTAAAAAGTGGTTTGGCGGCTGGGAAAACTATAAATCGGTGGTGTCGGATCACCGGCCGGTTTTGATGCGCATTCCGGTTCAGTAAAACCCAATAATTCTTCGGTTAGTTAGCCAGATCAATAGATGCAGAAACGCGATTTCCCCCAATTTACCCTGATCGGGTTGCTGATCGGTTGGTTGGTGGCTTGCGCCGAGCCCACCGTCTCGAACCATAGTTTCAGCCTGCCATCGGTTGACCGGACTGAAACCCTCGAGGTGGTGACTTGGAACCTGCGCTATTTTCCGGAGCATGGCAACAATGAGGTTGCACGGGTGCGGATGATCCTGGATTCGCTGGATGCCGATATTGTCTGTGTTCAGGAAATTTACACCATGTCCCAATTCGAAAAATTGGCGCGGCAACTGCCCCGGTATAATCTTATCAAGTCGGTTCAGACTGATTATCTCATGCTCGGAATTTTGTACAAACCGGCGTTATTGATTCCCCGGGATACCCTTGAGCTGTTTACCAACGACGGTTATGCTTTTGCCGGCCGCTATCCGTTGATGGTGCGATTCACGGCAGATACGGATTCCGGCAGTTATGATTTTGCCATCCTGGACATTCATCTCAAAGCCATGAGCGGAAATGAAAATATTCAGCGCCGCGAGGCAGCCACCACCCTGATCCACGATTATTTATTAGACCAGATAGCAGCCGGACCCGATAGCAATTTTATCGTAGTTGGTGATTGGAATGATGATCTCTCTACGGATTCGGGGGCGCTGAGTTTTTCGGCGTTTTTGACCGATACGGTCAACTTCAAGTATACTACCCGGGATTTGGCATGGGCCTCTTCCAACATCAACGATTCCTATCCGGGTTGGCCCAGTTTTCTGGATAATGTTTTGATTAGTAAGGCTTTGTTTGATGAGAATCTCACCGCCACAACGCAAACCCTCCGCCTGGATGCGTATATGTCAGACTACATTTCTCTGGTTTCCGACCACCGGCCGGTACTATACCGGTTCGCGCCTAAGCCTAACTAACCCAATTGTTCGAATTACAATCAATTATTTAAAATAAGCCGCCGTTTACACGTGTGGACGGGATTTAAGTGACAGGGTGAGAATCATATTCGCCACCGGAACCACTTCATTTTGCTCCACAACCGTAGCCCTGACATGGACCGGCAGAGACACTCGCTCACCAGTCTGTAAGGCCTCCTGAATGGCGGATTGAATCGTGGGTCCATCCTCGCAAGCGAATGTTACATCACTCTCGGCGCGTCTCAGGAATTCGGCCTGATAGTCCTTAAATACCAGCGAAATGTTCAAATGCCGTTTGCGAATGGTGTTCATGGCGATGAGTCCGCCAGCTAAATCCGCGCCTACGGCAAAAACCGCGATGTACATGGAACGCAGGTGATTATGAGTGCGCCGGCGCAGGGCAATCCGGATGGAGCAGGTGGCGGCATTAATTTCCAAAACTTTGGGGTGGCAGTACGCCAGCAGCGGAATCTTGGTTTTTCCAAACAGCCACACATACCAGGTGGCGCGTTGAGCATCGGACAACAAAGGCATACAGGATCTCCTTGGCAGGACGAGTTTTTATTAGCGGGTGCCGGTCATTTTTTCGGGCTGTACCAGGGCATCAAATTCCGCGCCGGAAAGAAATCCAAGCCGGATCGCCGCCTCACGCAACGTAATACCCCCGGTATAGGCTTTTTTAGCCACTTTAGCTGCCTGGTCATAACCGATTTTCGGATTGAGGGCCGTCACCAACATGAGTGACCGGTCCAGATAGTGTCTGATCATCGGATCGTTGGGTTCGATTCCCACCGCGCAGTTCTGGTTAAAGGAGTTCATGGCATCCGTCAGAATCCGCGTGGAGTGGAGGAAATTATAGATGATCAACGGTTTGAAGACATTCAACTCGAAATTTCCGGACATTCCACCAATATTAACGGCTACGTCGTTGCCCATCACCTGAGCACAAACCATGGTCAGGGCTTCGCATTGGGTGGGATTCACCTTGCCGGGCATGATGGAGCTGCCGGGTTCGTTGGCCGGGATGGTGAGTTCACCAATTCCGCACCGGGGACCGGAGGCCAACCAGCGGATATCATTGGCGATTTTCATGAGGGCCGCGGCCAGTGTTTTTAAAACCCCGTGAGCAAAGACCAAAGCATCATGGGCAGCCAACGCTTCAAATTTGTTGGGTGCGGACCGGAAGGGCAATCCGGTGATCTTTGCAATCTGAGCGGCGGCTTTTACGGCAAACCGCGGATGTGTATTCAGTCCGGTGCCCACGGCAGTCCCGCCCAGCGCCAGATCATACAGCCCCTCCAAAGCAGTGGTGAGCCTGGATTCAGCCAAATCCAGTTGCCGCACATAGCCGGAAAATTCCTGTCCCAAAGTCAGCGGCACCGCGTCCATTAGGTGCGTACGGCCGATTTTGACGAGCGTGGCGAAAGCCCGGCCTTTCGCGGCAAAGGTGTTTTTCAGGTCAACAACCGCCGGAATTAAGTGCCGCACCCACTGTTCTACGGCGGCGATATGCATGGCAGTGGGGAAAGTGTCGTTTGAAGATTGGCCTTTATTAACATCATCATTGGGATGGACCGGCTGTTTACTGCCCGGCATTCCACCGGCCAGCTCAATGGCGCGATTGGCGATGACCTCGTTGGCGTTCATGTTGGTTTGGGTGCCGCTGCCGGTTTGCCAGACCACCAGCGGGAAGTGATCATCCAGTTTGCCATCAGTTACTTCCCGACCCGCCGCAATGATCCAGCCCGCTTTATTTGCCGGAATTAATCCCAACTCCAGATTGGTTTGTGCCGCGGCCTGTTTCAGAATACCCAGCGCCCGGATCAGTTCACGGGGAAAATGATCGGTACCGATCTTAAAATTGTTAAGCGAGCGCGCGGTCTGGGCGCCATAGTATTTATCGATGGGGACTTTTACTTCACCCATGCTGTCGGTCTCGGTGCGGAAATCCATAGATGCTCCTTTAGCTGTTTAGCTGCTGCAAATATAAATTGAAAATATCCCCGTTAGCGGGATATTCCAAATAGATGGAATCGCCTCGTTCAATCGCCCACTTTGACCTGGATGCTTTTTACTGTTCGGTGGAAATTTTGCGTAAGCCTGAATTGGCGGAAAAGCCGCTGGTGGTTGGTGGCCGGCCGGAACAACGGGGTGTTGTCGCGGCAGCATCCTACAAGGCGCGGGAGTACGGCATCCACTCGGCGATGTCCATGTTCCGGGCACAGCAAATGTGTCCGGATTTGGTCATTCTACCACTACAGCGATCGCTATATCAGATGTATTCCCGAATTGTCATGGGTATTTTGAAGACTGCTGTACCGGTGATTGAACAAACGAGTATCGATGAAGCGTATCTGGATTTTACCGCCGCCGTCGATAATTGGCATGCTGTCATTCCTCAAGTCAAAGCCTTACAGACCAAAATTAAACGGGACATCGGCCTGGCCAATTCGGTGGGGCTGGCCACGAATAAAATGATAGCCAAGATCGCCTCGGACTTTAACAAGCCCAACGGTTTCACCGTGGTGGCGCCCGGCGAAGAGGCGGCATTCATAGCGCCCCTGGAGGTGAGGAAAATTCCTGGAATTGGCCCGAAAATGACTGCGCGCCTGGCCGCTCAGGGAATTCGCCGGGTCGCGGAATTGGCCAGGATGCCAACCGGCGATCTGGTAAAAAAGTTCGGGAAATGGGGCCTTGAAATGGCACACTGGGCCAAGGGCTTGGATGATCGGCCCGTGGCGCCGGAGCATGAGGCCAAATCCGTCAGTCAGGAGCGAACCTTTAGTCAGGATATCCGTGATCCAGTAGAATTGGATACAATCTTGGGCCAGCTGGTAAAAAAATTAGCGCAACAATTAATACGGGAGCAGATACAGGCGCAAACGATTCAGATTAAAATTCGCTGGCCGGATTTTACTACCCAAACCCGCCAGCTCACGCTCTCCGAACCAACCGCGGATCACGAAATCATGCACCAGGTGGTTCGCACTTTGTTATCCGGGGTATGGGTACCGGGAAATCCGGTCCGCTTAATCGGCGTCGGTTGCAGTAATTTCAGTCCGGGTGGCGGACAGTTGACATTACCAGGATTAAAATAAAAAAAGCAGGAAAGGCTGCCTTGGGTTGGCTGGGTTAGTGCCGAGTCAACCCTGTATTAGCGCAACCGAGTCTAGTTTTTTGGATTACTATCGGTGTTGAATATCTCAACTCTGGCCGGGGCTAGGCTATAAATATTCACCTCGTTAGCAACTAAAATTCCCGTGATTTTCTATACACTGGACAGTTGACGGAACACAAGTGAAGTCCAATTATTTGCGTTTGTATGTATTGTACTGATTGTCTTCATCGGTTACCGCTTTGGTCTTGGCGATCACCATTGGATAGCTGAGGTCCAGGATTTCCGACAGACGGGTTTTCTTGTAGCCATAACTGGCATATAAAAATTCCATCATATCCTTTTCAAAAATCTTGTTGATCTCTTTCCAGGTTTTATCCGCCTGAAACTGGAGGTAATTCTGTACACCATCCTGATAGTGATCCGGATTGAATTCGAAGTTCTTATCCCGTTTCCGCGGGAATTTAAAACCACGCTTGGACAAACGATCCTTCAGTGAATAGAAAGTGGTGACGGGCATGTCCAAATGGGCGATGAGTCCGCGTCCTCTACCGGTGTGACTAAAATGGAAAATTACCAGGTTGTAATGGAACAAATCCATGATCTCACGCCATTTTTTGCCCAAGGCAAACTCAAAATGAGCCTGGTTAGGAAGATAGGTTTGAGATTCACTACCACGGGTTTGCATAAAAGTCACATATTCTTGGATGACCTTGGCCCGCACACCGGTTAATGGCAATCCGGCGTCACTCTGTTTGATCACCTGTTCAAAACCGATTTGATAGTAGTATGCCGCTTTTTCATCTTCACCCAGAGATTCCGTGTACAGGTTGCCGAGAAAAAGGCATTGAGGTGCAATCCGGCTGTTTACGCCGGTTGTACGCACCAATTCCAGGGCCCGTTCAACCAGATCGGCCGCCGGAGGATATTGTTGCTGATTGAAAAAGATCAAGGCCAGATTTTCCCAGGCTAAAGCTTTAAGGTGGGGACTGGGGGCGCCATTAGCGATCTTATCCAGGATGTCCCGGGCTCGATCGTAGTGCTTTTGCAGGATGGCGGAATATCCCTGGGAACTTTGAATACGCCAAACCAGGTACTCATAGCCACGGGTTTTGGCTAATTCAAGTGCATTGGCATAATAGGCGGTTGCAACCTTGGGTTGATCAGCCTGGTCTGCCAGAACACCCAATTGATGCAGTCCCAGGACCGTAACGGCGGTGAGATTCAACTCGCGCAGGTCAATGACCCGCTGTTCAAGTTTTGCGTAGGCTGCTTTTTTACGCGGCGTAACGGCCAAAACCTGAATTTTGTAATCGATAATGGCTTTAAACGGTCCGGATTGAGCCAGTTCACCGGCCTGCTCAAGATAGGCCAGGGCGCTCTCGGGTTGTTCCAGACGAACCTGAAATATACCCCATTCAAAAAGGACATAGGCCAGTACATCGGCTTTGTTGCTGGTTGGATTGCGAAAATAGCGTATTTCCGAGTGTTGGAGTGCTTTAGTTAACAATTTCCGGGCCGCGAGATAATTCCCTTCCGCTCCATAGAAATTGGCTTGGAGTGCCTGTAAAACCGGCCGGGTCATGCCGGTTGCAAAGTTGAAATCCTCTTGGGCTCCTAAAGTCTTTTGAGAAATGGGGAAATCCCATAACCCCAGTTGCTGAAAATAATCAGCGTAAAACGTTACATGCAGCTCGATTAGATTTTTATCAGGTTGCATGGTTTCGGCGGTTTCTTCCATAAAATCAGCTCTTTTCCCTGTTGCAACGGTTGTTACCGCTACCGGTGCGTATTTTAGCCTTTCGTAAAACATTGTAATTTAAGAACAGATTTACCCAGTGCGACAACAAAGTGTCAAAATTAAAACAATAATCACCCTGTTTTGGGGGAAATTTTTCTAAGGAGTGGAGAATCTATACGACGTTATTGTAGGCCGTTAAACCAAAGTCATTTCACCTGAGCAGCTATTCATGGATTCGCTCACCAGCGGGGCTTGGGATACTTTCAACACTATAAGTTTGAATTCCCGGCCTGTTGCGCATTATGGGCAAACGGTAATTTTTGAAATTGGATTGCCGAGCCCGGCGATGTCCAACCCGCGCTGCATAAAAAATCCCTCGCAGGATGCTTTTCTCACCGGTTTTCATTTCTTTGCCGTAAGGCTCCATCCCTCCCACCCTTTTGGGCGGGTGCATCCACTTCCAGATCCAAGCTCCTGAATCAGGCCGGCTGCTGACCAGGCTAGCGGTACAAAAGGCTCCGCGGGTCTTCGTTGCCCTTAAAACAGTCAAAAAGCATCGCTTTATAGTCGTCCTCTTCCGCCGGGTCGAGCTCATTATAGAGATTGGCCTGGTCCCAAAGGAGCTTCAAGGCTTCGGGAACCGTTTGGGGCCGCGCCGTTCGGGTGACAAACAGTACCACATCCAGGGCGGCGAACGTCCGGGATTGACCCTTGATCTTAATAGCAAACTTGTTCGGTTGCCGGCAATTACAGCTCCCAAACGAATTTCCCGGGGATGTTTTTTTCAAAAGGTGACTCCACTAACAACTCGTGTTTCGGCAACTGGCAACATCCGGGTTTTCGATTTTATCGAGGCCCAGTTTAAACTCAGGCTCATTGTTTTTAGCCAGCGCCGGATAATTGCTGAATGCATGCGCGCGTGATCCGATTCATATTGTCTCATTATTTGATATTTTATCCAAACGCCTTTCCTTCTGGTCTTCAACGAATCCGGCCTCACGCAGTGGGGATAAATGTTTGGAAACCGTCGAGTCCGCCAGGGCTTTTAACAATCTTACATATTCGCGCATGGCACCCCCTAAATAGTTGTGTATATAAAATAGAGGCCTCCAAGCACCACCAGCAACCCGGCGACCCGCTTGATATACAGCGAGATCCTGGACGACTCGGTCCAGTTCAAATAATTACGTACCCAGTTGGTCAAGCTGCCGGCGATCACAATAACGGTCACATGGCCAACCCCAAAGGCAGTGATCAACAAGACTGCTTTCAACCAGCTGCTGCTGGCCGACTGGAAAACAACCCCGAGAATGGGTGCCAGAAAAGCAAAGGTACAGGGACCCAGGCCAATCCCGAAGATTAACCCCAGAATAAAGGCACCCCACAAACCACTGCGTTTTTTCCGGCCGGGACCGAACCCATTCCAGTCCCAGCGAAGGATATCCATGAGGTATAGCCCGACCAGGATGAACACGGCCGCCACGAGATAATTACCCCAGACCCCCACATCGCCCATAATACGGCCCATGGAAGCCGTGATCAGGCCAATAACAGCAATGGTTAGCAGAATGCCCAGGGCAAAAACCAGGGCCAGGTAAAACGAGGGCCTGACCCGCATCTGTCCCTGACTACTGATATAACCAATGACCAAAGGAATACTGGCTAAATGACAGGGACTGAGCAGGATACTCAGCACACCCCAGGCAAAGGCGGCTGTCAGAGCGAGAACAAAACTCCTGCTCAGGGCTAAGGACAGATTTAAAAAGAGCTGGTCAAGCATACCGGTTAGTTCAGACGGCCGGGATTTAAACCATGGCTTTGCAAAAACCGATCAATTTCCGTTTCCGGAAAGAACCCTTCATGGCGGAAAATCTCATTTCCGGACTGATCCAGGAAAACCTGGGTGGGAATCAGGCGAATGCCATATTCCCGGGCTTTTTGTTTTTGACCGGCTTGCCACACATCGTAGAAAACCACATTAAGCTGGGAGTTGTATCTGGTTTCCAATGAGCGCATAACCGG
The DNA here is from genome assembly GCA_964543125.1 of uncultured Lentisphaeria bacterium. Taxonomy (GTDB): domain Bacteria; phylum Fidelibacterota; class UBA8477; order UBA8477; family UBA8477; genus CAZIWX01. Next base: position 31,852 of record CAZIWX010000003.1, on the reverse strand, counting down.
CTGCATTTTTTGGCAGGGAATGCATTTGACAGAGCCGAGCTCAATTAAGGTGATCAGCGGCTTCTCGCTGGCAAGTTGTGTTTTGGACTGAATTTGTGTTGTTGCCGTGTTCACCGGAGCATCGGTTTTTGAATTACAGGCAAACAGGGTCAATGAAAGAATAACAATCAGATGGTTCGGTGACATGCCGAAGTCCTTTAAGAAAAAATGGGCTGGTTAGTGGCTTTTTAGACTGGCTAGGTAATCCCGGGCCCGGTCACCCCGCAGATAATCGGTCAAGCCCAACAATCCTTCTACCAGATAGCGGGTGTCATAACCTTGCAGTTTCAGATAGTGGCGAGCAATGGCCGCTCGATCATAGTGAGGACAAACGGGAACAATTAATTTACTCCGATCCAGTTCATCCAGCCGGTCGGGCAGTTCGTTCAGGGGAATGTTCTTGGTGAAACCCACGTGCCAGGCGGCATATTCTTCCGGGAAACGTATATCAATAATCTCCACCCGCCCCTGCTGAAAGGCATTTAGCAAAGTAGGAAGGTTAATCTTCATATTCTTGCGTTCCTGATAATCAAACGATCTTAAATAAGTTGTGAAATCCATAGGTTTACCTGCTCTCCAAAACCGGATGAATACCGCTTAATTGATTTCCTGAATCCAGGTCAGCAACTGACTGTCACTGGGCACCCGCCCCACGCTTTTTAGCTGTTCATTAATGACCAGTCCGGGCGTCATCATGATTCCGTAATCCAGCATCTCGTTGAGATCAGTTACCTTGACCAGTTCTACCTGATCCAAATGGTGTTCGTCGATCAGTTCTCTTAGCTTTCGTTCCAGACTGATACATTTACTGCACCCGGAACCGAGTATTTTTACTTGCATTAGTTTGACTCCCCTGGCTGCCGTCAATACCGCAACGGTTACAAGCCGTTAACCAGCTTGTTCGCCCGCAGGCTATCACCGCTTAAGTATTGCTAACGGCTTTCCGTGTATAATAAATCCTTGGTTTTACAATGGTCACATTCCAACTGCAGGGTCACATGGTTGATTTTAAAATTTTCATGGAGGACCGCGGTAATCCTCTGTAAGAGCGTTTTCGTTTCACTCACCCGGCGGTCTGCGATATCCACGTGAGCCTCCAGATGAATGTCGTGTTCATCCATCTGCCAGAGGTGGACGTGATGGAGGTTATTCACTCCCTCCAGAGTATTTAATTTCTGGCGGATGTCGGTCAGTGAGATCGTTTCCGGGCTGGCCATAAGAACGATATCCAGGGCCTTTTGCAAAATGTGGAAACTTTCCCTCAGAATGTAACTGGAAATCAAGACGGTCAGAAGCGGGTCTATCCAGTAAACGCTCCAGAAGTAAATGGCTAAGCCACCGAGGATAACCCCGGCACTGGAAACAGCATCACTGAGCAGATGCAAATAAACAGAGCGAATATTCATATTGTCCCGGGCTCCAGTCTTTAACAAGAGCGTTCCCAGGGTATTGGCCAGTAAACCGATTCCGGCAACCATGACCATGAGTTGCGCCTTGATGGGTTCCGGAGTTATAAAACGGTGATAAGCTTCTAGGAATAGATAGAAACCGATCACCACGAGAACAGCCGAGTTAATGATGGCTGCCAGGATCCGAGCTCGTTTCAAACCAAAGGTATAGTGAACACTTTTGGGCTTTTGACTCAGACGGATAGCAACGTAACTGATGACGATGGCAATGCCGTCGCTAAAGTTGTGCAGGGCATCCGAGATCAGTGATAAACTGCCGGACAGAATGCCTCCGATGATCTCGGCTCCAGTGATGACCAGGTTGAGGAGCAGGGTGGTCAGCAAGCGTGCTCCGGATACAGGGACCGCATGGTCGTGGTGGTAACTCATTAAAGTGATTACCCTTCTATAACGGTAAATGGATTGTGCGTTCCTGGTCTTCTCTTTCAGAACAGGGAATACACAGGTTTTTGCCATCCTTTAACCGGATGTAGCGTTCAAACACGTTCTCACCGCAAATATCACAGGCGACTTTATTGAACGATCCTTTGACCGGGGTATATTTAAAATCAGGCAGTGATGTTATTTTAAAGAGATCTTCATCAGAGGCCGCCAATACCTTATCAATCACCTCTTGAGAGACTAATTCAGGAATATCTGAAGGTTCCACGCCTTTCTTGCGGTAGACAAAGAATTCATATCCACCCAGGCTGTCCGAGAACTCGTTCTTAAGTGCTATACGCACAGCACCCTGCTGAGGATGATAAAAAGTCGCCGCGATTTTTCCATAAAACAATTTATGCATCTGCCCCTTGCCGAATGTGGCGGCTGTGGATGATTGGATGCCGTCCTGCAGGCATCCCTGGGGATGACCGATACCCATTTCAGAAAACACGAACATTTCATGATTATAGGCCTTGCCGACGCCCAGCTTTTGCATGGCAAGCGTACCCATGCGGTAGCCGATGGGCATAAAAGGACATTTGTGGCCGTGAAATTCATAAGCCCATTCTGGTACGTTAAACATTAGTTCTTCTCCTTATAGTTCATTTACCAGCACCAACTCATTCTTCTGAATTAAATCAATGATATTGGTGCGGTAGGGTTTAATATCTTCCATTGTCGTAGAGGTCAGCTCAAATTGCATAAAGGCTGGTGTATTCTCACTCAGCCCCATAACTGTGGGTACATTCAGAGTAAGATTAACAATATCTATGGGCTGTTCCCTAATAGCGTCAGCCAATTTTTGCAAAAAGCGTTTTTCACCAAATTGACCGGCAATTTCAAACTTGATCCGCGTCTTTGACTCAGCCACCTGCCGGGAGGCCTGTTGCTTTTGTTGATTTGCAGCCTTTTTGTCAGCCGCTTCCTGATGGACCAGTTTGAAGATTTTGTGTTGTCGTTCGGTGTTGTAGATCAAATCCCGCCCGGGAAAGGTTATGGCCTCGGTGGGACAGACCGTGGCGCAGGTTGAGCAACCCACCATACAATTGTAAGGCCGGGCAGCAGTAGCTTTATAGGGCTTAATCTCAGCCAAATCAAACACCCCTCGTCCACAGGAGAGAAAACACAATTCGCAACCGATACATTTTTCAGGGTCCAGATTAGGGAACCAGGGAATCTCGGTTCTGGGTATGCCATGCCACAATTGTTTTGAAAAATCTTTTGCCATTGTGAATGTCCTTAAGTTTACAGTTATTGTTAGTGTCTATTAGGCCTTGTTAATAGAGACTTTCAGACCAGCCTCCACCTCGATATTATCTGTTACCGCACGGCGGTTTTCTGTTTCTGCCAGCCAGTCTGCCTGCTCGGCTGGTGTGGCATTTTCGAAATCAGCCTTGACTGTAACTTGAATTTTTTGAAACCCGGCGCGCTCTTCAATAGAACAGCCTATAAATTTGCAGGGATTCATAACACCCTCTATTTTGAGCTAAATTCCGTTTAGGGTTAATCCTTTTTGGCGAGCGACCGCGTGACCCGTCACATTGAGACAGCCGGTCAGAGACATAAGCAACACCTGTACAGGAGAGGGACCCTCGTTGGTGCCGCCCATGTGGTGTTGGCACTTTCGCCCCGCACGGTCACCTTTACTTCTCTAGGGGCCTCACAGGTTTCTGGTGCTACTGCTAATTCATTCATTTTAATTGTATCCTTATTTTGTAGTCCCCTCCTGGGAGGGGTCAGGGGTGGGCCCTCTTCCAACTAAATTATCCTGGTGTTCTTCAATCCAATATTGAATTGCTCTCAATACATCATCTAGCTTGTTTTTGATATTGATGTCCTCAAATCTTAGAAATCGAACCCCCAGACGTTCTAATTGCTTCTGCCTTTTTAAATCATTTTTTTGGACCTCGGAACGATGATGACTTTCGCCATCAATTTCAATAGCCAGCATCAGGTCCCTGCAGTAAAAGTCCACTATATATTCATCGATAGGCCGTTGTCTCGTGAAATTTATTCCCATCATTTGCTTATTTTTGAGCGTATCCCATAGCAGTATCTCAGAGAGAGTCATATGATTACGAAGGTTTCTCGCTAACTGTTTTAGCCTAGGATTGTATGGTAAAATGATCCTTTTATTCATCTATAACCCACCCCTTAATCCCCTCCTAGAAGGGAACTTTGTTCAATTATCTGTAGGTGGTTAATCATATCAGTATAGGAAACTAATTTCTCCTTTGAACCTCGTGGGCCCAACATTACTGTCACCTGCCCCCCGGCAATTTGACATCCGCATGAATCCCTGGCTAAGAGACAAATCTTTTGCCAAGCTACTCACGGGCAGACATCCGGTGCCTTGACCCTACCGACTTCAACCTGGCCGAAATATTTCTTCTGAAATCTCAAGGCCACATTCACCAGCCCGATCAGGACCGGCACCTCCACCAGAGGACCGATCACGGCGGCAAAGGCCTCTCCGGAGTTGATCCCAAAGACCGCCACGGCGACGGCAATGGCCAGTTCAAAATTGTTGCTGGCTGCCGTAAATGAGAGCGTAGCCGTTTTGGAATAATCCGCGCCTACTTTGCGCCCCATATAAAAAGAGACAAAAAACATCACTACAAAATAGATCAACAAGGGAACGGCGATACGCAGGACATCCAGAGGCAGGGCCACAATGAACTCGCCTTTCAGGGAAAACATCACCACAATAGTGAACAGGAGGGCAACCAGGGTGATGGGGCTGATCTTGGGGATGAATTTCTGATGATACCAGGTCTTGTCTTTAAGTTTGATCAAAGAAAAACGGGTGATGATGCCGGCTGCAAACGGAATCCCCAAATAGACCAGGACGCTTTCGGCAATCTGGCCAATCGTTACATTGACCGCAGTTCCTTCCAGGCCGAACCAGGTGGGCAGTACGCTGATGAACAACCAGGCGTAAACCGAAAAAAAGAGCACTTGAAAAATGGAGTTCAGCGCCACCAGACCGGCAGCATACTCGGTATCACCTTTGGCCAGCTCGTTCCAGACAATGACCATGGCTATACACCGGGCCAGACCGATCATGATCAAACCATACATGTATGCGGGATAATGCTGTAAAAAGATAATCGCCAGAGCAAACATAACCACCGGACCGATGATCCAGTTTTGTACCAGCGAAAGCGTTAAGATTTTCCAGTTGCGAAAGACTTTCCCCAGGTCTTCGTAACGCACTTTAGCCAGCGGTGGATACATCATCAAAATCAAACCGATGGCAATGGGGATGTTGGTGGTTCCGACTTGGAAGATATTCCAAAAGTTGACGATTCCCGGAAACAGATATCCGGAAAATACGCCGCTGAACATGGCCAGAAAAATCCAGGCCGTTAAGTAGCGGTCAAGAAATGAAAGTCGTTTTGATAATCCCGCCATTTTAATGCTCCTGCTTAAATTATTACCTCAGGGTAATCCATTATCATCTTACACGGGGATACTTATAAGGCCTAATCCTGATAAACCCTGCTTTCAACACAAATTCGTCCCTGTTTCCCAGTGGTTAATTTCACTGCCTTTTTAGCCGCCGAACCGGTAATAACCGGTTGGTGGGTTCTCGTGAGAGAAGTCAAACACCTCGGGAAGCTTTAAAATCTTTTCCGCTAGGAGCGAAACGCCCCCCTCCTTTTTAAGAGTTGAAAAATACTTGATATTGAACCCCAAAGGATATTTCTCTCAAAAGAGCTGGTGGCTGAGTGAAAAACAACTCCACCATGACCTTATGGCCGTCTCCGTGAAATTGGTGCGTATACGCCATTTGCCACCGGTATTCGTCCTTGGTCTGTAGAATGAGGTCATGAAATGTTTCTGCTGAAACAGCGAAAAGGTCTTCCGGGGAAACGTCGATTGTGAGAAGGGCATACCCCCCCCCCGGGATCGCTTCTCTGCTAAATCCGCCCGGAAATATTCTCCTTGCAAGGTCCAGCCCTGAATTTTCAAACGGCCTTCAACTCCCTGACGCAGTCCGGTTCCGCTATAGAGGACTCCCGGCCCCAACAGGGATGGAAACTCACCGGCCGAGATTCGTCTGTATGCAGCGGAATAGCCCGTTTGCAGGGGCCACCCTCCGGGAGTCAGATCAAAGACAATGCGATTGGTAAGAAGATAATCACGGTTCGGTTGGTCGCGAACGCTCGCGCCATCACCTTTGAATAAACCAAAAGTCTCGGTCAACCCGAGGCGGGGCTTGACAACCCGCACCTGGGCGCCGATTTCCCGGCCCATGGTACGTGAACCCGGGATCAACGCATCGACTACACGGGCTCGATCCAAGAGGGGAATTGCCGCATCCGGTTGGCACCATTCCAGGCTGAAGTCAGGTACAAACTGGCCGACGCGCAGTTGGAAAGACGCCGGGGAGTACTCTGCATAAGCATCCTGTAAATCCAACTCCCCCTTGCCACTCCAACGAAACAGCGATTGCACCTTAAAAGAAACCGGCAAAGTGGAATCATGTCCTTTGATCCAAAGTTTTGTCCGCCGCAGAGAGACCGCTCCACCTGCACGAGAACCAATACTTCGAACCTGAAGGTATCCGTTGAAATCAACCACTTTTATTTGAGCCTGTATCGGACGCGGGAAAATCCCCACCACTGCCCCACACAAGAAAAGCAATAATACGTTCTGCATGATGACCCTTTACAATACACCTAGGATTAACTTCACGGTGATGGCAAACAGAACAATGGCATAGAGCCTTTTGACGACTTTGGGCTTAGCTTTGATTGACATGAACGATCCACCTAACTGGGATCCGATGATGACTGCAACGACGACAATACCTGTCAGGGTCCAGTTGAAATGACCTTCGGCTACATGCCCCAGATACCCGGACAGGGATGAAAAAGTGACTACAAAGGCCGTGGTTGCGGCAGCTTCCTTGGTTTTGTAACCCATCCACATCAGGATCGGCGCAATGATGAATCCGCCCCCCAGCCCCAGCATACCGCCCATGAAACCGGCAAAAGCGCCCACACCGGCACCGATCAGAGAGCGCTTTCTGAGGGACATGATGGTTTCAGGCTCGGGTTGACGGGAAAAGCCGATCATGCGAATAGCGGCAACCAGCACGGCAACAGCAAACAAAACCAGCAGGGTCTTTACCGGTACAAAGCGAGCCGTGAAAGCCCCCAGGGGAGCGGCGATAAAGGCGAATGCAGCCATGGCCAGTCCACCTTTCCAGTCCACCAGTTTCTTTCTGGCAAAGGGGATCAGGGCCAGCAGCGTATTGAGCCCATTGAGTAACAATCCCAGTGGTATCGCTACTTCCTTGACCGGGAACCCCGCCCATTTAAGGACCGGGACATACACCATACCTCCCCCTAAACCCAGCATGGCAAAGAGAAAAGACGCCAGCAATATGATTATTGAAATGACGGCAACCATCCCGTGTTCTCCTGATCAGCGTAGTACAATTTGTGCTCTTTTATTGGTGCCGGCACACTTTTCGGATAGACATCCATGGAACCTGAACATCACTTCCCACCAGGTAAAAAGCCGGTCCGGAAAGCCGGGCTTTTTTTTAACACGGCGCATCGGCTGAATGGAGCCCGCTTTATAATTTTGTCAATCCGGCTGATCATTTGCCGATAATTTGGACAACTGTTGAAATACCGAACTCCCAAAGTGATCGTTGTTGATGACATGCCGTCACCGGTCCGAATTAGTAATCCAATGTTCCAAGGTTGACTTGACGGGGATCCTGCCCATACTCAAGAGCTTGCCGTTGATAATTAACCCCGGAGTCATAAAAACACCCAGTGCCGCGAACCGGTTGAAGTCGGTGACTTTTTCAATTTCAGCATCCAACGCATTTTTTGAAATGACTTCCCGGCAAAGTGCTTCCAATTTCTGGCAGTTCGGGCAACCGGAGCCTACAACTTGAATTTTTAGCATTTTAATTCCTTCTCTTCAAGGTTTGTCTTTCTTAAGTAAATTGTGTAAAAATCAACCAAACGGCTTTTGATCTCATCCCGCACCCGGCGAAAAACTCGCAGGATTTCCTCATCATTCCCGGTGGCTTCCGCGGGATCATCAAAACCGATGTGTAATTGCTGTTTTACTTCACCCAAAAACACCGGGCAGGTTTCCCGGGCCTGGTCACACACGGTGATGACATAATCGAAGGGTTGATCCAGAAATCGATCCACCGGTTTCGTCGTGTTCCGTGACAGATCAAACCCGATTTCAGACATGACCTGAATTGCTTTGGGGTGCACTTGCCGTGCCGGTTGGATTCCAGCGGAAACCACGGACAGATTAGCATCAAGTGATTTTAAGAACGCCTCCGCCATTTGGCTGCGGCATGAATTACCAGTACATAAAATCAATATCCGGGTCAAAAATATTCCTTTCGAGCCTGTTTTCAACGAATAGCCGGGACGCCGCCCACGACACCCTCTACGGAAAGCACAAGTTCCCACAATTGATCCACCCGCGCCCGGAAAGAGCCCGCGCTGGAGAGTAGAAAGTATTTCCACATCCGGAAGAAACGCTCATCGTAGTTTTGACGAATTCTTGGCCAGTTTTGCTTAAAATTTTGATACCAAGCCATTAGAGTTTTATCGTAGTCAGGTCCGAAATTGTGCCAATCTTCCATCACGAACAGTCCGCTAATCGCTTTACCGATCTGTTCCACGGAAGGTAGCATCGAATTAGGGAAGATGTATTTTTCGGTCCAGGGATTGGTTGACTTAACGGACTGGTTTCCGCCAATGGTATGTAATAAAAAGAGGCCGTCTTTTTTCAGGCAACGGCGGACGACCTGCATAAAACTGCTATAATTTTTATAGCCCACGTGTTCGAACATTCCGACGGAGACGATCCGGTCAAATTTTTCCCGGAGGGTGCGGTAATCCTGCAACCGGATTTGAACGGACAGACCGCGACAGCGTTCCCGGGCCAGGGAAGCCTGCTCCCGCGAAACGGTAATGCCCACGACTTCGACGTGATACTTTTCCGCCGCAAATTTGGCAAAACCGCCCCAACCGCAGCCGATATCCAGCACCTTTAGCCCCGGTTTTAAACCAATTTTTTGACAGATTAAATCCAATTTAGCCGATTGCGCCTCTTCCAGTCCGTCCGCATTTTTCCAGTAACCGCAACTGTAATTCATTCCGCTATCCAGCATCCTCTGGAAAAGATCATTGCCGAGGTCATAATGGCGTTTCCCGATGATGAGCGCTCTTTTACCAGCCTGCCGGTTGAAAATCCGGGTCAAAACCGCCTGCAGGATCAGCGTGGGATAATTCCGGATTTTCCGGTCGAGGCGGGCCTGCAAAATGCGAAAGAAGAATTCGTCCAGCGCGGGAGCGTCCCACCAGCCGTCCATATACGATTCTCCCAATCCCAGGCTGCCCCGGCTGAATATCCGGCGGTAAAAATTCTCATTGTTGACCCGCATGTCGTACGGTTGTTTTCCGTTAATCGTGATGCCGGCCAGGTTTAACATTTTCGCCGCATACCGCCGATACTTTTGAACACCCATTTTTACTCTTTTCTCCTCAGTCCTTTGGTTCAAGATAGCTTTGTTTTTGGTTAAATGAAGCAAAGCGCTTTTTCTCTATGCCGGTGATTATACTCCCTGAAGCGCGCCGAAGATCAGTCCGGTTCCGGTTGCCATGACCACAACCAGGCTCACATAGACCCCGGTCTTTTTAGTACCAATCACGCTACGAATCACCAACATGTTGGGCAGGGACAAGGCTGGCCCCGCGAGAAGCAAGGCTAATGCCGGACCTTGTCCCATACCATTATGGAGTAAACCCTGGAGAATGGGGATTTCGGTGAGCGTGGCAAAATACATAAAAGCGCCCACCACGGAGGCGAATAGATTCGAGAAGACAGAATTCCCGCCGACCCAGTCGCTGATCCAATGACCGGGAATGATGCCGCCGCCATTTTCCGGTGATCCTAAGAGAAAACCGGCCACAACGACACCGGCGGCTAGCAGTGGCAGGATTTGTTTGGCAAAGCCCCAGGTTTCGTGCATCCATTCACCGGGTTCATTCCGGCTGAAGGAAAGCAAAATGGTCAACATGATGACCGCCGTAGCAAAGGGAATCAGTGGATTTGAGGTGAAAATAGTTACTACCACCACCGGAAGAGCACTGAGTATAACCTGCCCCCAGGCAAGCTTCAAAATGAAAACCAGGCTGGCGCCAAGTCCCAATCCGAACAGGCCGGTGATAAGCCATTTATGCTGGAAAATCCAGGACCAAACACCGTGATCCGTTGCGTCCCGGCCCCAGGTGGCAAAAATCAGGATAGCCACCAAGAATACGAAATGAGTAACGGTTTGCCACAGCGGCCGGACTTCCTCAGCTTCTGGTAAGGCCAGGTTTCCCGCGGCCCGTACGGATTCCTCTTTTCGGTAAAGCAGGTGCATTAATAACCCGATGATCACACTGAAAGCCACGGCGCCGATTACCCGGGCGATTCCCAGCTCAAAGCCCAGCACTCTGGCGGTGAGAATGATGGCTAAAATATTGATCGCGGGTCCGGAATAAAGAAAGGCGATGGCCGGACCCAATCCGGCGCCACGCTTATAAATGCCGCTGAAAAGCGGCAGTACCGTACAGGAACACACGGCGAGAATCGATCCGGAAACAGATGCAATCAAACAGGAGAGCCATTTTTTTGCCCCCGCTCCAAAATATTTGACCACCGCACCCTGACTGATAAAAACGGCAATCGTTCCAGCAATAAAAAAGGCCGGCACCAGGCACAGCAACACATGCTCCCGGGCGTACCACTGTAACAGCTCCAGTCCGGACGCCAACCCGGCGGTAACGGCAGGACTGGTGACCGGTAAAAAATATGCTGTTAGAAAAACAGCCAGAATCAAGAAGAGTGGTTTCCACTCAGAACGCCAATTCATCTATTTATTTCCTTATTCAGCTATTCGGTACTACAGATTGTGACACGATCGATGGTGCGCATGAGTTCTCGATCGTTTTGTATTTTTTGGTCATTTGCCAACCAAGCTGCAACCTGGGGCAAGAGCCCGTTTGCTTCCGGTGATTCGTCAACGGTTGCCAGACGATAATTCACCCAGCGACCTTCTTTTTCATCCACGATAAAACCGGCTTGCCGCAGGATGGACAGGTGTTTGGAGACGGTAGAGTTAGCGAGTTGCAAAAGCGAGCTGATCTCGCATACGCATAGCGATTTAGTTTTTAGCATCATGAGGATCCGAAGCCGGTTGGGGTCGGAGAGGGCTTTGAATCTTTCGGTAATAGTGCGCATGTGTTATTCTCCATTTCGTTAATTAGCGAAATATAGAAGCATATGAGGAAAATCAAAACGGAATTTTTTGAAAATGAACAGCTTGAGGCATTTTACAAAAGCGTTCAACACACGTAAAAGTTCAAAAAAATAGGAACTGAAATGGATTTTCCAGAAACTAAACCGCCGGACCGCGAACGCTTATGAACAGACAAAGCATTACCGGTATCGCAAACCCTACAACCGGCGGGCCGGCCTGTTGGTGTTGGCGCTGGGAATTCAAGTTACTATTTCCACCGGGGTACTTTTCGCCCGGTCAGACTCACTTTATCTAACTCCCGGCAATTCTGAGCGCGTGGCGTTCAATGTTCTTTTAACTCGCCGGTTCAGCTTGCACCAGCCCGTGGATTCGGTTAGACTTGCCCCGGGATTATCAACCAGCGAGGGCAATTCATGAGTATCGATTTTAAGAAAAGCGCGGAATTATTCTCCCGTGCACAAAAAACCATTCCGGGTGGCGTCAATTCTCCCGTGCGAGCCTTTAAGGGCGTCGGAGGGATACCGCCATTTATTACCAAGGGGCAGGGACCATATATTTTTGACGCGGACGGCAACCGCTATGTGGATTTCGTGAGTTCCTGGGGACCCACGATTCTAGGACACGCCCATCCGGAAATTATTGTCGCAATTCAGAAAATCGCCCAAAAGGGCACCAGCTTTGGTGCACCCACCGAGCTGGAAATCGAACTGGCGGAGATGATCGTGGAGCGTGTGCCGTCCGCCGAGATGGTGCGGCTGGTGAATAGCGGAACCGAAGCTACCATGAGCGCGGTACGGGTAGCGCGTGGTGTTACCGGCCGGGATAAAATCATTAAATTCGATGGCTGTTATCACGGTCACGGCGATTCGTTTCTCATCGCGGCCGGTTCCGGTGCACTCACTTTGGGTGAACCCAATTCGCCCGGCGTCACCAAGGGTACTGCCGCCGACACACTCCTGGCTCAATTCAACGATATTGAGTCGGTCAAAGTCCTGTTTGAGAACAATCCGAACCAGATCGCCGGCGTTATTGTGGAACCCATCAACGGCAATACGGGCTGCATCCCACCCCAGGACAATTTTCTACAGGATTTGCGCTCCGTTTGCTCCGCTAATGGGACGTTACTGATTTTGGACGAAGTCATGACCGGTTTTCGGGTGGCCCGGGGCGGCGCAAACGAGCTTTATGGTGTAGCTGCGGACCTCCTTACTTTTGGAAAAGTAATTGGCGGGGGAATGCCCATCGGAGCTTATGGTGGTAAGCGCGAATTTATGGAACAGGTTTCACCGGCCGGACCGATTTACCAGGCCGGAACCCTCAGTGGCAATCCGGTAGCGGTCACGGCGGGTATTGAGACGCTGAAGCGTCTGGACCAATTTGCCTACGACAAATTGGAATCGCTCGGTAACCATTGGGCTTCCGGATTACAAACCATCATCGATAATAACGGCTATCCACTGACCCAACACCGGGTAGGCAGCATGTTTTCGCTGTTTTTTACTGATCGCCGGATTCGTAATACCCGGGATGTGGCGCACTGTGACACAGAGAAGTTCAAACACTGGTTCCACGGGATGCTGGAACAGGGCGTTTACCTGGCACCCAGTCAGTATGAAGCCGGATTCATGTCGTTAGCGCACACGGCTGCGATTTTAGACGAGACTTTAACCAAAGCTGAAACGGTGTTGGCTGAAATCTTCTGATTTTAGTCCGGCTGGCACTGAAAGCCCGGTTAAATGCCGGGCTTTTTTAATGGACGCAAAAAGGTTATTTTCAGCTTTTCCATAACGAAAGGTGATGTATGGTGAGTGTCTACCACAAAATCTTAATCACCGGTTCCAGCACCGGTCTGGGAAAACAATTGGCGCTGGAGTTTGCCAGACGCGATCAGGCTGAAATATGGCTGTTGGCGCGGTCGGCTGATAAGCTGGATGAAGTTGCGGCGGAGATTAAAGAACTGGGCGGCGTGGGTCATCCGGTACCCTGTGATGTCACCAAGCTGGCTGAACTAAAAGCGTCCTGCAAACAAGCCTGGTCCGGATCAGGCGGACTGGATCTGGTTATAGCCAATGCTGGCTGGAGTGGCAATATGCGTTATCCCGGCGATAATAACTGGTCAATCGCTAAAACGGTGATTAACCTGAACCTGCGCGGGGCGATTCTCACGCTGGAATTTTTTGCGAAAAAGATGATCGAGCAAAAGCACGGTCATTTGGTGGGGGTGTCCAGTGTGGCCGGATTTCGCGGCCTGCCCAAAAGTACGGTTTACAGCGCCACCAAAGCCGGACTCATCACCTACCTGGAAGCGTTACGCCTCGCGGTGGCCGGATATGGTATTGCCGTCACCGACATCCGCCCCGGATTCGTCAAAACGCCGCTTACCGCGGGCAGCCGTTTCCCCATGCCGTTTCTGCTGGAGCTGGAGGATGCGGGTGACCGCATGTATCGCGCCATTGTGAAGCACCGCAAACGTTTCACCTTTCCCAGACGCATGGCCTTAACGGGCGTGATTCTGCGGAATATGCCCAATTTCATCTATGATTGGCTGGGCGCCAAGGCCGGCCGTTCGCTTCACACCAGGAAGCCACCGGGTGGATAGCCGGCGAGTTGATTGATTGTCGACACCGGAATAAAAGAAATTATCTTGTGGGTTAAGCAAGGGAAAAGCTGGAAATTTGCGAAAGGAATAATTTTCTGCTTATTATTTGTTCTAGTGACTCAAGCGATTCAAAGCCGGGCGTCGTCATAAGGAGTAAAAAAACATTGACCTCTTTTCATCTGGCAGCCCCTTTAATTTTTAAAAAATTACCCAATTGTATAAACAGTTTTTCAGTCAGCTATTTTTTCAAAGGCAAAACACCTAAATTCAGCACTATCTTTTTGGTCCAATCTGTTTAAGGTACAAAGCATCTCTTCATGGGGATCATCCTGCTTTTTACAGATCACGCAAAGACCGGGTTTCGGAACCAAATCCGGATTTATTTCAGTTCCATCATCATTATAAATGGGTGCCATTATTCTATTTAAAACTCAACCTTCTTTTAAAGAGTAGATAAGTATTGTGTACTAGCGGACATATTTCATAATTTTTCAATGACGCTAAGGTGCCGGGTGATAAAGCCCGGCCGGGGCCGGTGTTTCGTTGCTAAAAATGGCTGTAAACCGGGCTTCCGAATCAGAAGGCGGTTACCGCGGTTAATAATATGGCTGCCAGCTTTCAATCGATTGCTTTCCGGGAACGAGTGAAGGAATTTACTGGATAATTTAGCTAAATCAATCGGGAATAGTGGTTCCGGGGACCTATGAAAAAACCCGTACCGGCTGCTCCTATTCCAGCCTATACTTTACTCCGTGAAAAGACTTGACCGCTATATCCTCCGGGAATTGTTCACCCCCTTCACCTATTCCCTTCTGATTCTCACCTTCATTTTTCTGGTCAATTTCCTGATCCGCTCCATGGACAGAATCCTGGGCAAAGGCCTGGGAGTTCTGGTCGTTTTGGAATTCATCGGACTCAATCTGGCCTGGATGCTGGCCCTGGCCATCCCCATGTCGGTGCTGATAGCGGTCCTCATGGCTTACGGCCGCATGGCTTCCGATCACGAAATTACCGCCCTGCGTTCCGGTGGAATTGCGTTACCGCGCATTTTGCGGCCCGCATTGATATTTGCCACTATGATCGCCCTGTTCACGATTTATTTCAATAATGCGATTTTACCGGATCTGAATCATCGGGCGCGGTTGCTGGGTGGCGCTATCTATCGCAAACGGCCGGATCTGGACATAACTCCGGGTTATTTCATCGATGATCTGCCTCAATATACGCTGCGGGTGAACGAGGTCACGCCCACGGGACTGAAAAAGATCGTCATTTTTTCAAAAACCGGTGACCAGCAGCAGATTTCTATTTATGCCGAATCCGGTCGTCTCGAGGTTCAGGGTGAGAAAATATTGATCTCCCTATACAATGGCGAAAAACACATGTTGGGCATGAATAATCCGGAGGATTACCGGCGGGAGAAATTTGATTCCACGCGCTTGTCGATCCCGGTGAGTAATATGCAGTTGAAACGTACCAACACCGCTTCCCGGGGAGATCGTGAAATGTCCTCCGGTATGATGCTGGACAAGATTAAAAATTATAAGGCATCCATCGCTCAGATTGATCGCAGAATCAGAATTATTTATAAAAATAGTGCGCTGGCCGCAGATGGTGATTCCCTGGTTTCCATTGCCGCCTGGTTGGATACGGTTAAACGCCGGTCTGTCCGGTTCGACCAACCTGATGTGCGGCAGGCGCGGGGTTGGAATCGAACGATTGACAAAATCACCAGTGAGACGCGCATTCGGGAAAGCTATTTAAAACAGATTAACCGGCTGTGGGTGGAAATTCACAAGAAATTCGCCTTGCCGGTCGCCTGTCTCGTCTTTGTGCTCATCGGTGCACCCCTGGGCATCATGACGCGTAAATCGTCCTGGACCCTGGGCGTGGCCATCGGGATGTTCTTCATTTACTGGGCTTTTTTGATCGCCGGAGAGGAACTGGCCGACCGCTTGATTATTACACCCTTCATGTCCATGTGGCTGCCCAATATCGTCATGGGCCTGGTGGGACTCTGGATCAGTTATCAGGCCATGCGGGAGCGGCGGGTGCTTTCGGTGGATTGGGCGCGCTATTGGAAACGCCGGAAAATTAAGTCGAGCAGCGCAAAATAAATCTACTCTTATCTTATTCAGTCGAATCGTTCGGCTCGAAATGAAAGCGCAAATTTTCTGGGTTTGATCGGAGGGACTGGACATCAATCCGATAAATTTCCAACTCCCGGGGTAACCCCTTAACCAACACCCGTTCCTTTTGGACATACCGGCCATATCCAGCCGCATCCAGATGAGCTTTTAAGCGGGTAAAGACCGGTTCGGATAAAACCAGCTCACCCCCGCTGGCGAGTGCCTGGACCCGGGCCGCCACATTCACCGTTGTACCAAAATAATCGATCTGTTCGTTCAGGTTAACCGCGATGGTTGAGCCGGTGTGAATGCCCAGCTTAATGTCCAGTTGAAATATCTGCTCGGGATGATTGTAAGGGAACAGTTTAAGAGCTGCGAACGCTGAATTTACCGCATCAAAATCATCGTTAAAAACGGCCATCACGGCATCGCCGATGGTTTTAACGATCACCCCATGGTGATTTTCCACTGCCCGGCGTAAGAGACGGAAGTGATTCCGGACCGCTTTGAAGGCGGGAACGTCGCCGAATTCATTATAGATTGCCGTCGATCCGATGATATCCGTAAACAGGATCGTCATATGGCGGATATTCAAGGATTGGTGTTCGGACAGGGTCTGGTCTTTAAAAACCTTCTGAAACAACGGCAACAACAGGCAATCCTTACCGGTAACCCTAACCGTATTAGGGTGAGGTGATTGGCGTTGATTCTCATGTCCGGGTTGTTTATTTGAGCTAACACCAGCGGGATAAATGACCCGCGCGGGCCGGTATTTGGGGGTGACTGAAAATGAAACTTCCACGGTTTCATCGAGGTAGTTGGCATAATCCCCATGGCAGACCGAGCATTGATTTTCGGAGGGTAAATCGACGATTTTAGTGTGCTGGTCCGCCGTGTGTCCACAATACGGGCAATGCGATTGCCAGTGCAAGGTAAATAATCCGTCCCGGCTGCCACGAATAAAGGCTTCCAGTGTTTCCTGGCGAGCCGTTCCCCAAGTGTCGGCAAGGTCGTAAGGTTGCAGGTAATCCAGGCCGGTAGCGTCTGAGGTTTGAAACAGAGCCGTTAGCTTTTTAGCGATGGCCGGATTCCGGGTCGCTCGCTCAATCAGGTGATTAATTTGATTCGAAGGAGTTGGGGTTCGCCGGGTTACCGTCATTTAGTTTTCCAATCCGGAGCGGATAAACTTTACTTGTACCGAATATACCCGGCCATATCAGAAATATAAGGAATTTGAGCCTAGGTCGTTTGGATAGCGTCACATTTTGTTTTTACACCGTGGGGTCCGGGATCGCTCCTTGCATGCAAAATCCGGCCGTGCGTTCAACCCCAGCGGGAGAGCTCTTCGGAAAAATCGTAGTAAAATTTAAAACCCCTGCTCCGGGTTAACAATCTGACATTGCCGATCCGTGGAACAGGGGTATGAGGAGGATGTTTGAGTCGATAATCCGGGAATCAGGAAAAGGTTACATCCAGATTCAGATTGACCTTATCCAGAACCTTCATGGGACCCATCCCGGGCAAGGCAATATCAAAATCAGTGAGCTTAATAAGAAATTCACCGGTGGCATGCCACTGGGAACCGGTTGGTTGCAGGTTGATTTTCAAGGGATAGGGCCGGGCTTTACCGTTGATGGTCAACGTGCCGTTGAGAACGTACTCGCCGGCCTGGATCACGGTCAGGTTCAGAGATGCCGTGTAGGTAATTTCGGGATAATCTCCATTGAACACGGCCATCCGCATGTGAGCATTTCGCAAAAAATTATTGGTAGTCAGCTCTTTGACTTTCAAGCTTACCTGAATTGACCTTGAACCACTGTTATCCGGGTCGCTAATGGTTATGGTGAATTGTTTGGCGATGACCGGGAAATTGTGCGTACGGGCATGACCTTGTCCCTCCAGGGTCCCGTTGCCGGCATTAATAGTAATCCCCGCCCAGCTAAGCGCCGGCGCCAGAACCAGCATGGCAAATACGGTTTTCAGGTTTTGGGTTAGTCTCGGGTTCATTTTTTTGTTCATAGTCAATTTCTCCATTCTTTTGTTTGTGAAATAATTACCGGTGAGGCGTGGACTAAAGCTGTCTTGGGGCGGACAATTTGAGTGGTTGGGTAATCCAGGTGAATCGGTTTTTACCGCCCGTGCTTTTGCACTTTAATCCGGGCCGGGTCAATTCAGTCCAATGTCCGATTCGCGACATTCCTGGTGAACAAGATGATTATCTTTAACTTAAGCATGATTGTTTATCCAAGGGAAAGGAGAAAATAAGATGGCCTATATTCGTATGATATCCGAAACCGAGGCAACGGGTAATCTAGCAGCATTATATGCCCGGATTGCCGGGATCCGGGGTGGTGTGTCCAATGTCCTGAAAATCCATTCGCTTTTGCCGCAAACGCTGGAAGATCATTTTAACCTGTACAAAACCTTGATGTTTGATCTTTCCAAAGCGACCGGCCTGTCCCGGAAGTTGCTGGAAATGGTGGCGGTCATCGTAAGCGGAGCCAACCAGTGCGACTATTGCGTCCAACATCATAGCGTACCCTTAAAGCGCTGGGTGCGGGATGATTCTCTGTTGGAGGCGCTTCAGAAACAGTATTGGGGGGTGCTTGCAAAGCAGTTGGAACACCGGATTCTTTACGCGCTCATGTTGGCGGTGAAGGTCACCCTGTCTCCCAGCCAAATCTCGGATGAGGATATTCACCAATTGAAAGACCATGATTTTTCCGATGAACAGATTCTTCATCTAATTCTGACCATCAATTACTTCAATTTTGTCAACCGCAATGTATTGGCCTTCGGCCTTGAGCTTGAACCGGATTTTGAAAAAACGACCCGCTAGAAACACCCGGCCGACGGAGACTGGGGAAAATCAACGCTCCGGTGCGGCGTTCCGGGAGATCAGATATCCTGTAGAAATAAAAACACGCTCAGGCAATAAACACGCTAACATGAAAAGCAACCCTATTCCGTCCATCTCGGCTAAGCAAATGGCGTTGGTCGATCAGCTTATGCTGGAGACCTATCAAATCGGACTGGAACAGATGATGGAAAACGCCGGCCGCCATTTGGCAAGTCTGGCCTTTACGCGACTGAGGCAACACCATTCCCTGAATCCTGCCGAGGCCAGGATTACCCTGGTGATAGGACCCGGTAACAATGGGGGCGGAGGCTTGGTAGCAGCCCGGTATTTATCGAACTGGGGTGCTCGGGTAACGGTGATTCTCACCCCGGCGATGGAAGCGCTGAGACCCGTACTCCGCGCCCGTTTGCTGACATTGACCAAACTACCGGTGCGGGTGCTTCAATGGGATGCTGCCGAACGATCGGCTTGCCTGGCCCAGGCTCAACTCATCATTGACTCAGTCCTGGGATACAACGCCACGGGTAATCCGTATGGAACTGTACGCCAGGCTATCCTGGCAATCAATACTATGCAAATTCCCGTGCTGGCGCTGGATATTCCGTCCGGACTTGATGCAACGACGGGGAAACCGGGCCGACCGTGCATCAAAGCCTCCGCGACGCTGACATTAGCCCTGCCCAAAACCGGTTTGACCGGCAGCGCCGGCCGCCGGTACCGTGGCGACCTCTACCTCGCTGATATCGGCATTCCACCAACGTTATACACCGCCCTGGATTTGCCCGCTCAACCCATTTTCACGGAAACCCCTATTTTAAAGCTGAGTTGACCGGAGCCACCCGCGCAGGGTGCCTTTTTGACCGATTCGCCGTTCGTTCCGGTTTCATTAACCAAAACGCTGAATTGCAGCCGAAGCTGTTTATCCGGATACCAAACAATATTAAAGTATAGTATTGGAGCAGGTCTATGTATATTACGATTAATATCCTGAAATGAATATTTGGGTCAACCGGATCAACTGAAATGGGTGAACAATGACACAGACAAAAACCAAGCTCTGGTACCTGGAAAATTTTAATCTGTTCAAAGAATTGCCCCACGAGGCGGTAATGGAACTGAATAAAAACAGTCACATGAGCCACAGTCGTAAGAATCAGGTAATATTTTTCCCGGAATCCACTAACGATACCATCTATTTTCTAAAAGAGGGCAAGGTGAAAATCTCCCGCTTGTCGGAAGACGGGCAGGCCGTCACCATTCAAATCATCGGTCCGGGTGAAATTTTCGGCGAGAGCGCCCTCATGGGTCAGCAGCAACATGGAAATATGGCGGAGACCATAGAACCGGCGATAATTTGTGCTATTAATAAGTCCGATTTTATGGATTTCCTCGATAAAACCCCGTCACTGAACCGGGCTGTGAATCAGTTTATCGGTGACCGGATTCGGAAAATCGAGGGACGTATTGAGGATCTGGTTTTCCGCGATTCCCGTCAGCGCATCTTGCTGTTTTTAGAGCGCCATGTCGATTCGTTCGGCCGTCATCTCACGGATGTGTGGGAAGTCCGGCCTTTTTTGACGCATCAGGAAATCGGTGAAATTACCGCTACCAGCCGGCAGACGGTTAATCAGGTTCTAAATGAATTAAAACGCGCCGGGATCATTGATTTTACGCGCCAATATTTGTGGGTGAAAGATCGGGAGACGCTGAAAAAACAACTACCCGCTTAGCCACGATTTTTCCAACTCCGGCATTGTAATTACTTGTCGGGCTAGCGACAGAACCAGTCTGCAATTGATCTTATACTGACCGCTATATGGAATCATCACCACCTGCTACCCAAACTGATCGAATCGTTGTTGTAACTCGTAATAATTGCAATAGCTGTGAGCTGGTTCTGGAAGAGGTGCTGCTGGCCCTGCGGCCTTATGAATTAGCGCCGGTCATTTTCAATCTGGACCATCAGCTACCGGTACCGGTCCTCTATCAGACCGTGATCACGCCGGCCGTTTTTATAGACCGGTGTCTCTGGAGTTACGGCCGCTTCGAGGTCCCCCGGTTAGAACGCGAATTGCAGCTGTTATTCCAATATGGCTTTAAAAAAAATAGAGATCCTCAAATACTTCTGAAAGGAGAAGAGTAATGGAAACACTGAATCGTTTTTCAGGTTACGCACACTGGCTTATCCGCCTATCCTTGGCGGCGACCTTTATCTACCACAGTATTCCAAAGTTCATGAATCCGGGTATGATGGATATGCCGGCCATCCTGGTAATAATGGTTGCTCTGGCCGAACTAGTTGGCGCCCTGCTGCTACTCTGGGGTGGATTTGGTCCGGACTGGGCGACCCGGGTGGCTGGCGCCTTTTTTACCATCGTGATGCTGGGAGCCATTGGTATGGTGCATTGGGCCAACGGCTGGAATTCCATCAACCTGGGCATGGGTAACATGGGTAAAGGGATGGAATTTCAGGTTTTAATCCTGGCAGTCTCGCTTTACTTGCTTATTAAAGGCAACAGCGCCAACCTACCGGCCGACTAAGCCACCGATTAACCAATAAAACCCTTCCTGCCGAGCCGCGTTTTCAACCAAAACCCGGTAGCAGGTGTGGTACTCCTCATCCAAAAGCCGTAGGGATCGGATTTTAGATGAGGAGATTCGTTATGCGGTTTTTTTAGGAATCGCCGGATAAATAATTCCGGTGGTTAGGTAGCTACCCCGGCTCTGTTGAATCCAATCGTCATTTCCGTCATCGTTTTCACACGCTTGGTACAGCTTCCGGATAATAATGCCTACGGGCTTGTTAACCGTACAATCCGGAAATTATATTAGAACCATCCGGTATCAGGCGGTGCAATATTTTTCAAGCTGGCGCCATAACCGTAGGGCAAAAAATGACGGAAATAACGATTGATGAGAAACAGGCCGCGATTATTGAGATCTTCGCCAACCTCGGTGATGACTGGCTAAGAAAATACGAGTATTTAATCGATCTGGGCCGGGCTTTAGCACCCATGGATCCGCAGTATAAGACGCATGCAAACCAAATCAGCGGCTGTCAGTCGCAAATCTGGCTGCGCAGCTATTTGAAAGCCGGAAAACGGTATTTTGAGGTGGCGTGTGATGCCGCCATTATTAAGGGCATCGCGGCCTTGTTGGTAAAAATTCTTTCCGGGCACACACCGGAGGACATCCAAACGGCCAAGTTGTATTGTCTGGACCGGATCGGACTCCAAGAACACCTGTCACCCCTGCGCTCCAACGGACTGGCGGCTCTGGTTGAGCGCTTACAGGCCGGAGGTATTAATCCGGAGCCTTAGTTGACCCGGCCGCCGGTGTCAGCATCACCCGTCCGGCAAGCCGCTTTCAATGGGATTGGCCGGATCGTTACTCCATTCAAACCAGCCCCCGTCAAAAACCGCTACCCGGGGCCACCCCATCAGCCAGGCACTATAAAAAGCCTCACTCCCGCGCCAGCCGGTTCCACAATAAAAAGCAATGCGTTTATCAGGTGTGATACCTACTGCGTCCCACATCCGGGCAATTTCATGGTACTCACGGGTCGTATGGTCGGGATTCCGATAATTCTCCATGTGATACGCGTCGCTGCCACAATTACCGAAAATAGCGCCTGGAATGCGTCCTTTTTTCTCGATGTAATGGTAGCCGCTGGTTTCACCGGTAAATTCCGGCCAGCTCCGCACGCTTACCAAAGCGCCATCTTCCGCTTGGAGCAAAGCCTTGGCTTCCGGGAGATCGATCATCAGTGCGGGACGTCCGGGGATATCGGTCCCAAACTCCCGGACCGGCCGCGGTTTGGTTTCAACGGTGGTTAATTCGTAACCGGCATCTTCCCAGGCCTGAAGTCCACCATTTAACACACGAACATCTTTGACGCCGGCATACATGAGAATCACGGCGGAGCGAATCGCTCCGAGATGACCGGCGCTGCTACCCGGAAAGGGGTCTTCAAATTTTGGATATGAAAACCGGCCATAGAGAATGACCGTGGTAGTGGCGGTAATGCCAAGAGCCTGCAAAGCCTGCTTAAGCTCGGCGGGGGTCCGGCGATTCCAGGTTACCGGTGATTCCAGGGCCAGTGTATCCAGGGCGATGGCTCCGGGAATATGCTGTGTTTCATAATCCGCCGGATTCTGGTAATGGGCATGGCAAACCACAACCTTACTCCCGGTAAAACCGGGTGGATTTGCGCCGGTTAGTAAAGCCCTGAGCCATTCCGCCGGTACCAGTTGTTCATAGCGCGCTAAATGTTCCATGGACAATTCCGGATTGGATGACCAACCGGATACAAAATCATGATAGACCCGGATGTTTTTGAATCCGGCCTGTTGAAATCGGACCGCCACGGTTTCGGTTTCCGCAGAATAATACCCATACAGAATAATCGGCCGGTCCGGAGTAATGCCCTTCGACTGTACAATTTCAAACCAGTCCAAATACCGGGTCCACTTGGCGGGCAGACTCCTGGCTCCGGCAATATGGCCACCCCGGGGTTCATTCCGCAGGGCCCAGCCGTTGAAGGCATCGACCGGCCGGATATCCAAAAGCATGACATCCGGTTGCGCCAACCTCGCTTCCAGGTCATTGGTGGAAATTTTACGGAAAGCCCCCTGGTCTGACTCCGTGTGAACTTTTGGGTCTATCATATTCATACCTATCCTGATATTCTGACATAATTACACAGGACCGGGTCCGGTTGTGTTCTCCGGTCATCCGGTGTCGATAGCATTTTTTTATATCAACTTTACATCCGTGGCAATCTCAACCAATCCCGGTCCGGTATGCTGAAATAAGTGCCGCAAAGCTTCATCCAATTGATCCGGCCGGCTAACTTTAAGGCCCAGAGCGCCACAAGAGGTTGCAAAAGCGGCGAAGTCAGGATTTACCAGGTCCGTAGCCCACTGTTCCCAGCCGCCGGCGCGTTGTTCTTTGGAAATTTTACCCAGTTCATTGTTATTCAAAATGATGGCTTTGATGGGCATTTTGTATTTCACGGCGGTGGTCAGCTCCGCCAGATATTGACAAAAGCCGCCATCGCCGGCGACGGCGATCAAGGGGCGTTCATTCCCCACCGCGGCCCAGGCGCCCATAGCCGCCGGAAAGGCAAAGCCGATGGAACCAAGATAGCCGGACATGAGAAAGGTTTGACTTTTCGTTTCAAAATACCGCCCGAGAGAATAAGCATTATTGCCTACATCCACACAGACCACGGCATTTGCCGGCGCCAATCGGGTCAGCGCTTCCATTACGACACTGGAACTCAAGCCCCGGCCACGATTTTCCAGCAGGCGCTTTTGTTTTTCCGCCCGCCATATTTTCCAGCGGTTTTTTATTTCCCGGCGCTGGTCCACTTTATTTTCAAAGATTATTTCCCGTTTCAGTAACAGATTAGTGATAACAGAAATTTCACCCCAGACCGCGGCATCGATTTTGTGAAATTTACTTAGTGCCAGCGGATCGTAATCGATCTGGATCGTGGGCTTTTTGGGCGTAATTCCCGTGTGGTTGGAGAATGAGGCGCCGATGACGATGAGCAGGTCGGACTCATTCATAAACCAGGATGCAATGGGAGTTCCACTGCGTCCCAGGACACCCCCGCCCAAGGGATGAACGTCTGGTATTTGCCCTTTTCCCTTGAAGGTCGTCAACACCGGGCAGTTCATTTTCTCGGCCAGCGTGATGACCCGGTCCATATTATACCGGGCACCGTGTCCCACGATGATGACCGGTCGCCTGGATTCATGAATCAGGGTTTGGGCTTTCTCAAAACTTTCATGGGGCGGAGCGATTTGCAGCGCTGTAATCCGGCCCTCGGGTGTTTGGGCGGTCTCTTCACCGGCAGGTAGAACCTGTACTTCATCCGGGAAAGTCAGATGGGCTACATCGCGTTTCAGAAGAGCGTGTTTGATGGCCAGGCTCATTAATTCCGAATGCCGGCTGCGATGCTCCACCCGGTGGTTAAACTCGGCTACCGCGTTAAACGCCCTGATCAAATCTACCTCTTGGAAATTACCGGTTCCGACCACTTGCGTGGCAACCTGTCCGGTGAGAGCCAAAATAGGCGCCCGATCGACTTTGGCATCCCACAGCCCGGTAAACATGTTGGTCGAGCCCGGGCCGGCAATCGCGAAACAAGCGGCTGGTTTTCCCGTCAGTTTTCCATAGGCCGACGCTGCAAAAGCAGCCGCGCCCTCGTGACGAATGCCAATATATTTCAGATTACCTTGCTGTTCCTGACGCCGGAGGGCATCCGCTAAACCCAAATTGGAATGGCCCACCATACCAAAAACACGATTCACACCCCATTTGACCATCGTCTCCACCATGATATCCGTCACGGTCGTCACATGGGGCTTTTCCTGCTCCAGACCCACATAAACGGCAGAGTCGTCAATTTTAACCGGGTAAGTTGCCACACCATCGTCAAAGCCCGGTGCTTTGCCGGAACAAGGATGAAAGTCCCAGCCATGCCAGGGACAACGCAGCAAACCATTTTCAATGGAGCCTTCTCCCAGCGGACCGCCCTGATGCGGGCATTTATTGTCCAACGCGTTGATCTCCCCGTCATAATGCGTCAGGCACAGGTCCTTGTGTCCGGCAGTTACGGTGATTACCCGCCCCGGGAGCAATTCTTCTTGATGACTCAGTACTTTGTGCCAGATGATCTTACTTTTCATGGGATTCAAACTCCGGGTCTAAAAGTGAATGGTTGTAAAATGGTAGGTGCGTCCCTTTCAAATTGCTCCCTCCACCAGGGCTATTAACCATGAATCAGGGTGGTGAGCATGAAAATACCAATGCCGATAAAGAGCAACGAGATTGCAACTTTCATTTTATCCTCGGGTAGCGCGCTTTGCAGTTTGGCTCCGATTTGCCCACCAATCACCACTCCCGGCGCCGTAAAAATGATGATGCCTAGTACTTTGTACAGCACTTCAGGACCTGCTATAAAGAATTCATAGAAATGGCCCAGCGACGCCACCAAAACCGTAATTACAACCACGAAAATGGAAGTGCCGACCGCGATTGGCGCCGGGACTTTGCACCGCGCAACTAATTGATAATCCTGTAGTTCAGCCAAGCCAACCGATATTATTCCTAAAAAAGCTCCGCCGATGGCGGCAAAGGTGCGCCCCATATTTTTATTGCACACGGTGTAATGATACACCTTTCCCTTTCGGTCTGTTAGAATGCTCTCGTAGGATTCGGCATATTCCAGTAACCGGGTGTGCTCGTGTTTGAGGCGTTCCTCCTTGCGCTGGGAAATGAAAAGCTGATATCCGATGAAAATGAGCCCCGTGGAAAAAAGCGATTTAAGGACCAGCGGGTGAATCAAGCCGCCATACAGGGTACCCAATATGGCTCCGGGAATTGAGAATATGAGTAAATTCCCGGCCAAGTTATAATCGATGAGTTTAGCCCGCGAATAGGCAGTTACACCGGAGAGGAATCCAAAAAACTCGGTCGCCAGAGCGGCACCAATCGCAATTCCCGGTTCCAGGCGTAGAACCAAAATAAACAGGGGTGAGAAAAATACCGCTCCCCCGACACCGGAAGACATGGCAATGGTTGCAATGACTATGGAAGCCGGTAAAAGGTACCAGTATTGGAATGTTAGCTCCATCTTAGATTTGATTCTTCAGGTACCAGTCAGAGGATGCCAGCAGGAACTGATCCAGGAGCCGCCGGGACTTGCGGGGTTCAGAATATGGTAGGTGGTCCAGAGCTAAACAAGACCCCTGCCAGTGCTTGCCCAGCTTCCATTTTCCCTCATTCAGATCAGGTAAATCAGAATACTCGATGGGTTGCGGGGTGTACCCGGTCAGATAGAAATAGGGTTCTGTCACCAGACTGTCGGCCATGGCCAGTCCGAAACCAAGCCCAAATGTTTTAGAGAGTTGAGCGTAGATTCCAGTATCAAAGTGGTGGGGCCAGATGCGGACTTCCCCCGAAAATTGTAAATGCCCCAGCAGTGCGGCGGCGGCATCATTTGCGAGAGCGCGAAAGAATCTCCATTGGGCCACTCCGGTCTGGCTCAATTCTCTGATGGGCTCAGCGGTGAAACCGTAGTTTGGAATTTCGAAATGGAGTTTTTGGGTAAATCCAGCCGGATTTAAGCCAAGTTTATCCATCCCGGCCGCCAATTGCCGTTCAATTTCATTCATAAGCCGGCCGGCTACCGACACATGCTGTAGTTCCCGCAGGCTGGCATCCAACCATGCAAACTGTAAAACGGAAAGATTGAGAGCTAAAATGATACGGCCGGCCGGGCTTTCAATCCAGTGGCCGTAGATCCGGTCAGCTAACGGATCAAAGTACAAATTAGTGTGGCTGTCATCCGCCCGGGCTTTGACAAAGGTTCGATTGGCTTTGGCAATAATTTGACACAGAAGATGGATTTGCTGGTCGGTTTCAATATAGGCCTGCATAAGATATCCCGGTTAGTTGGTGAATGGTGTAGTTAAAGGTGGACAGATCATTCTGATTGAATTTACGGAAATCATTATAACCGCAAGCTCGGGCAATCACTTTCATCAGCTCGGTGGTGGCATTCAGAAAGTTGCTTAATTGGCGGGCCGATTCTTCAATGATCAGCCGTTGCCGCAGACTCTCTTTTTGAGTGGCAACCCCTACCGGGCAATTGTTGGTATGACAGGCGCGCATGCCGAGACATCCAATAGCCTGTAAAGCAGAATTAGAGATGGCGACCGCATCCGCCCCCAGCATTAAGGCTTTTGCAAAATCTTCGGCAATCCGCAAACCACCGGTAATAACCAAGGTCACCGACCGAGCATCGCATTGGTCCAGATGCTTGCGAGCCCGGGCTAAAGCGGGTAGCGTGGGAACATTGATGTTATTCCGCAAAATAGCCGGCGCCGCCCCCGTTCCGCCGCCGCGGCCATCCAGTATAATGTAATCCGTACCGGCTTCCAGCGCAAAATCCAGGTCCCGCTCAATGTGGCTGGCCGCGATTTTAAAACCCACCGGAATACCGCCGCTCCGTTCCCGCACCTTGTCCGCGAATTTTTTAAAATCAGCCGGTGTTTTTAACTTCTCAAAGGCCGCCGGGCTAATGGCTGCCGTTCCCGGCGGAAGTCCCCGGACGCGGGCAATTTCCGGAGTTACTTTGGAACCGGGTAAATGGCCACCGGTCCCGGTTTTTGCGCCCTGGCCACCTTTAAAATGAAAGGCCTGGACCTGTTCGATTTTATCCCAACTAAAACCGAATTCGGCCGAAGCCAGCTCATAAAAATAGCGTGAATTGGCTGCTTGCTCCTCCGGCAGCATACCGCCTTCTCCGCTGCAAATACCGGTTCCGTTTTGTTCGGCGCCGGTGGCAAGTGCAATTTTGGCTTCGCGGGACAAGGCGCCAAAACTCATGTCGGAAATAAGAATCGGGATGGACAGCGTGAGCGGTTTCCCGGCGTTGGGTCCGATCACCGTGGTGGTTAGCACCTCCGAATCATCCGTCAAGGGTCGTTTCCATAATTGGGCCGGCAGAAACTGAAGATCCGCCCATTGGGGCAAAGTATTCCGATCAACCCCCATCGCCTCCGTAAAGCCGTGCGGGCCGGTGTTTTTCAAGCCATTTTGAGCCAATTCCTTAATGTAACCGGTATAGGGTTCCGTGGTTTCGGGATGCGTATCGGCATACTTTCCCAGGTATTGATCCCGTTGAAAGGGTTGGGGCTGTTGCTCTAAAAACTCGTCAATTCCCTGCTCATCGACCCAGACCGCCCCCGCTTCAATCCAAGCCGTGAATTTGTGCAGCGCTTCCGCGTTGTTGTACTCGGAAACACCGCTGTCGAAACGATAGTCCCAGCCGTGTACACCGCAAATGAGGTTGTTGCCCGCAATGTGGCCATCGGCCAAAAGGGCGCCGCGATGCAAACAGCGGCCGTATAGAACGGATACCCGGTCATCGTACCGGATAGCGACCACATCCAGATTTTTAATTTCGATACCGGCCGGTTGACGATCTTTCAGCTCCGGCCAGGCGATCAGCCGTAAGGGTTTTACCATTTTCCTTTTCTTCCTTGTTTTTGCGTCGGCCAGATTAGCTTAAGTATCAGCGATTATTTGCATTTAGCATCCTGCCGGAAATTACCGCGGGGAGGTTCGGTGTTAGTCCCGGCAGCGTGCCGGCTTTAGGTTGCGCCAGCTGTTAGAAACCCAATCGATTCAGCTTTTAATATTCCCTGCCAACGATTCGGGACTCTAAGCTAAATATCAGGTTATCCCAGCTATTTGGAAACGGTTGATTGATCAAAAATCTTTCCGTGAAACCGGAAAGCACCGGGTAACCCGGGACAAACTTCTCCCTTCAAGTTATGGGGGACAGGATATCGGCCGTTGTCAGGCTCTTTCAATTCGTCGAACCGGCAGCCACCGCATTTATAGTTCCTGCTCAGACCATTCATTTTCAGCATACCGGAAAATAGACTTGAGCCCGGATAAAGACGTCCGGGCGGAGACATTTTGGACTTTTCCGAGGGTATGTTTTTGACTCGATCAAAACGGGATAGATGTCGGTCTGGCGACAAACAACCGTTTCAAGTCGGTTTATATTCTCTTATGCCAGAGGAACTCCGATTCGTTTTGACCAAAATAACGCTGGTTTAAATCCAGGTGAAGGAAGTAAGGATGATTTTAAAGAAACAGCTTATCAAGGCGGGAATGGTTGGAATGGTATTACTGCCGCAATCAGGATTTGGCCAGTCCGCGGATACGACTTTTAATCAGGTCTTATCTGAATATGTCGACGCCGGGGGCCGGGTGAATTACGATGCGTTGAGGAAAAATCCTTTTGCACTAAAATCGTTTGTGGATTTCATCGCTGAAGTAAGTCCGGATTCGAAACCAGAGCTATTTCCCACGCCCAATACCCGCAAGGCCTACTGGATCAACGCTTACAACGCGCTGGTCATGTCGGGCATTATAGAAAATCCGGGCATTTCATCCGTGAAGGAGGTGGCTCTGACCAATGGCTTTTTCCGGCAGCTGAAATTTATCGTGGGTGGGGAACCGATGACGCTGAATCACATCGAACACGACATTCTGCGAGCAGAATACCAAGACCCGCGGATTCATTTCGCCATCAACTGCGGCTCGGCCTCCTGCCCGGTTTTGGGTGAGCGAATGTACGACGCGAAGGATTTGGATGCGCGACTGGATTCAGCCGCGGCGCACTTCATCCGTGATACAGCCAATGTTCGGATCAACTACGAAAGCCAAACGATCTACTGTTCCCAAATTTTCAAGTGGTACGCCGAGGATTTCGAGAAGTCCCAATTTAAAGGCGTGATTCCCACCATTGCCCGCTATCTCGAGGATGAGCAGAAACGCAGGGTGGATATCTCGGATTTTGAATTAAAATACTTAGATTACAATTGGGAGTTGAATGAGCAAAAACCGCGTGATTAGTTTTACCGCGACTTTTTTCCCCTCTCAAACAGCTCCCGCCAAGAATCCACTTCAGCATCTGACAACGGTTCTTCCCGGTATTTGCCCACGTGGTTGGTTGGGCCGCCATGGACGAGTCCGTGGACATAGGTGTAAAAATTCCGGCAGGTCTGAAACTCGTGGCCTTGCAGTTGGGCGGTTTTGATGATATCCCCATCGTCGGAAACCAGGGCCACGGCACCACCTTTTTTCAGCAGGTATTGCTTTAGCACCTGATCGGCTGAGCGGCCGCCGGAATACTGGATGGTGAGAATGCCTTTCCGCAATTGTGAGCGCTTCGATCCGGGCGCCGGACCATCCCACACCAGAATAATGCGCAGCCCTTTTAGCGCAGTGAGACCGGAGAGATCGTCTTCTACTTTGTCCCGGGCGTGTTCGCGCGTGAGTTGCTGTTCCCACCGGGCGTATTGAGGCACCCGCCGCAGCAGATTGTAGCCGTCAACAAGGTAAGTTTTCACACAATCAACCGATGGCCTTTAGGATGTCGATAAAGGCGTCGACTTCGTCAAGGGTGTTGTAGTAATGGGGGGAAAGCCGGAGTCCTTTATCCCGTAGTGAAAGCACTACCTGCCTAGTGGTGATTTGCTCCAATAAGGCTTCGTTTTTCGCTGAATCCTGATGGGTGAAAATGAAAACGCCGCTGCGATTGGCTTCCGGGAAGTCGAACACGGGCTGGAAATTGGTCTCACCGAGCCGCTCAGTGAAATGTCGTACAAGATTGCGCACATGCTGAAATACGGCGTTCTGATCCGCTTCGATGAGTAGCGTAAGGGCCTCCCTCGCGCCAACGCAGTTAACCGCATTAAACGCGCCTAACTCGTAACGCCGGGCGCCCCGGGCCAGCGGTTGCTCGAAATCAGTGAAGGCCATGGGGTTTTTCAGGGACATATACCCTAAATGGGCTGGCTTAATCCGATCCTGGAGTTCTTGAGTCAAATAGAGAAAACCCGTGCCCAGCGGCGATTGGAGCCACTTATGACCCGCCGTTGCGAGAAAATCAATCCCGCCGGCCATGACATCCACCGGCATGACCCCCAGCGCCTGAATCGCATCCACGCTGAAAATAATGCCGTGGGCGTGACATAGCTTGCTAATCGCTTTGATGTCGGCTTTAAAACCGGTCATATATTGCACCAGACTCAAAGACAAAATTTTCGTGCGGGGTGTGATGGCCTCCGCGAACAGATCAACCGGCAGCCGGCCGTTTTCGGCTTGGACGAAATCCAATTCCACACCGAAGCGCCGCAGGTTGCGAAAGGGAATCACATTGGCGGGAAATTCCTGATCGTTAAGGAGAATGCGGTCACCGGGTTGCCAGGTCAAACCCGAGGCCAGGATATTCAGTCCGGTTGCGGTGTTGGGCATAAGGGCAATCCGGTCCGGTGTGGTATTGACCAATTTCGCGTATAATTCACGCAGTTCTTGCGCGGCGGCCCAAGCCTTGGGCCAGGTATCCGGCGAACCTTGTTGACGACGAGTCAGATGTTCGTTCATGGCGGCTAATACCGGATCGGCCAGGGGCGAAACGGCGGCATGATTGAAAAACAG
>CAZIWX010000002.1:0-65654 GCA_964543125.1 uncultured Lentisphaeria bacterium | reverse complement strand
AATGTTTCAATACTTCAGACAACCGCCACCGTTTCCGGCGGGATAAGGGGCGCGATTCGACGATCCGAACTTCGTCCCCGATCCGGCACACATTTTCTGCATCGTGCGCCATGAATTTTTTACTGCGATTAACGAACTTTCCATACACGGGATGGCGTAGGCGGCGGTTCACACGCACGACAATGGTTTTGTCATTGGAAACACTGACAACCACGCCTTGCAAAATTTTCTTCTGACCTCTCTGAGTATCCATGGACGAACCTACTCCTTACCTTTTCGTAAACCTAGTTCATATTCCCGCAGTACGGTTTTGATCTGGGCGATCTCACGTTTTACCTGACGGATTCGAGATGACTTCTCCAACTGCTGGAGTGCTTGTTGAAACCGCAAATTTGAGAGTTCCGCCTCATTATCGACAAGCTTGGTTTGTAATTCTTCGATGCTGAATTCAGCAATATCCGATGATTTCATAATGTCTATCTTAACCTTAGATTTGCTGCAAATCGCGGCGGGCGACCATTTTTGTACGGATCGGCAATTTATGTCCAGCCAGCCGGAAAGCTTCCGCCGCTATCTCCTCGGTCACCCCATCCACCTCAAACATGACTCGGCCCGGTTTCACCACGGCAACCCAGAATTCCGGAGTTCCCTTACCTTTTCCCATTCGGGTTTCGGCTGGTTTTTGCGTTACTGGTTTGTGGGGGAAAATCCGAATCCACATTTTACCGCTTTTACGAACCTGACGCACGATTGCCACACGCGTTGCTTCAATTTGCCGACTGGTAATCCACCCTGCATCCAACGCTTTCAGACCATAAGAGCCGAATGATACTTCATTCCCCCGAGTAGCCAGCCCATGTTTCCGGCCCCGATGTTGGCGGCGAAATTTTACCTTTTTTGGCATCAACATAATTCGATCTCCTTAACCCGGTACCCCAACAGCTTCACCGTTGCAGATCCAAACCTTCACACCAATCACACCATAGGTCGTCCGAGCTTCTGACAGAGCATAATCAATATCCGAACGCAGTGTGTGCAATGGTACGCGACCTTGATGAAATGTTTCGGTCCGGGACATATCAGCTCCGCCTAACCGGCCCGATACTGTCACCTTGATACCATCCGCGCCCATACGCATAGTAGATTGAATCGCTTTTTTCACTGCCCGGCGAAAAGAAATTTTTCGAACCAACTGATCCGCAATGTTCCGGCCCACGAGAGGCGCACTCAACTCCGGGCGTTTGATTTCTTTAACATTGATCTGAATATCCATTTCTGTCAACCGGCGAATCTCTTCGCGCAAATGATCGACCTCTTCACCTTTTTTCCCAATCACAATACCCGGTCGTGCGGTATGGATCGTGATGGTGATCCGCTTCGTAGTGCGCATGATCTCAACTTGTGAAACGGCAGCATGCTCCATGCGGGCATGGATGTATTTTCGCAGCATAATATCTTCGTTCAACTTGTCTGCAAAATGCCGCTCGTCATACCAATTGGAGATCCAATTTTTATTGAAGCCTAACCGAAAACCGACGGGATGTGTCTTCTGACCCAAGGGAAACTCCTATAAATTCTTTTCTTTGTCCGCTACGACAATTGTCAGGTGGCTGGAACGCTGACGCCTGACATTCACGCGTCCTTGCGCTCGGGCTTTAAACCGGCGCCACCGCGGACCTTCATCGCAAAAGGCCGCATGCACGAATAAATCATCCGCATTCACCTTCGCACCATCACGATTGACCGCATTGGCAACTGCGCTATGGATCGTTTTTTCAATAACCCGGGCAGCCTTCTTGGGCATGAAATGCAACGTGTTCAGCGCTTTTTCAACTTGCTTTCCCCGCACCAAGTCTAATACCTGACGCACTTTTCGGGGTGACTGACGGATAAACCGTGCTTTGGCTGTTGCTTGCATAATCTCGATTACCTCTTCTTCGCTTTGTCACCGGCATGGCCACGGTAGGTGCGTGTGGGCGAAAATTCGCCTAACTTGTGTCCTACCATGTTTTCCGTAACGAATACGGGGATAAATTTTTTCCCGTTATGCACTGCAAAAGTCATCCCTACAAAGTCTGGTGTAATGGTTGAGCGGCGCGACCAGGTTTTAATCACAACCCGTTTTTCGCTGTTAGAGGCCACATCCACCTTTTTTTCAAGTTTAGGATCGACAAAGGGGCCCTTTTTTACGGATCTTGGCATAGCTAATCCTACTTCTTCCTACGGGAAACAATATATTTATTAGACGGTTTATTCTTTTTCCGCGTTTTGTAACCCTTGGAGGGTTGACCCCAGGGAGATACCGGATGACGACCACCCGAAGATTTGCCCTCACCCCCCCCCATGGGATGGTCAACGGGATTCATGGCAACGCCCCGAACCTTAGGCCGATGACCCCGCCAACGGGAACGACCAGCTTTACCGATGGAAATATTTTCGTAATCCCGATTGCCCACTTCACCGATGGTGGCAAAGCAGCGCCGGTGCACCAGACGCATCTCACCCGATGGCAATTTAAGGGTTACATAATCACCCTCTTTAGCCATAATCTGGGCACCCGTACCGGCTGCACGAACCATCTGTCCACCCTTACCTGGCTTCAATTCAACATTATGAACCACGGTACCGGCGGGGATTTTGTCCAGCGGTAATACATTGCCCGGGTAAATAGGCGCCTGATCCGCCGACAATATCGTATCGCCCACTTTCAATTTATTAGGAGCAAGGATATAACGTTTTTCGCCATCCACATAATGGATCAAGGCAATATTGGCAGATCGATTCGGATCGTATTCAATACTAGCCACTTTACCGGGGATATCCCATTTATCACGTTTGAAATCGATAATTCGATAATGTCGTTTATGACCACCTCCGCGGCGGCGCATGGTAATTCGGCCCTGGTTGTTACGACCACCCTTTTTATGTAGCGGCGCCAGCAACGATTTTTCAGGAGTTGTACTGGTTATTTCCTCATTTACCAACGTTGTTTTATAACGCTGGCTCGGAGTTGTCGGTTTATAGGTCCTAATAGCCATTATCAATCCTGTTGGTTAAATCGCTTGTTCACCGCGGAGCAGATCAATTGTCTGACCCTCTTTCAGGGTCACGATTGCTTTCTTTAAATTGGACCGGCGGCCTTCGGTACGAATAACGTGTCCGCCACTGCGCATGGTTTGTTTTTTAATTTTGCCCTTTACGCTTATGGTAGCCACTTTCGTGACTTGTACATCAAATCGATTTTCAACCGCTGCTTTCACTTGCAACTTATTCGCATCCCGGCGTACGATGAAGGCATACT
The DNA here is from genome assembly GCA_964543125.1 of uncultured Lentisphaeria bacterium. Classification (GTDB taxonomy): domain Bacteria; phylum Fidelibacterota; class UBA8477; order UBA8477; family UBA8477; genus CAZIWX01. The sequence goes on along the minus strand of CAZIWX010000002.1, from coordinate 62,353 downwards.
TATGCTGGGATTCCTCAAGAGCACTCATTTTTTCAGAGAGCAAGGGGCGTAGGATGATGTCTTTGGACATAAGTAAAACCTCGTTAAATGCCTAATTGAGCATTAATAATATTAACTGAAGCTTCATCCATGACGATGACTTCATTGTCGATCAAATCGTAGGCGGAGGCATAGGCTGTCTCCACCATCGCTACCGTATGCAGATTGCGGCCGGCGAGATAGAACTCGTCATTCCATTCGGAGATTAGAAACAAAACTTTTTTATCCTGGATCTCAAGCGCCGCTAGCATCTCGATAAACAGTTTGGTCTTAGGTGTGGAAATATCAAACTTCTCCACCACTTTCAGCGCTCCATTACTGACTTTATCAGACAATATAGAGCGGCGGGCATTCTGCTTTACCTTTTTATTCACACGAACATTGTAAAGATGCGGTTCCGGACCAAAAGCCCGGCCACCGCCGACCCAAATTGGTGAGCGGTTTGAACCGGAGCGGGCAGTGCCGCGGCCTTTCTGCTTCCAGGGTTTCCGGCCACCACCTGAAACTTCGGCCCGCGTTTTGGTTTTGGCGTTACCCTGACGCAAGTGAGCCATCTCCGACTTTACAGCCATATAGACCGTATGTTTATTCGGTGTCACGCCAAATACACTGTCGAAACCTTCGACTGTCTTTTGGGTTTGTTTGCCTGCTGCTGTATAAATATCAAATTTCATCGTATGAGGCCTATTTGGTAATGTATACCAATCCGTTTGTCGGTCCCGGAATGGCGCCTTTTATCATGATTAAATTTTTCTCAACATCAACGCGGGCAATTTCCAAGTTCTTTACCGTGACCCGGGAATTACCACTACGGCCAGCCATTTTCATTCCAGGCATGACCCGTGATGGATCCGAACTGGCGCCGATGGAACCAGCTTTACGAAGCTGGTCGGATTTACCGTGGGAGCGATGACCGCCCTTGAAATTATGCCGTTTCATTACACCCGTAAATCCACGGCCCTTCGACTTTCCAGTCACCGTAACCCGGTCACCCACCTGAAAAATCTCAACGGTCAAATCATCACCGGCTTTTTTATCACCCACAGTCATTTCTCTGAATTCTTTTAAAAACCGTTTGGGGGTTGCACCGGTCCGGGCAAAATGTCCTGCAATCGGTTTATTGATTTTATGAGCTTTCAGATCCTGAAATCCCAACTGAACCGCCTCGTAGCCATCCATATCAATCGTTTTTACTTGGGTGATGACGCATGGGCCGGCCTGAATTACACTAACCGGAGCAATCCGGCCGTCCTCCGTCCAGAGCTGGGTCATTCCCACTTTTTGTCCAATTAAACCCTGCATAATCGTACCAATTATACCTTTATCTCAATATCCACGCCGGCCGGCAGATCCAATTTCATGAGAGCATCAACCGTTTTGGGTGAAGAATTATGAATATCAACGAGTCGCTTATGAATCTTGGTTTGAAACTGCTCCCGTGATTTCTTATTCACATGCGGGGAACGCAGCACCGTCACGATTGAGCGTTTGGAGGGCATAGGAATTGGACCCGATATAACCGCACCGGTAGATTTAGCCGTCTGAACGATCTTGGCGGTGGACTTGTCCAACAAGTTATGATCGTATGCTTTTAAGCTGATCCGTATCGTCTGAGAGGACATGTTTTAACCTCTAACCTTACTCGATAATATCGGTTACGACGCCGGCGCCAACCGTATGACCACCCTCGCGGATAGCAAAACGCATCTCTTTTTCCAAAGCCACCGGATAGATCAACTCCACCGACAAGCCTACATTGTCACCCGGCATCACCATCTCCGACCCTTCCGGAAGTGTACATACACCGGTAACATCCGTTGTCCGGATATAAAACTGGGGACGATATCCATTGAAAAACGGCGTATGACGGCCACCCTCTTCCTTCTTCAGGATATATACCTTACACTTGAATTTCGTATGCGGAGTCACTGAACCCGGTTTGGCGCACACCATGCCCCGCTTCAGCCAATCCTTGTCTATCCCGCGCAACAATAATCCAACATTGTCACCCGCCTGGCCTGAATCCAACAGCTTGCGGAACATCTCAACGCCCGTCACTACCGTCTTCTTCTTCTCCGTGGTCAGTCCAATGATCTCGACCTCTTCCCCCACCTTCACTACTCCGCGCTCGATACGACCCGTTCCTACCGTGCCTCGACCCGTGATGGAGAATACATCCTCTACCGGCATCAAAAAGGGCTTGTCAACATCTCGCTTCGGTTCCGGAATGAAATTATCAACCGCATCCATCAACTCCATGATGCTCTTGGTCTTCTCTTCATCTTCCGAGTTCGTCAAGGCTTCCAGCGCCGAGCCACGAATCACCGGAACATCGTCTCCGGGAAAATCATATTCACTCAGCAGCTCACGCAGCTCCATCTCAACCAAATCCAGCAACTCCGGATCATCCACCATGTCGACCTTATTCATGTAAACCACAATCGCCGGTACATTCACCTGCTTGGCCAACAATACATGCTCACGTGTCTGCGGCATGGCGCCATCCGCCGCCGATACCACCAGTATCGCTCCGTCCATCTGAGCCGCCCCGGTGATCATGTTCTTGATGTAGTCCGCGTGTCCCGGACAGTCCACATGCGCATAGTGACGCTTGTCCGTCTCATACTCAACATGCGCCGTGGCTATCGTTATGCCGCGCTCTCGCTCTTCCGGGGCATTGTCAATACTGTCGAACGATCGGAACGCCGCTCCTCCCTTGCGCGCCAAAACCGCTGTGATGGCGGCCGTTAAGGTCGTCTTACCATGATCTACATGGCCGATCGTACCTACATTTACATGTGGCTTCGTTCGTTCATATTTTTGCTTTGCCATGAAAGTCCTCCAAACCCCTGTTTAGGATTTTTTCCCTTTAACTTTCTCTAAAATTTCATCTGAAACGCTGGACGGGATCTTATTGTAATGGTCAAACTGCATCGTATAGACCGCTCGTCCTTGGGTAAGCGACCTCAAATCCGTCGCATAACCAAACATATTAGCCAAGGGCACATGCACATTCACAACCTGTGCATCCCGCCGAGGTGTCATGCCTTGAATCTGACCCCGGCGCGATGTGGCATCGCCCATAACTTCGCCTAAATATTCTTCCGGCACTACAATTTCGACTGCCATTATAGGCTCCATTAACACCGGCCCAGCTTTTTTACAAGCCTCCTGGATTGCCATGGAACCTGCGATTTTGAAAGCCATTTCGGAAGAATCAACCTCGTGGTAACTTCCATCAATGAGCTCAACCTGAATATCTTCCAGCGGATAACCGGCCAAGACACCATTTTTCAGTGCGCCCTGTATGCCGCGGTCAACGGAGGGGATGTATTCACGCGGAATGGCGCCACCCACAATTTTATTTACAAACAAATAGCCTTTGCCAGACTCACTGGGGCGAATACGAATTTTTACGTGACCATATTGACCACGGCCACCCGATTGACGAACAAAGCGTGTGTCCTGCTCGACCTCTTGAGTAATGGCCTCCGTGTAAGCGACCTGCGGACGACCGACCCGGGCATGAACCTTGAACTCCCGCAGCAGACGATCTACAATTATCTCAAGGTGGAGCTCACCCATTCCCTTAATGATGGTCTGTCCGGTTTCATGATCCAGCATAACATGAAAAGTCGGGTCTTCATCCGCCAGTTTGGAGAGGGCAACGGATAAAGCATCGTTATCTGCCTTGGATTCCGGCTCAATTGCCACAGAAATAACTGGTTCGGGGAATACCATCGACTCTAGTAATATGGGGTGTTTTTGATTGCAGAGCGTATCCCCGGTTCGCACATTTTTCAAGCCGACGACAGCCCCGATTTCACCCGTATCGAGATGGTCGCGCTCTTCACGTTTGTTGGCATGCATAATCAACAATCGTCCAATACGCTCGCGTTTTCGGCTGGCCACATTTAAAATTGTTTCACCGGTTTTTACTTGACCAGAATACACGCGAACAAAGGTCAACTTCCCCACATAAGGATCAGACATGATTTTGAATGCCAATCCGGCAAAGGGTTCTTCTATATCAGGGTGACGCAGGAGCTTTTTTTCAGGGTGGTCAGGATCGGTACCTTCGATGGCCGGCAAATCCACCGGAGCAGGTAAATAATCCAGAATAGCATCCAGTAATCGTTGAACGCCCTTATTTTTAAAAGCCGAACCACAAAACACGGGCACCATAGCCCCATCCAATGTGGCTTTTCGGATAGCTGCTTTCACGTCATCAACGGCAAGCTCTTCACCTTCAAGGTATTTTTCGAGCAGCGCATCGTCGTATGACGCAACTTCTTCCATTAAACGGCGTCGAAATTCTTTTACGACCTCTTCCATGTCTTTGGGAATATCACCGTACTCAAAGCGAGCTCCCAGGGAGGACTCGTTATAAAGGATGGATTTCTCGGAAATGAGATCTACCAATCCATTAAATATTTCGCCGGTCCCGATAGGCAAAACAATGGGTACCGGATTGGTACCCAAACGTTTTTTCATCATGTCTAATACATTATAAAAATCAGCACCCACACGATCCATTTTGTTTATAAAAGCGATGCGGGGAACCCCGTATTTATCAGCTTGCCGCCAAACTGTTTCACTCTGGGGCTCGACGCCGCCCACGGCACAGAACAAAGCCACTGAACCATCCAGCACCCGTAATGATCTTTCAACCTCGGCTGTAAAATCCACGTGTCCCGGTGTATCGATGATATTGATACGATGATCATGCCAAAAAACCGTTGTCGCGGCGGAGGTGATGGTAATACCCCGTTCACGCTCCTGTTCCATCCAATCCATGGTAGCGGCACCATCGTGTACTTCACCCATCCGGTGCAGGCGGCCGGTATAATACAGAATCCGCTCGGTCGTAGTGGTCTTACCAGCATCAATATGAGCCATGATACCGATATTGCGAACTTTTGCTAGATCAACGGATTTCAAAGGTTACCTGTAACATTCTGTTCTTAAAGTTCTGCTGGTTTAGATCATAGTTTAGCGGAAGTGAGCGAAAGCTTTATTAGCTTCAGCCATCCGGTGGGTCTCTTCCCGTTTTTTCACAGCACCACCATCACCGCCGGAAGCCGCAATCAACTCTGCCGCCAAGCGGTCAGCCATGGTCTTGCCCGAACGATTTTTAGCGTATTGAATGATCCAACGATGCGCTAATGCCATCCGCCGATCCTGACGAACCTCAATTGGGACCTGATAAGTAGCTCCGCCAACTCGTTTGGAACGCACTTCAACAACCGGTGCAACATTCTCAACCGCTTTCCGGAAAATATCCAGGCCATCGTGTTTTGTCCGCTGCTTAATAATATCCAGGGCACCAAAAAATATATGCTCCGCCAAACCTTTTTTACCCCGGCGCATCAGATTATTGATGAATTTCGCTACTATCACGTCACCAAATATCGGATCGGGAATGATTTTTCTTTTTACTGCTTTTCGTCTACGCATTGTCTATCACCACTTATTTCGGCCGTTTTGCACCATAACGGGAACGACTTTGACGCCGGTTCTCAACACCTGAAGTATCCAAAGTACCACGAATGATGTGGTATCTCACACCCGGCAGATCTTTTACACGACCACCTTCGATCAATACGATGGAGTGTTCCTGCAAATTATGACCTTCACCTGGTATGTAGGCAGTCACTTCCATCCCGTTAACCAGGCGAACACGCGCGACCTTACGTAGAGCCGAATTTGGCTTTTTAGGGGTCGTTGTGTAGACGCGTGTGCACACCCCTCTTTTTTGGGGACTTTGCTTTAGCGCTGGTGCTTTTGGCTTGCGCAACAGGGCTTTTCTACCCTTGCGAACAAGCTGATTAATCGTTGGCATTTATACTCCTTTAAAAAAGCCGCCAATAATAACCCGTTGCCCGGGGGCAGTCAAGGGCATTTTAGACAGCCTCTTCCTCCTCTGCTTCCTGGCGCATGGCAGCGAGTTTCGCTTCTTCGCGAGCCTTTTGCGCGTCAAGAATTTGTAGGGCTAATTCGTTTTCCGGTCCCTCCACGGCAATTTCCTGGAATTTGTGTAAACCCGTACCGGCCGGGATCAATCTTCCAACGATGATATTCTCTTTTAGGCCACGGAGAGTGTCTGTTTTGGCATGAATTGCGGCATCCGTAAGGACCCGCGTTGTTTCCTGGAAGGAGGCGGCTGAAAACACGCTTTCGGTGTTCAAGGAAGCCCGGGTTATACCCAACAACAGTGGCGTATGGGTTGCAGCTTCCGCATCCCGAAATTTCGGGATATCACCACCATCGTCTTTAATCTGATTGGCTGTCACATTAGCCTCTTCTCGATCTACCAACTGACCCTCGAGATATTCGGAATCACCTGGGTTTTCCACAATTAACTTCTGTAACGTCTTATCATTAACCTTCCGGAACTCAATCCGGTTGATCTTATCCTGTGGTAGAAAATCAGTATCACCCGGAGATTCAATCTGGACTTTCTGCATCATTTGGCGAACGATTACTTCAATATGTTTGTCATTGATACGGACTCCCTGTAGGCGGTAGACTTCCTGAATTTCATTCACCAGATATTCCTGCACTTGACGCTCACCCCGGATTTTAAGAATATCCCGCGGGGCAATCGGGCCTTCGCAAAGACGATCACCGGCTTTTACCAAATCGTCCTCGTGGACAATCACATGGCGGCCATAAGGAATGGTATATTCATATTTCACATTTTCAGGCGTTTCCACATAGATCATCCGAACGCCGCGTTTTAACTCTCCGTAGCTGACGACACCGTCAACCTCGGTAACCACGGCGGGATCCTTTGGATTTCGAGCTTCGAAAAGTTCAGCCACCCGGGGGAGCCCTCCCGTGATATCACGGGTTTTAACTTTTTCGCGTGTGATCTTTGCCAGGCTGACACCGGCTTCGACAAATTCACCATCATCCACCATAAACACAGCACCCACCGGCAAAACGACTTCCTTCATAACAAGGTTGCCCGTTTTGTCCACCAACTCAATGCGGGGTGACATTTTTTTGTCGCGAGCATCAATAATGGTGCGTTCTTTACGACCCGTTTCACCGGATTCAACCGTGTAGGTAACGGTTTCTTCCATTTCCACAAAGTGGATATAGCCGGCGGAAAGCGCCAGGATCAGGTCAACCCGGGGATCCCAACGGAACAGGATTTCATCTTTTTTGACTTCAGCACCGTTAGAGACTGCTAGAATGGCGCCATAGGGCACATTCGCTTTGGTGAGCGTGCGGTTATCCTCATCTAAAATTTCTAACTGAGCATTGCGAACGAGTGCGATTTCGCCTTCACCTTCTGGTGCTTTCACCGTTCTCAGAGATGCCGAAAATTTGATTTTACCGGAGAATTTGGCGCGTAGCTCACTCTCTTCGATGATACGGGCAGCCGTGCCACCGATGTGGAAGGTCCGCAGAGTCAACTGGGTTCCGGGCTCACCAATGGATTGGGCAGCCATAATACCGACCGCCTCGCCACCTTTCACTAATTTACCGGTGGCCAGATTACGACCATAGCAATTGGCACACACACCAAACTCGCTTTCGCAAGTGAGTACGGACCGGATCCGAACGGTCTCAACTCCGGCATCCTGAATCTTATCGGAAATATCTTCAGTCAGCAAAGTACCCGCTTCAACAATGAGTTCATCACTGAGAGGATCAAAAACATCTTCCTGAACGACACGGCCAACGATACGATCGCGCAGGGGTTCAATAATTTCCTCGCCCTGTTTCAGAGCAAGCACATCAATACCGTTGATAGTGCCGCAGTCGAGTTCGCGAATAACCACGTCCTGGGCTACATCCACGAGACGACGAGTCAGATAGCCGGCGTCCGCTGTTTTTAAAGCCGTATCAGCCAATCCTTTACGCGCACCATGGGTGGAAATAAAGTATTCCAACACCGATAGGCCCTCTTTGAAATTTGAGGTGATCGGTGTTTCAATGATTTCGCCATGACCACCTTTGATTGATTTCTGAGGTTTGGCCATCAATCCACGCATACCAGCCAACTGTTTAATTTGATCCTGAGACCCGCGAGCTCCGGAATCAGCCATCATAAAGACGGAATTGAAACCTTCCTGGTCGGTACGCATTTCCTCCATCATCTGGAAGGCTACCTGGTTGGTCGTGTGAGTCCAAATATCGAGGACTTTATTGTACCGCTCTCCTTCAGTCAGTAAGCCATGTTTACGGGCATCCATAACCCGGCCAACTTCCCGGAAAGCGCGATCCAACAATTCCTGCTTTTTCTTAGGTATAATGACATCGGAAATCCCGATGGATATTCCCGAGCGCGTGGCGTATTCAAAGCCCAGCGCTTTCAGACGATCCAGGAACTGTACGGTCTGGAAATTACCGTGAATTTTAAACACATCACCAATGACGCGCTCTAACCTTTTTTTCGTGATAAGTTCATTCACGAAGTCTGCATTGGGAGGTAAAGTATTATTAAACAAAACTCGACCGGCGCAGGTTTCAATGATTTCACCATTCCGCCGGAGCTTGATTTTGGCGTGGAGACTCAATACATCATTGTCCACCGCCAGCAGAACTTCATCCGCCGAACTAAAAATCATTCCTTCGCCCTTGTCGCCGATCCGGGTTTTAGTGATGAAGTAGGTTCCGAGAACCATATCCTGAGAAGGAATCGTGATGGGATTACCATGCGCCGGATGGAGAATATTGTGACTGGAAAGCATCAGCAAACGGGCTTCAGCCTGGGCTTCCGGTGAAAGCGGAAGATGTACTGCCATCTGGTCACCGTCAAAGTCGGCATTGAAAGCCGAACACACGAGCGGATGCAGACGAATGGCGCGGCCATTCACCAAAATTGGCTGGAAGGCCAGAATACCCAAACGGTGCAGTGTTGGCGCCCGGTTGAGCAGAACCGGATGGTCTTTTACAACGTATTCCAACACATCGTAGATTTCCGGAACCTTGCGTTCAACAGCTACTTTCGCTTGTTTCGGCGTTTTGGCATACCCGCGCACCAGCAGTTCTGAAATGATGTGGGGTTTGAACAGCTCAATGGCCATTTCTTTGGGTAAACCACACTCGTGCAGTTTTAATTTCGGACCCACGATAATTACCGAACGACCGGAATAATCCACGCGCTTACCCAAAAGGTTTTGACGGAAACGGCCGTGTTTCCCACTCAACATATCCGAGAGTGATTTTAAGGGGCGGCGAGTCCCGCTTCGGACGGCGCTGAGTTTACGACTGTTATCGAACAACGCATCCACCGATTCCTGCAGCATGCGTTTTTCATTCCGCAGAATCACATCCGGGGCTTTGATTTCCATTAATTGCCGCAACCGGTTGTTACGGATAATGACGCGACGGTACAGGTCATTTAAATCGGAGGCTGCAAACCGTCCGCCATCCAATGGCACCAGGGGCCGCAATTCCGGCGGAATCACCGGCAAGACTGTGAGGATCATCCATTCCGGTCTATTGGGCGTACTATTGGCGGGTGTATCAAAAGCCTTAATGATTCGCAATCGTTTCAGGGCATCGGATTTTTTCTGTGCGCTGCGAGTGGTAGCGACCAGCTCTTTCAGTCTCATCATGGTTTTTTTAATATCTAATTCCTGGAGCATCTGACGGATAGCTTCGCCCCCGGTTTTGGCAACGAAAACATTCTCCTCATCCGCGCCGACGGCATCCGGGCCGTACATAGCATCCTGTTCAATGAATTCTTCTTCATCCAGGATATCACCTATCTGAACATCTGCTTTACCCGGCGAGATAACGACATAGGATTCGTAATAGATAATCCGTTCCAGATTCTTCGTTGACATTCCCAAGGTATGCGCCAGCGTGGAAGGAATCGATCTTAAATACCAGGTATGAACCACCGGGACGGCCAGGGTGATATGCCCCATGCGTTCGCGGCGAACTTTTTTACGCGTTACTTCCACACCACACCGATCACAAATAATGCCTTTGTACCGGATGCGTTTGTATTTACCGCAATGACATTCCCAATCCTTCACCGGCCCGAAAATCCGCTCGCAGAACAACCCGTCTTTTTCGGGTTTATAGGAACGATAGTTAATCGTTTCCGGTTTAAGGACTTCTCCGTGCGATTCACCGAGGATACTTTCGGGTGAAGCTAAACGGATTGTAATTTCGGAAAAATCGTTGACTATTTTATTAATCAAAGGACTACCCCTTTTATTTGAGTTCGAGGTCTAAACCCAAACCACGCATTTCACGCAATAGGACATTAAAGGATTCCGGCGTGCCATAATCAGGCATGTTTTCGCCTTTCACAATGGCGTTGTACAACCGGGAACGGCCTTCCACATCATCAGATTTAACCGTAAGCATTTCCTGTAGCGTATGAGCGGCACCGTAAGCTTCCAATGCCCACACTTCCATTTCACCGAAACGTTGCCCACCGAATTGGGCTTTACCGCCCAAAGGTTGCTGCGTAATCAATGAGTAAGGACCCGTGGAGCGAGCATGGATCTTATCATCCACCTGATGGCTCAGCTTCATCATATAGATCACACCAACCGCCACCGGATTTTCGATAAAATTACCGGTTTGGCCATCGATAAGTTTAGTTTTACTGCTAACTGGCAAACCAGCTTTCTTCATTTCATCCTGAACATCTTTCACGGTAGCGCCGTCAAACACAGGCGTTTCATAATGCACACCGAGAATATCACCCGCCCAACCTAACATGGTTTCGTAGAGCTGACCGAGATTCATTCGGGATGGAACACCCAGTGGATTCAATACGATGTCAACAGGACGGCCATCCGGCATAAAGGGCATATCTTCTTCGGGGACAATTGCTGCCACCACACCTTTATTCCCATGACGACCAGCCATTTTATCGCCGATTGAAACCTTTCGTTTGGTTGCAATGAGCACCTTGGCCAATTGAATGACACCCGGTTGCAAGTCATCCCCAACCTTTAACTTGTAGACATCGTTTTCGTAAGTCTGTTCAATATTATAGTATAAACGGTCATAATCGTTGAGCAGTGCAACAACTTTGTCATTAATATCGGTATCCTGAATAATGGGATAATTCCGATCGACCCGTTCGATGTTTAAAGCGCCAATGCTGTCTTTGTCGAGTTCGATCCCGGCTTTGGCAATCACCCGGCCGGTCCGATCCACAACCTGAGCGGTTAATTGGCCTGCCAGAAGTTTGTGGAGTTTTTCGTTCCGGCGTTTAGTAAGGCTGGCTTTATCCAGCGTTGCTTTTTGCTTCAGAGCATCCAGCTTTCGCTTTTCATCCTTGCGAGATTCACGGCCTTTACGAGTAAACAATTTGGTATCAATAACAACACCATTGATGCCCGGCTCGGCTCGCTTGGAAGCGTCTTTCACATCACCGGCTTTTTCACCAAAAATAGCACGTAACAACTTTTCTTCGGGTGTTGGATCAGTCTCACCTTTGGGGGTTACTTTTCCAATCAGGATATCATCCGCCTGGACTTCGGCGCCCACGCGGACAATACCATTCTCTTGCAGATTACGGGTATCTTTTTCGCTGACGTTGGGAATATCCCGGGTCAGTTCTTCTTCACCGCGTTTGGTTTCACGAACCTCCAGTTCCACGTCCTTCATGTAAAGACTGGTGAAGTAGTCATTTTTCAACAAGCGCTCGGACATAACAATTGCGTCCTCAAAGTTGTATCCACGCCAAGGCATGAAAGCAACCATGACATTACGACCCAAAGCCAGCTCGGCGTTATGAATACTCATACCATCAGCTAAAGGATCACCCACATTGACCCGGTCGCCAGCCTGGACGATCGGCCGTTGATTGATGGCCGTATCCTGGTTGCTCCGGGCATATTTCTTCAGTTTATAGGTCACAAATCCGGGTTGCTCGCCCAGCGTTGTATCCTGATCAACCCGCCTGGTAACCTTAATGGTGATCTCGTCAGCCGAGACTTTTTTCACCACACCCTTGACATCTGAAACCAACATGGCACGACTATCACGGGCAATGATGGATTCAAATCCAGTACCCACAATGGGTTCTTCCGGCCACAGAAGTGGCACCGACTGACGCTGCATGTTTGAACCCATGAGGGCCCGATTGGCATCATCATTTTCCAGAAAGGGAATCAGCGCTGCGGCCGGGGAAACGATCTGGAGGGGTGATACATCCATGTAGGTCACCTCCTGGGGATTGACCATGGGGAAATCACCACGAATCCGGACACGCACTCTGTCTTCATTTATATAATTATTTTCATCAACAACCGTGTTGGCTTGTGCAATGGTTACCCGGTCTTCATCATCCGCCGAGAGATACTCGATCTGTTTGGTGACTCGGGCTTTACCGTTATGGTTGATAAGTTTTCGGTAGGGTGTTTCGATAAATCCCAGTTTATTTACCACCGCGTAGGTCGAGAGTGACGATATCAAACCAATATTCGGACCTTCAGGGGTTTCAATGGGACAGAGGCGGCCATAATGCGTATAGTGCACATCTCGCACTTCAAATCCGGCTCGTTCTCGCGTCAAACCACCCGGCCCCAAAGAGGACAAGCGACGCTTATGGGTGATTTCCGACAGCGGATTGGTCTGATCCATGAACTGGGAGAGCTGGTTGGTTCCGAAGAACGAATTGATCACTGAAGTTACAATGCGTGAATTGATTAGATCCTGGGGGGTCAGATTCTCTGTATCACGTACATTCATACGTTCTTTGATGGTGCGTGCCATCCGGGTTAATGCTACGGAAAACTGGTTTCCGATTTGTTCACCCACGGTCCGGACACGCCGATTACCCAAATGATCGATATCGTCGGTACCGCGCTCACCCTTACGCATTTCGATGAGATAATTGATCGTCATGATCAGATCATCTTTGGTTAATACGCGTTGGTCCATAGGTAGCTCGATACCGAATTTCTTGTTCATCCGATAACGGCCGACCTCACCCAAATCGTATTTCTTGGGGTCGAAAAACAGGCGGAACAGGAATTTGTCAGCCATATCCAGATTTGGCGGCTCACCACCGCGCATTTCCGTGTAAAAAATCTTTAATGCATCAGCATGGTCGGCGGATTTATCCTTGCTCAGGGTATTGGCCAGCAATTCAAATTTGAGATCACTCGTATCTTTGACCACCATGACACCTTTGACGCCCTGTTTCTTCAGGCTCCGGACTCTTTCACGGGTCAGTTTTTCGCCAGCCTCGAGGTATACTTCGCCGGTCTCTTTATTCACCACGTCCACGGGCACGGGGACATCATAATAGTCCTTCAGGCCCACATTATCCGCTAATCGAAGCTCCCGGACAACACCAAAAGCTTCCATGATATCGGCGTTGGTACCAAAGCCCATGGCACGGAGCAGGAGGGTTACGGGGAATTTTCGCCGGCGGTCAATCAGCACATGGATCACATCATAGATATCCGTAGCGAAATCCAGCCAGCTTCCTCGAAAGGGAATTAAACGAGCTGAATACAAGCGGGTACCGTTGGGGTGCGTACTCTGTTCAAAGAACACCCCCGGTGAACGTTGAATCTGGGAGACGATTACACGTTCGGCGCCATTAATGATGAAGGACCCGCGTTCGGTCATATAAGGAATATTACCGAAGAATATTTCCTGTTCGATGTGCTTGCTGTAATCCTGGGCTTCCGCACCTTCTTCGGTAGCATGCAGGATCAGTTTGACTTTTATTGGAACGGAGAAGGTGACCCCTCGATCCAGACATTCTTCAATGCTGTACCGTGGTTTACCAACCGTATAAGAAACATACTCCAGCATGTAATTTCCGTGAGTATCTTCAATGGGAAACACGGAACGAAAAATTGCTTCAAGTCCTTTTGTTTCCCGAGCTTCCGGACGAACACGCTCCTGAACAAAGTCAAGAAATGAACTTACCTGAACATCCAGCAAATCCGGCAAATCCAATTTGGATCCAAGTCTTGAAAAAGACTGCCGTGGAATGGTAGTTGTTTGTGACAAATGCCACCTCCAACGCTATGGGTGGATGGAAAAAACGACCCTTATTTCATAGTGGGAAAGCTCGTGGCCGAAATCCGAACACGAGCTTTCCGGTAGGAAACCCTGTAAATCGAACCTATTTGATCGAGACAGTGGCGCCAGCTTCTTCCAACTGTTTTTTCAGTTCTTCGGCTTCCGTCTTGGCAATGGCTTCCTTCACTTTGTTAGGAGCCTTGTCGACCACGTCTTTGGCTTCTTTCAAACCAAGGCCGGTGACCTGACGGACAACCTTAATCACATTGATCTTCTTGTCACCGGCTGCTTCAAGAACGACATCAAATTCTGTCTGTTCCTCAACTTCCTCTACCGCAGCAGCTGGGGCGCCGGCAGCGATTGCTACCGGAGCAGCAGCGGTAACACCGAACTTCTCTTCGATTTCTTTTATCAGATCAGAAATCTCAAGCATATTGGCCGATTCAAGATAGGCCAAAACATCTTCACGCTTTACAGCCATGAGTGAATTACCTCCTTCAGGATTAATTCTTCGTATCTTTTAATGATGTCAACACGCCAACCAGGTCTCTCATCGGAGCCTGCAGCACACTCATCAATCCTTGTAAAGGAGACTGCAGCTCACCTAAGAACCTGGCTAACAATTCTTCTCGTCCGGGGAGATTGGCGATTTCAAGGAACCGTTTGACATCCAGAACATCTCCATCGAAAATTATTCCTTTAACCGACGGCTTTTGTTTAACCTTGCCAATCCCTTTTAAGAAGTCTTTGATTACACGCGCTGCAGCCGTTGGGTCTTCATAACCCAGAGCTACTGCCGTCGGACCTTTCAATACCTCTTCCATGCCATCGAAACCAAGTTTCTTAACGGTGTAAGCCATGAGTGTGTTCTTTACCACCCGATACTCGATCCCGGCCTCATAGAATTTCGAACGCAGCCTGTTCATCTCCTCTGCATTCAAGCCCATATAATCCGTAAAAAAAGCAGAAGTTACCTTCCCGAGTTTTTCTTCGAGAACATCTACCGCTTGAACATTTTTTTTATTTGCCATGAATTTCGCTCCTCAACCAGTACTTAGGCCTTCATTGTTGAACGGTCAATTTTTATTCCGGGACCCATGGTGGAACTCACGGTTACCCGCTTCAGATACTGGCCCTTGGCTCCGGAGGGACGCATACTGACCAAAGTGCGTAAAAACGCATTCACATTGTCTGCAAGCTTATCAATTTCAAACGAAGTTTTACCCACACTGGAGTGGACAATACCATATTTATCGGTTCGAAATTCAATTCTGCCAGCTTTGGATGCCTTCACGGCCCCGCTAACATCCATGGATACAGTCCCGCTTTTGGGATTGGGCATTAACCCCCGGGGTCCCAAAATCCGGCCCAGCTTACCAACCTCGGCCATATTATCCGGTGTGGTGATGATGACATCCACATCCGACCAACCGTCTTTTAGTTTTTGAATATACTCCTCAAATCCCACATAATCGGCGCCGGCGGCCTGCGCCTCTTCCGCCTTGGGACCTTTAGCAAGAACCAGAACCCGCGTATTTTTTCCCGTACCGTGAGGCAAAGAAACCGTTCCGCGTACCATCTGGTCAGCGTATTTTGGATTGACACCAAGATTCACGGCGATTTCGACTGATTCATCGAATTTTGCCGTGGCGCTGTCTTTCAGCAACCGAATCCCGTCTTCGAGAGTATATTCGGCATACCGGTCGATTTTCTTCCGGATTTCTGAATAACGCTTTGAATGCTTCATGCTAACGCGTCTCCTTAATCTTGTACCGTAATGCCCATGCTGCGCGCCGTACCCTCAATCAACAGCATGGCATGCTCTATGTCGTGCGCGTTCAAGTCTTGCATTTTTATCTGGGCTATTTCCCGCACCTGCCCTCGGGTCACCTTGCCGACTTTTACGGAATTGGGAGTCCCGGAACCTTTAGGAACACCGGCGGCTTTACGCAGCAGAACCGGTGCCGGCGGGGTTTTGGTAATAAATGTGAATGATCGGTCAGCGTAAACAGTGATGACGACCGGGATGATCATCCCGCGCTCACTCTGTGTCTTTGCATTGAAAGTCTTACAGAATTCCATGATATTCACCCCCGCCTGACCTAACGCGGGACCGACCGGTGGTGAAGGATTGGCTTCACCCGCGGAAATCTGCAACTTTATCTGATTGATGATTTTTTTGGCCATTTAAGCGCTTTCCTCTATATCCTATTTCTCAGGTTCGACTTGCAGGAAATCCAATTCGACCGGTGTCGGGCGGCCAAAAATGGATACCATTACTTTGACTTTTTGCTTTTCCTCATTTACTTCCTGCACAAAACCGGAAAAATCAAGGAAAGGCCCGTCGACCACTTTGATGGGATCGCCTATTTTGAATGAGGTACCAAATACTTCGCGTCCATCGCGATTTTCGACTTCCCCCAAAATCCGGCGCACTTCATCGTCTTTTAACGGAGCAGGCTCTCCCCGAGGACCAACAAACGACATGACACCCGGCATATTTTCCACTAAATAGCGGGTTTCTTTGTTGAGTTCCATCTGGATCATGATATAGCCCGGGAAGAAAACCTTATTACGCACGTATTTTTTACCGTCACGCATTTCAACCACATTTTCAGATGGAACCAGGACCTCCAGAATCAACTCGTCCATGCCCGCTATTTCGGTTTCGTGGAGAATCATATCCCGGACCTTCTTTTCTTTGCCCGAAAACGTGCGGATGCTATACCATTTTGCTGCCATGTTAGCGCCCCAGTATTACCCCAAGGATCAGGGTAGACATTATTTTATCAATTAAAAAGAGGATCAGGGCTAAAATGCCGGTAAGTGTAAGGACCATAACCGTTGACCCTTTTAATTCATAGTAGGTGGGCCAGACGATCTTCTTAAATTCGAACTGAACATCTTCAAGAAAGGATTTAATTTTTTGTACCATAAGGACTTCTTTGCTCGTTAGTCTAGCATCACAAGATTTTGAGTAAAGCAGGAGAGACAGGACTTGAACCCGCAACCCTCGGTTTTGGAGACCGATGCTCTACCAATTGAGCTACTCTCCTGTTCATTCCGCGTTAGCCTACTTCGCCTCTTTGAAGATGACGTGTTTTCTAACAACCGGATCGTATTTTTTATACTCCACCCGCCCGGGATGAAGCTGCTTGTTTTTGGTCGTAACATACCGATAACCGGTTCCAGCAGTACTTTCCAACTGGATGATCGCGCGTTTCCCTTTTTTTGCCATAAGACTTCAGCCCTCGGATTAAGCAATTACTCGATAATATCGGTTACGACGCCGGCGCCAACCGTATGACCACCCTCGCGGATAGCAAAACGCATCTCTTTTTCCAAAGCCACCGGATAGATCAACTCCACCGACAAGCCTACATTGTCACCCGGCATCACCATCTCCGACCCTTCCGGAAGTGTACATACACCGGTAACATCCGTTGTCCGGATATAAAACTGGGGACGATATCCATTGAAAAACGGCGTATGACGGCCACCCTCTTCCTTCTTCAGGATATATACCTTACACTTGAATTTCGTATGCGGAGTCACTGAACCCGGTTTGGCGCACACCATGCCCCGCTTCAGCCAATCCTTGTCTATCCCGCGCAACAATAATCCAACATTGTCACCCGCCTGGCCTGAATCCAACAGCTTGCGGAACATCTCAACGCCCGTCACTACCGTCTTCTTCTTCTCCGTGGTCAGTCCAATGATCTCGACCTCTTCCCCCACCTTCACTACTCCGCGCTCGATACGACCCGTTCCTACCGTGCCTCGACCCGTGATGGAGAATACATCCTCTACCGGCATCAAAAAGGGCTTGTCAACATCTCGCTTCGGTTCCGGAATGAAATTATCAACCGCATCCATCAACTCCATGATGCTCTTGGTCTTCTCTTCATCTTCCGAGTTCGTCAAGGCTTCCAGCGCCGAGCCACGAATCACCGGAACATCGTCTCCGGGAAAATCATATTCACTCAGCAGCTCACGCAGCTCCATCTCAACCAAATCCAGCAACTCCGGATCATCCACCATGTCGACCTTATTCATGTAAACCACAATCGCCGGTACATTCACCTGCTTGGCCAACAATACATGCTCACGTGTCTGCGGCATGGCGCCATCCGCCGCCGATACCACCAGTATCGCTCCGTCCATCTGAGCCGCCCCGGTGATCATGTTCTTGATGTAGTCCGCGTGTCCCGGACAGTCCACATGCGCATAGTGACGCTTGTCCGTCTCATACTCAACATGCGCCGTGGCTATCGTTATGCCGCGCTCTCGCTCTTCCGGGGCATTGTCAATACTGTCGAACGATCGGAACGCCGCTCCTCCCTTGCGCGCCAAAACCGCTGTGATGGCGGCCGTTAAGGTCGTCTTACCATGATCTACATGGCCGATCGTACCTACATTTACATGTGGCTTCGTTCGTTCATATTTTTGCTTTGCCATGAGTGATCTTCCTCCCTTTGGCCAAAGTGTTTTCTGTCAAATGCCTTTCATAAAGTCACGAGCTCGGGAGCGGATTTGAACCGCCGACCTTCTCCTTACCAAGGAGGTGCTCTACCAACTGAGCTACCCGAGCACTGTACACCTACAAAAATGCCCCTGGGCAAATGGGGCAACGGCTGTCATTCCTGAGCGGGTGATGAGAATCGAACTCACGCCATTAGCTTGGAAGGCTAAGGTTCTGCCACTGAACTACACCCGCGGGTACGAACAGCAACACATGGTTGCCTCCCCGTTTATTGAAAAGAGCAGTGGGCCGGGATGGATTTGAACCACCGTAAGCATACACTAGCAGATTTACAGTCTGCCGCCTTTAACCACTCGGCCACCGACCCAAACTTCTCAAATATCTGAGCCAAGGAAGGGACTCGAACCCCCGACCGGCGATTTACAAAACCGCTGCTCTACCAACTGAGCTACCTTGGCCTTGACAAAGAGCCGCATATTTTAACGCAGAATGCCGTCAAGGCAAGATTTTTTTAAGGATTATAAACTTGTTAAAATGAGCTAATTACGGACTTTCCAGACAGTGCCGTTCACTGTATCGATTAAGTCAATCCCCAGGGCCTTAAGTTCATCCCGAATCGCATCAGCCCGATTAAAATCTTTTACAGCCCGAGCCGCTTTTCGCCGGGTGATCAATTCGTCAATTTTAGCACCATCCACGGCAACCTTGCTTTTGGGAGCCGGCATACTGAAAATGCCTAATACATGATCCAGTTCCAGCAGGACTTTCAAGGTCGAATTTGCCATTCCGGGAGTTAAGTCTCCCGCATCCAGCAATCGATTACCTTTTCGCACCAGTTCAAACACTGCCGCCAATCCGCCCGCGATATTCAGATCACTATCCATAGCCCCGATAAATTGCTCTTTCGCAGAGGCCGCAAATGGCGCGGGTTCAGCTGCCTTCCCCGCAGTTTTTTCCAGCCGCTCTTTAAAACTTCTTAGCCGTTCAATCGCTTTTAGAGCGTTATCGATTCGATTAACGGAAAAATTCAATTTCTGCCGGTAATGGGTCGTGAGCAACATCCAACGAATCGCGTCCGGCCGATACCCGTCATCCACCAAGTGTCGCAGCGTATAATAATTCCCCAGTGATTTGGCCATTTTGCGCCCGTCAACCAAGAGATATTCGGCATGCAGCCAATAATTCACAAACGGCTCACCCGTCGCACAAACCGACTGAGCAATTTCATTTTCGTGATGGGGAAATATATTGTCGACTCCACCACAGTGAATATCAAAATGGTTACCCAGCAGACTGGTGGACATGACCGAACACTCAATATGCCACCCGGGACGACCTTTTCCCCAGGGTGATTCCCAAAAGATTTCGCCCTCTTCCGCTTTCCAGGCTTTCCATAAGGCAAAATCACGAAGGCTTTCTTTCTCGTATTCGTCAGTTGCCACCCGTTCACCCGGGCGCATCCGATCCGAATCCAGGTGAGTCAGTTTGCCATATTCCGGGAATGTGGCAATATCGAAATACACGGCGCCATCCTCGGTTTTATAAGCGTAGCCTTTATTCACTAAAGTCTGGATCATATCGATCATGGGCTGGATATATTGGGTTGCAACCGG
This sequence comes from uncultured Lentisphaeria bacterium, assembly GCA_964543125.1. Lineage (GTDB taxonomy): Bacteria > Fidelibacterota > UBA8477 > UBA8477 > UBA8477 > CAZIWX01. Next base: position 42,247 of record CAZIWX010000002.1, on the reverse strand, counting down.
ATATTGGTGGGCCGGCTGAATATTCAAAGTCGCCAGGTCATCCAGGAAAGCCTTGGTATAAAAAGCAGTGAATTCCTGCAGCGATTTCCCCGCGGCCAGACTATTGCGAATGGTTTTATCATCCACATCCGTAATATTCATGACCTGCATAACCATAAAGCCGCGGTACTCAAGATAGCGACGCAACAAATCTTCAAAAATAAATGTCCTGAAATTCCCGATATGCGCCACATTATAAACGGTAGGGCCACAGGTATAGAGTTTGATCTTTCCGGGTTCGATCGGCTTAAAAATTTCCGTTTGGCGGGTGAGCGTATTATAGAGTTCTAGCGGCATATGAAAAATGCCCTAGCTGGAGCTACGGCAGGCAAACTATTTCCCTTTTTTTAAACTCAATTCGGCTACCCGGGTCAAGAGTTGAGGGAATGATATGCCAGCCGACTTGGCAGCCATGGGAAACAAGGATGTTTCGGTCATTCCCGGCAGGGTATTAACCTCCAAACACCAAGGATTTTCATCCGGGTCCAAGCGGAAATCAACTCGGCCATAGACTTCCACACCCAATACCCGCATAGCGTTCTGCGCCAGGTGTTGAATATAGTGAGTCAAATCATCCGAAAGATTAGCCGGAACTTCATACCGGCTGGCGCCATGCGTATACTTGGATTCATAATCATATAACTCATGCCCCGGAAAAATCTCCACTATGGGCAACGGCTGTCCGTCCAAAACACCCACCGTCAATTCACGTCCGGGAATAAAACGTTCGTATAGCAGATGATAATACTGGCCGCTTACTTCGCGAGCAGCCGCCAAATCACCATCTTTTCGGATGATGGAAAGCCCCATCGTTGAGCCTTCATTATCCGGCTTAATCACAAAGGGATATTCAAACCCATTTTTCGGTAAATCAACATTAACAGTGTGTCGCAAATATTTCCATTCCGGCGTGGGAATACCCTCCCGATCAAACAATAATTTCGAGGCGGACTTATGAAACGCCAACAGACTGCTCTGCGAGCCGGCGCCGGTAAACGGAATACCTTCCCGCTCTAGCATTGACTGAAGCAAACCATCCTCTCCGCGACGGCCATGTAAACCTAAAAACATAAGATCATAATCCGGTGACCACGCCTTTACCGCACCCAACTCATCCGACACATTGACCCGGTTTACCCTATGTCCATTTTCCCGGAGTCCCTGTTCAATATTATTGGATGTCACCAGAGAAACCCGGCGCTCCCGGGAACTACCACCGCCAATCAGCAATATGTTCACTCCCCAACCCTCCTACCGGTGGTATCCATGTTATTCTTTCTCAGCCGGCGCTGCATTTCCGTTCAACACTGTCTGGACCATCCGCCGGGGACCAATTCTGAACAATGATCCGGCCAACAACCCCAATAAAATGATGGCTGAGCCCCACTGTAACCAACTAAAAGTTTCACGTTCCATTACGGAATTACCCGGCAGCAAATCCAGTGGAATTAAACCGTTGACAACCATACCAATTATCCAGGTCAATCCGGTGATGGTAAACAGAAAAACCCACATGACGCGTGAACCGTGCAGCTTTTTTAAAATTCCCAGCGTGGTCACGCTGGAAGCCGAGCCCGCCAGCAGAAAAGCTAAAACAGCTCCCGGTGCAATCCCGTTTGCCAACATGACTGCTCCCAGGGGCGTTGCACCGGAGGCGCACACATAAATTGGCAGTCCCACTAGGGTCATGGAAAGCACCGCCAGCCAGCCGGGAATTGTTGTCCAAGCGACCATTCGCAGAAGTGGTTCCGCCGCAGCAGCCAATAAAAAGCCGAACACCAGCCAAGGTCCCAATTCATCCACTAGCTTCCAGTTTAACAAATACCAAACCTGTTGTCCACGCTGACGCAAATCCGCCGCCGGTAACAATTCTGCATCCGGAGCCGGAATTTCCCGGATTGCAATTAGAGGGTGGTTAAAAAATAACTTATCCAGAATCCATGCCACTCCGAAAGCGATCACTACGGCTGCTCCCAGCCGAACGGCGAGCAGGGCTCCCCCTAACAAAGGATAGCTGATGAGAATGGCATCCAGACCAAGTTCGGGGGCGGCAATCAGAAACGCGATTGCCGCCCCCAGAGGTGCACCACGTTTTACAAGTGTATGATAAAGTGGGGCAACACCACGGGAACAGACCGGCAGTGGCAGACCAAACAATATTCCCCGGGAAATCCGCCGGGCTCTGCCGGAGTGTGAGATCCATTCGAATGTCGCCCGAGGAATGAAAACGCCCAAGACCGCTGCTATGGTAAAACCTAACAACAAGGCCGGGGAACTTTGGATGAATAACCCCTTAGCTGTTATAAAAAACCGATCAATCAGGACCTGGAATTCAGAATGGGCTTCACGGGGCATGAGAAACAGCAGGGCAAACCCTAACACGGCTCCGGTTGCGCTCCAGGGATGCCAGGCTTGGGATGCCGGTTCCGTTTCGTTAAACCGCTCCCGGTAATAGGGTTTATGGATAATGACATGGAGTAACGAACCCGTGATGAGTGCTTGCACATAACTGATTGATGGCGTACTCAGAATTGTGATTTTTCCGCCCCCCAGCCAATAGCCAATGAGTGTAAAGGTTGCCATGATGGATAGCGTAATAATTCCACCGCGTTTACCGTAAACTGCCCGGGCCGACCACCAAACCAGAATGCCGATAGGCAATCGATGGAGCACTACGGCCACGGCCAGCGCCTGTCCGGCGCCGTGGGCGATTGACATGCTCGAGAGCGCTAGGCCATCCAGCGTGGTATGGACCAAAATCCCCACCAATACCAACAGGATGACACCGACATGCGTCTGCTGTTCCATCTTATGGAAGCGGCGTTCAATCAGGCTCGGTAGCAGAGCGCCAATCATCAGCATCAGCAATGCGCTCCAGTGGATTTCCAATATTGCTTCCGGCAAAAGATGCAGGGTTGCCAAGCCGGCGACCGAGACTAAAACGAATCCGTCCAGCACCTGATTTATGGACCGGTTTTGACGCAGAATTTGCGCCAGGAAGGGGCCGGCAATCAGAGCGCTAATTGCTATGATCAGCAAAACCGGCATTATTTAGCGAGAGAGGCTTGCCGCCGGTAGGATTGATAGCTTATGTACCAATAGAAACCGGCGCCCACCAGCATTGCAAAGCTCAACATTTGTCCCATGCTGAAAGATAGAAAGACAAAACCAAGTTGGGCATCCGGCTGACGAAAATATTCAATGGAAAAGCGGAAAATCCCGTAACCAAATATATATGCTCCCCCCAGGAAACCGGGGAAAGGTGACTTTTTCCGTAAAGGCCAGAGAATCAAGAATAAGATTATTCCTTCAAAAAATGCCTCATAGAGTTGAGAAGGGTATCGTAAATGACCATCCGGAGCACTGGGAAAATACATCCCGATATTGGCGTCAGTGAGCCGGCCATATAATTCACCGTTAATGAAATTTCCGATCCGGCCGAAGAAATAGCCTAGGGGCACCGCTGGAATAAACAAATCCGCTAATTCCCAAAATGTCATTTTATTCTTTCGGGCAAATAGCCACCAACCAACAATTACTCCCAAAACACCGCCGTGATAGGACATCCCGGAAATCCCGATGAAAGTCCAATGACCATTGATCTGCGCGAAGGGCGAAATAATACGCCAGGGGTAGTGCAGGAATTCCGGAAAATTGTAGAACAATACATATCCGATTCGGCCACCCAGCATGACTCCTAAAATGGCATACATGAGGGCATCGCCTAAAAATTCTTTTCGGTAATTTAATTTTTCAGACTGAATCCGGTGTTTCACCAGGAAATAAACGATAGTAAATGCCACGGCATACATGGTGCCGTACCAGCGGATGGGAAAATTACCTATTGTAAATATCGTAGGGTCCATGTGGCTGGGTAGATGTTGCCACCAATTCCAGAAACCGCTCACAGCCGTCTTCCTTTCGCGCTAATCATTGCCGCAAAAATACGCTGCCCCTTAGCGCAACCAAGCTCAAAAGTTCAATTGGTAGTGCGGAATGCTATTTAAATTAAAAAAATGGAATTTCCCGGGAAAGCGTCACCAAGAGTGTTTGCGACGTATTTAATTGACTCACCCCCAAATGGAGTCTTGCTGCTCTGGTTTTTCCGGGAGCCAAAGCCCGGGCGATAGTCGTACTTAGGACCGCGGCGGTAACCACATCGCCTACCCAGTGACGCTGATCTTGTACGCGTTGAATACCGGTTAGTACCGCCAGTCCATAAGCCGCGCCACCCCACCAATTGCCGTAGAGCTGGCGGGTTATTTCGGCCGTGGCAAAGGCCAGAGTAGTGTGCCCGGATGGAAATGAGAAAGAATCCGTGCCGTCCGGGCGTTCCCGGCGCGCTAAAAATTTCAAGCTGCTTGTGAGCGTACCGGCAACACCGTAAGTGGTAATCACATATTCCAGCCGCTGGTAACGCTCAACCCTGGACAAATGCGGTCTAAAAGTCTGGAGTGCCGTCAAACTCAGTAGGTACGCCGGCCCGATAAATCGGCCCCAGGCTTCGCCAAATTGTTGACCATTGGAGCCTAATATTCCGGCGTCATGGATCGCTAATGAAGATTTGTTATCGGTTTTGAGCAAAACGGGCAAGGCGATCAGCCAACTTCCCAGAATGATTTGACTGGTTCGATCCTGGACCCAGTATTTGGCACTTTGACGTAAATATTCCGGATAGTGATCCGCCCAGGCGTCCCAATCCCGGTACGGGTTTGTCTGCCCATTCAATAACAGGCTCAACAGTCCAAGGAAAAGAATCCGGCGCAGCATGAATTTATTTGTTAACCGGTTTGCTTCGCCGTTTTAGGCGGATAGCGCCGGTCAACAAAATTGATCCAATAGTTACAGCAATTAATAACCACTTGGCAGCGGCAAAATAACTGGCCAAACCGATGTTGGATGACGTTATGGCGGGAAAGGCCTGAATGATGCGCCAGTGAAGATAATTCTCACTATAATCCAAAATGACGGCCAGTAACGGAAGACGAATAAAAAATCTGCTCCCGGGGGTGGCCACGCCGTAAACCCGTACAACCAGAGTTAATAATGCCAAACTATAACTGATGGGATAAAGGCAATCATACAGCAAACCCTTTAACGCCAGTTGTCTGCCGGCTACACCCCAGTGGGCTAAAATATCGTTCGCGCGTTCAGCAGTGAAGGCAAACTGTAAATCCAAGATACCAGCCTCATTCCCGATTGCTTTTAGTTGGTTATCCAACCAGCTCATCCACAGAAAAAATGCGACAAATATGATCCAAACGGTTAGCAAACGCCGGTTCGTGGTTAAATGGGCTATTGATTTTAGGAGCAAGCGGGTAAGCACGCGGTTTACTTCCCGCACCATTTAGGTGGACGTTTGGCTTTGAAAGCTTCCAGTGCTTCATGGCGATCGCGAGTTGGAATCAAGGGTGCATAAGCATCGGATTCACGTTTAAGTGCCTCAGTCATACTAAGTGCGGCACCACTCTGAATCGCCAGTTTAGCCTGCCGTAGGGCCAAAGGCGCGTTTTTCTCCACCCGGGCCGCTAATGCCGTTAAACGCGGGTTAAATTCAGAATCGGGGAAAACAAAATCGGCCACACCATCCGCAACTGCTTTATCTGCGGTAAAAATCTTGGCCGTGAGGATCCATTTTTTAGCAATTCCCTCGTTGGTTCGACGGGCTAATTTCTGGGTTCCCCCGGCACCGGGAATGATTCCCAGACCCACCTCCGGAAATCCCAGTTTCGCACTGTTGGAAACAGCAATCAAATCACCCGCCAACACTAATTCCAGTCCCCCTCCGAGAGCAGTGCCATTCACGCCCATGATCACGGGCTGGGGAAGCATTGACCATTCCCGGCAGGCATTTTGAATTTCTTTTACCACACTTGCGACTTGCTCGCCGGGGATGGTTGCACGCTCTTTTAAATCGGCGCCGGCGCAAAAGATCTTGCCGGAGTTGGTCAGCACTACCAGCCAGATTTTGGGCGCCGCGGCCAGCCATCCGGCTAATTGGTGCAGTTCATTCACCATCTCCCGGCTCAAAGCGTTTACCGGTGGATGATCCAACGTTACCCACAGCGTTTGCTGCTTTAAATCAAGTTTCAGAAAGTCGGTTTCAGGTAATTGCATGCTGTTTTTTCAAATTCCCACATCGTCAACCGGAAAATCGTCGGGTACTTCCAACTCCATCAGGAGTACCGCCTGGCCGTGGGTTTTGCCCTGGGCGTCATTCTGCAGGCTTTCACTGCCGCCACCCCCCAGCGAATCCCCGAGAATAAAGTTCAGTGCCAACAGATTAGGCAGCTCATAGCGCTTGATTGCCCCTTTTGCGATGCCGGCCAGGTGTGTTTTCACTCGCTCTACCGTCAGTAGTTTTTTCCCAAGCGCATATCCTTCCCGGGTGTAAAAAATAACCCCGGCATTGGAATTGGGACCCTTGTCACCCGAGCGGGCATGGGCAATTTGGTAAAGTTTTATTTTTTTCATCAGCGCTTCCTGTTTATACCACGGTCACTTTGGTCGCAATCAACCCCTTTGGAATCAAGGCCGGCCAATAGGCAATGATTTCCCGGGCTTTGGGCCGGCCACCCGCAAAACCCGTGATTCCCGGCGGCCCATTGGTTATGACCGGGGCAATCTCTTTCCCAAAGCGATCGACTTTAACTTTATCACCATCCCGGACACTGAGGCGCAGGACCACTTCGTTGATTTGCTTGGGTACCGGATTGATATCGCCGTGACAAGACGAAAGACCCAAATATTCGGTCTTGGTGTCCTCGTAACTATTTCCGGCGCGGATCAGGCGTTCCCAGATAATTTCTGCAACTTTTTGCGCCTTTTCATAGGCCCTGGGGCCGGAAACGGTGAGCTGGCCAGACGCTTTGTAGCCGGCAAAATAACTCATGGAAACCTTATAGAAGGCCGTTGGTTTGGAGCCGTGAACTTTTTCAACGGCAACCCGGTCGTTTCCTTCATCTCGCAAGCTGAACGAAGTAAAATCCACTACCACATCCGGCGAGATATAATTTCGGGGGTCACCCATCTCGTACAGGATCTGTTCCGAGACACCCATACGGTTCACCACGCCGCCGGTGCCCTGATGCTTGGTAATAACAAATTTGCCATTCGACTGGATTTCGATGATGGGGTAACCGATCCCGGCATAATCCGGCACTTCCCACCAACGGGAATAATTACCGCCGGTACACTGAGCGCCACATTCGGTGATGTGTCCGGCCAGGGTCCCCAGCGCCAATTTGTCATATTCTGATTCTGTCCAACCGAACTCATGGATCACGGGACCCAATGCCAGGGCCGGATCGGTTACGCGCCCTGCCAGAACAATGCACGCACCCTGGTTCAAAGCTTCCGCGAGGGGAAACGCACCGATATACACATTGGCCGACTTTACCCGGTCCCGAATTTCATCGAAGGCTGCACCGGTTTCCATGTTTTCGAATTTAGCACCCGCGTCAACCAGTTCGTCGATACGATCCAGTATGTTATCACCTTCCACGATACCGATTTTCAGGTTCCGCACTCCCTGTCGACGCGCCACCTCTTGCAATGCCTCCGCCGCGGCCGGTGCATTCACACCGCCGGCATTGGCAATCACTTTAACATCTTTTTGAATCAAGGTTGGTAAAATGCGGTCAATCAGCTCCACAAAATCCCGGGCATAGCCGGTTTGGGGATTTTTCTCCTTCTGACGCTGCATGATGGACATGGTGACTTCCGCCAGGTAATCCAGCGTGAGATAATCCAGGGGACCGTCTTCCACTAAATGCACCGGGGCGTCGATGGAATCACCCCAAAATCCCTGACCGTTTCCGATTCGCACTAAGTTTTTCATAAGTCCTTTTTTTGTTAAACCACAGATTACACAGATTAAGAGTAACCACGAATGACACTAATTTTAAAAAACCTAATTCCCGGCTGTCTCCCTGAGCCTGCCTGCCCGGGCGGAGCAAGACGCGTGGGATTGCTTCTTTTTGAAAAATCAGTCATATCCGTGCTAATCCGTCTTATCCGTGAAATCCGTGTTCCGTTCTCTACACCTGTAGCACCCCGAAATTAGGCGCCGGGAGTTGCGGCTGATTGGCACAAACTTCCAGTGAACGGATGAGTACTCGGCGCGTCTCCGGTGGATCGATAATCTCGTCAATCCACAGGCGGGCGGCGGCATACCGTGGATCGGACTGTTTCTTATAAATCGCTTTGATTTCATCCACAATCGCTTTACGCTTTTCCGGGGTCACATCTTTTTCCTTCGCGAGACGAATATCAGCCAGGACATTGGCCGCCTGGGCGCCGCCCATCACCGCGATTTTCGCCGTTGGCCAGGCATATAGAAAGCGGGGACTATAAGCCCGGCCGCTCATGGCGTAATTTCCTGCTCCATAACTACCACCAACCACCAGCGCAATTTTAGGGACTACTGAATTGGAAACCGCCTGCACCATTTTGGCGCCATCCTTGGCAATCCCGGCCCATTCGGCCTCCCGGCCCACCATAAAACCGTTCACGTCGTGAATAAAAATCAGCGGAATCCGATCCTGATTGCAGTTCATGATAAACCGGGCGGCCTTGTCCGCCGAATCGTTGTAAATCACGCCGCCCATCTGCATCTCACCCGCCTCGGTTTTAACAATGAGTTTTTGATTCGCCACGATTCCCACCGTAAATCCACCCAGCCGGGCATGACCACAAACCAGCGTTTTCCCATACGTGGCTTTATACTCATCAAAGTCCGAGTCGTCCACCAGCCGGGCGATGATTTCCCGGACATCATACTGACCGCCATTATCCGGGACAACACTCAGCAAATCATACGCCTTAAACTTAGACGCATGTGGGTCGCTTCGATTAAAAAGGGTTTTTTCCGGTAACGGTAGATTGTTCACGAGCTTGCGGACACGCTCCAAAGCCGCCTTGTCGTTGGGCTCGTGGTAATCAGCAGTACCGGAAATGGCGTTATGGGTGGTGGCGCCGCCCAGAGTTTCCAGGTCCACCTCCTGCCCGATTGCAGCTTTCACCAGCGCCGGCCCGGCCAAAAACATACTGGCGCCCTCGACCATCACATACTTGTCGCACATGACCGGTAAATAGGCGCCACCGGCTACGCAAGACCCCATCACCGAGGCAATTTGGGGAATGCCCAGAGCCGACAGCCGGGCATTATTATAAAAAATGCGGCCGAAATGACCTTCGTCCGGAAAAACCTGGTCCTGCATGGGCAAAAACACACCGGCCGAGTCCACGAGGTAAACAATAGGCAGGTGATTTTCCAGCGCGATTTGCTGGGCCCGCAGGGTTTTTTTTAAAGTAACTTCGAAATAGGCGCCGGCTTTGACCGTGGCGTCATTGGCAACCAGCACCACCTCGCGTGCGTGAATTTTACCGATCCCGATGATGACCCCGGCTGCCGGCGGGTCTCCATACTCCGGGTACATTTCCCAGGCGGCAAAAATGCCCAATTCCAGGAATTGTGTGCCTTTATCGATAAGTTTTTCGATCCGCTCGCGGGCCGTGAGCCGGTCTTTCCGGTGTTGCCGGTTGATGGCTTTTTCACCACCCCCTTTTGACAGCACTTTGCGCTGCGTCTCCAGGTCCGCCATCAAATCCAACATCCGTTGGCGCTGCTTTCCCGTGCGTTCCGGCGGCCATTTTTCCACTACGGTACCGATTGAGCTCATAGAATTGACGCTGTTTTCCGGTGATTTGGATTAATACAAATAATTCAGTCCGATATAGAGTCCGCTGGAGCCATCGGCTTTAGCCCCCGCAAAGCCCATGTCAACCGCTACGATAAAATTCTCGTTCAAAGCGATCCGCAAGCCGCCACCAAACGATTTGTGCAGTGTGTCTTTACCGTTCGGATAGATGGGATAATACATGGGTGGTTGCGCTGGAATTCCAAAAGGTTCCGGAATAGGCTGATTTTCCAGCACCTGCCCGGCGTCCATGAAGGCATTCAAGGCCAAGTACACATTCTGGTTGAATACCACCGTGCGGTAAAATTTCCAGCGGAATTCGAAATTACCGAAGGCGATGGATTTGCCCACGATCCGGTTTTTTAAAATGCCGCGTAGAGACTTGGAACCGCCCAAACCCTCATTCACCTGATAGCTGCTCTGGTAGTTTGGCAGCATGAAAAAGGGTTCCCGGCCGTTGATCACACCCTGATAGCCTAAACGATAGGCAAAAGACAGATCCTGGGGAATGATAGTGAAATACTGACGGTGCGTGACGGTCAACGTCGCATAGCTGAAATCACTGCCCAGGGCTTTGGGAACCACGGTTACCAGCGCTTCCGTCCAGATTCCGGACATGGGATTGGGTTCATTGTCCCGGGTGTCATAGACCAGCCCGAATTTCACATAATTGGTCAGGCCACCCTGGGCTTCATCGGCTCCAATCCAATGATAGTTTACATACTCAGAGTACAAACTTGTCGTGTCAGGCAGTTGATCGACCGGGTCTTTCCCTTCATTCAGGGTGGCAATATCCACCGTATCCACGCTGGTGTTGATGATCCCGAAGCCACCGATCCAGTGCAGGTTGTCGTTTAAAAACTTACGCTGAAAGTCGGCCGTGAACTTAAGTGTATTGCGCATGTGCCGATAATACACACGCGAAATATAGTTGGTCGAATCCTCAATTTCATACCCTGCCTGGTAGGGTGCGCTGGCGCCGTTCAAACCGTAAAACGGCAGGGTCTGTTCCGTCAGATAGCTCAGCTCACTGGTGATCCGGATCTCTTTGGGCAGCAGATATTTGGAGTCGAAGAAAAGTTTATTGACCCCACTGCCCTTGGTGGTCCGCGACCATTCGGTATAGAGTGAGTACCGGTAATCCGGATACATCGAGCCATCGCCATAGTTATAGGTATTTACGATCAGGCCGTAGGTAAATCCCGTATCCGAGTTGTACGCAATGGCCGGCACACCCCCGAAATTAAAACCGGTCTTAGCAACCTGCTCCTGCCCCATTAGCATGCTTGTCAGTGCAAGCAATCCCAGAAAACCCAACCTGTTTTTCATTGTCCCTCCTGATTTGGTAAAGATGGTCAGTATTTTAGTCTATTCCAGGCAACTGTACAAGCTTCCCGCGCTATAATTTGACACGGGTAAAGATTAACGCTCGGCAGGAATCGGAATGTCCAATACCGGATAATTCCGCCAGCCTCTAAAATCGAAATGCCACCACTCGGATTTGAGTCCAACGAAGCCATGTTTTTCCATTACCAGCTTCAGCAAAGCCCGGTTAGCCAATTGTTGCGCGGGTAAATCCCTAAAACCGGCGTTGGCTTTTTCAGTGAAATCATCATAACCGGTGGGCATCACCAGCGGTTGACCGGTTGAATCCGCCAGGGTCAGGTCAACGGCGCAGCCCCGGTTGTGGCGCGAGCCGTGGACCGGATTGGCGACATAGCGGCTGTCCGGGTATATTTTCCACATTTTCTTCTGAACCGCTAAGGGGCGATAACCGTCGAAAACCAGCAACTGCAGGCCCATGTTCCTGAGCTCGTTTTGCACGGTCAACAACGATTCAGCCACTTCAGCCACCAGGTAGGGTGTACCGGAAGCGTACAAGACCTGACCGGTAAAATTATGGGTGGTGGCGTAACGCACATCGGTTTTCAGGCCCGGGATTTTTTGAGTCAGATTAACGATTGTCGGGGTTAGGGCCAGGTCAGTATCTCGCGGTTCTTGAACTGCTGGCCGCCCGACATTGGCAACAGCCGATGGCAAACCGCAACGCGAAAAATTATACATCCCCAAGATCAGAAACAGGCCCGGGATAACTCGTTTCGTAAAAGTTCGCATCCTCAATTCCGGTGAGATTTCAGGTTCATGGTCTTCCGGTCGCTAATTTAAACGAATCCCCGATCCAGACGAACCATATTTTGGTTTGCCGATTTTAACGGACTATTATTGCGGTATGAAGTGGGTGCGGCGGATTTTCGTGACCATTGGTGTCCTCACCCTGATTCACCAATATATCTGGTATCAGCGTACACCGAAAACGTCCACCGCTCTGATCGCACCTTCGAAAATGACGGTTTGGGCCACCCGGGGTGGACAGCGTCTCACGGATACGGGTTTGTTAGCTTCGATCAGCGTATTGAAAAACCGTTATGGCGCCGGCCGGATTCAGTTGGACCTCCATTATCAAGGGGCGGTCTGGTACGCTGATGCTGAAAGTGCTACACCGGTGGATAGTGTCATCACACATTTTCCGTTCCTCAAATATTGGTTTCACTTTACGCGGGATGATACAAACGGGCTAGGCCGGCTGGCGCAGTATATCCGGCAACAGGAGTTGGAGCTGCAGCTTGTGTTCAGCAGCAATTTCGAACGTCCGCTGCGCAAGCTGCGAGAATCTCTGCCTCACCTTCCGCAAATCATGCCGCCTAGTGAACTAAAGCGTGTCATCCGGTACCGCCGTTGGTTACTGCTACCGATATTTCACACTAACTACGACGTGGCGTTGGTTCCCATGGATACTACGAGATTTCGCAACGAATTAACTCAAAAATTTGTGCGGCTGATGGGGCATTTGGGAATTCCGGTGTGGGTTGATGAGCCGCGGAATCTGAGTCAGTTGGTCTGGCTGGAGGAACGGCATATCAAATCGGTGCGGATGCAGCGTATTGATCTGGCGCTACTGCCACGCACTATTTTACTGGGTCCACCTTCGCCGCCGGATGCTCCGCTCGCGGCACCTTAATTTCCATTCAGCGGTTCAGCCAGGCGAAAGGCCGCAAGCCGGGTTCGTAGACACCCAGAATCTTCATAGCGCTTGAACAGGTTTGTGCTTCAGCGAGGGTAGTTTGAAAATCCACCGCTTTTTGCCAGACCACTTCGATCAGGAAACCATACTCATTGGGATTGAGGGGCACCGGCAAAGACTGGATCATGTTCAAATTGATAGCGTGGGTTTGAAAAATATTCAGCATGCGCGCCAGCGCTCCCACCTGGTGCTTCAATTTGAAATAAAGCGTGCTCTTCGATCCGCTAAAACCGGGCTCTCCTGTTCGTCGGGACAAGCTGAAGAACCGGGTGTAATTGTGTTTCTGATCTTCAATACCCGGCGCCAGAATCTCCAACTGATAGCGCTCGGCCGCGGCCTGGCTGGCAATGGCGGCCGTACCCGGTAAATTTTGTTCGCGAATCTCCCGGGCGCTGCCGGCGGTATCAAAGGCCTCCAAGGCGTTCAAATGCGAATGTTGCCTAAAAAAGTGACTACACTGCCGCAACGCCATGGGATGGGAGCGAACAATGGAAATATCCTTCAATTGTTGCTTTGGCAACGCCATAAGATTTTGTTCAATTCTCAGGTAAATTTCACCGGTGATGACTACCGGAAATTCATTCAGTAAAGCGTAATTGGGCAAAATACTGCCCACTAAAGTATTTTCTACGGCCATGATGGCGCTATCACTTTGACCGTCAACCAATGTTCGGCAGACATCCTTAAAGGTCAGGCATTCCAGCGCCTCAACGGGCTGCTTGAAATAGGCCCGGGCAGCCATTTCGTGGAAGGATGCGCGTTCACCCTGAATCGAAACTTTCAACTTGTAACTCCCATTTTAAAAACAGGCCCCGGAAAATTGCGGAGCCTGTTGAAATTGATTTACCGGAATATCCGGCGTGCGGCTAATCCGTTACGGCTCCCCGTGCACTCCACGATTAAAAAAAACCGTAAATAATCGACCGGGCGGAATATTTGCGGTTATTATCTGAAAGATTAAAATCATGGGCGGCTATTTTATTGCTTAATCGCCGGGGATGCTAATTTTCTTTTACAAATAATCATCCCCGTGTTTCACACTTACTTCTGAATAGCTAAAAAAAACAAGCCCCCGCCGCGGCAGGGGCTTGATATTACCGGTTTAGACGCATGTCAGATCACAACGATCGGACAGTCTTTACCATTTAGCAACGGCTTTTTCATTTCCGGTCAGAATATGCGCCGAAGTTAACGCCCCGGAATTCATGAACAGAATGGACTGTTGCAGAATCTGGATCGCATACGTCGGATTGTGGAAGCCGTTGGAATGATCTTCCTGCACAAAGACGAGATTGTAGCCGCCCTTCCGCAGTCTAATCGCGGTCGGACTCTGAGTTCCATCCGCCAGAGTATCAAATCTGGTAGCACTGAGAGCGCTGGATACACTAACATTTCCGGTAGTATCCAGACCCGCGGTAACCAGCAGGCCGGTTAAGGTTCCCTCAAGGCCCGCAATCTCAGCTTCCATACCTTCGATAGCGCCGTTACCGTCATAATCAGCTTGGGCCATGATCTCATCAAAATCACCGATCTCGCCATGACAGGCTGCACAAGCTGTTGCCCTGGGCATGAAGGTGTGGCCCGTATTATTGGTGCCGTCCGCATTGGGAGTCATATCCATGTGGCAAGTTACACAGGCGTTTTCAATGACATAGTGGTTGGTGAACTTGCCACCGTAGGTGAATCCACTCGTAACACCTTCATACGCACTGACTCCGGCCAGCATATCACCCTGGGGTGAATGGTGTGGACCAAAGTATTTATAGCCATTATTAATCTGGTCGTCCTCATCATCAGCCGAATGGCGGGCATGGTGACACTGCACGCAGAGCTGGCCATTACCGGCAGCCTGGATTGTTTGTGTCACGCCATTTGCTTCGACCGAAGTAACCGCGGCTAATGTCCGTAACTGATGTTCATTTTCGGTACTGTGGGCGTCATGGCAAACACCGCAGGCAATCGCACCCGGGTCATCGGGATTGAAAGCGAGGTTGTTACTACCATTATAAGCATCGACAAAACCACTGCCGCTGTGGCAGGGTTGGCAATAAGCATTACCGGCCGCGTGTGAGTTTGAAGTCGAAGCGGCATGCGCAGACTGTGACCAGTCTTCCTGGTAGGGATGGTAAGAACCCTGGTGACAACCGGTACAAACAGAATCAGCCAAAGAAACCGTCAGCGTGCTTACATCCGCACCGTTGCTCGCCACGTGTTCAGACGCCGGACCGTGACAGGCTTCGCATTGAACATTCTCAAATCTGGTAATGGGTGACTCATCATAGCCGCCATTGCCGGAAATTGCGTCATATCCGACCGTATGACACGGAAAACAGGCTGAAGAAGCATGATCACTGGTCATTAAATCGGCAAAGGCCTGGGCATGTTTGGTCTGGGACCAACCGGTATATTGCGGCATTGACGAATTGCTATGGCAGGCAGCACAAGCTTCTGCACCTTTGTAATAAGGCGTAACCGCTGGTGCATACATCCCCACACCAACCGTGATACTACCGATACCGATGTACTCACCATCGGTTACATGTACGCTGACACGATACGTACCCGCCGTATCCGGAGCATTCCAGGTCACCGTATCACCGGTCGTTGCATTAAAAGTACCGGCATCGGCAAACCAATTATAGGTCAGCGAGCCGGCAGCAGGATCGGTGGTAACCTGGGTGGTTAGGGTAATAGAGCCCCCGACACCAATAGAATCCGGTGATGCCAGGACATTGTCAACGCTGATGATAATAATCGTATCATGTACGGTAACGGTCTCGGTAACCGTCTTCTCGCACGCACTCAACCAGACTAGCATAGTTATTGAAATTAGAGTGATGCATAATTTTTTCATAACCCCTCCTATTGGAATCTTAGTTTGGTTATCTTAAGGCAACTTTAATGCCACCGTTTCTCATTACCTTTATTATTCTACACCTGCCGGTGCTTCCCTAAGGCCGGTTTGTACGATATTCAGTTGGCCTGAGGCCCGCTTTGCGGGATAAATTCTTGTTTTTCCAGTGACGGAGTGAAATTTTAGCAGGAATTTTTTCAGGCTCATGAGTTGAATGAAGCCCGCTAAGCGGAAATTTCTTTGTTTTTGCTTAACGGCGGTAAAACACGGCTTATAACCTTAAAATCATCCCCGGTTCAAAGGGAAAAGGCTGCTGAATTACAGTAAAACAGACCATCGTCCGCGAGGAAAAGTGGCCCATTCCCCAGGGGAGCTTCCGGGATTAAGACTTATTGAGATTGAGCATGCAGCGGGTCGAATTCGTTGTGGCGAATTATGCCGGCCGGTAAATTTTCCGGATATAATCTTCCAACATCCGTTTGGCGGTAAATTTGACCCCGGTCTTGATGGCCTCGCGCATGATCCGTAACCAACCCGGGCGATCAGCATAGTACGTGGGGATTATTTTTTGTTCCAGCACCCGGTATAGATCGTTTGCATCGGAGCGATCATTGGGCACCGCCGGTTCACCAAAGGACCATCCGTTTTCCCCGTCCCGGCAACCTTCCACCCACCAGCCATCCAAAATCGATAAGCTGGGAACACCGTTCAGGGCCGCTTTCATCCCGCTGGTGCCGCTGGCTTCATTGGGACGCAGGGGAGAATTCAGCCAGACATCCACACCGCTGGTGATCAACCGACCCAACCACATATTGTAATTCTCTAAAAAGACACAATTCACCCGGCCGTTTACCTTTTTAATATTTTCACACAATTGCTGGATAACTTCTTTCCCGTGTTCATCCCGGGGATGAGCTTTGCCGGAAAAGACGAATTGGACTTTGCCCTCGGAAATATCAATGATTCGATCAAGATCGTAAAACACCAGATTCGCCCGTTTATAGGCGGCCGCGCGCCGGGCGAATCCAATGGTCAGCAAATCCGGTGATAAACCTTTTTGGGTCATGGCATTCGCAAAATTCAGAAGATTAATCTTGTTGCTTTGATGCGTCTGCCAAAGCTCATCATCCGAAATTTTTTCTATATCCACCAGCACCTCAGGTTTAGCGGCCCAGCCGGGAAGGTGTTTATCAAACAGATGCTGGGTTTCACGACTGGTCCAGGATAAATGATGAACGCCATTCGTCACATATTTTACCTCGACTCCGGGGTACATGTGTTGGGCGATTTTCCCATGAAGTTTGGATACGCCGTTGATGGACCGGCTCAAATGAAGTGCCAGATGGGTCATGGACAGCTTGCCGTGATTATCGGCTAATTCCCTGATATTTGAGGGCGCGAGGGCGCCCAAAGCCGGCAAAGCATGGGCATAGGTAAACTCGTCATGTCCGGCCGGAACCGGTGTGTGCGTGGTAAAAACGCATTGCTGTTTCACGGCGGCCACATCGCCTTGGGCTGTTTTTAATAGATCCAGTGTAAGGAAGGCCGTGTGACCTTCGTTCATGTGGTAAATCTTGATGGTTTTGGTATAGCCCAAGGCTCTTAAGGCAGCCATTCCACCCAAGCTCATGGCCATTTCCTGATAAAGTCGGTGAACATTATCGCCGGCGTACAGCCGGTAACACAGGTGGCGGTTAATCGCATCATTTTCCGGCAGGTCGGAGTCCAGAAATAGAATCGGCACTTGAAAGCCGGAGACGCCTTTCACCCAGTAGCGCCACAGCGCCAGGTGAATTCGATGACTATTGATCCGGAACGAAACCTTAACATTCAGGTTTTCCAACAGCCAGGCCGGATTAAACGGCGGATATTCTTCAGTCTGTTGGCCATGGGTGTCCACGTGCTGATTCATATACCCTTCGCGGTAGAGCAGGGTTACGCCTACCAGTGGTAAGCTTGCGTCCGCGGCCGCCTTTACATGATCTCCGGCCAATACGCCCAATCCACCGGAATATGATGGAATACTCGGCGAGACACCGATCTCGGCGCTAAAATAACCAATTTCCGGTTGAAATGATTTCACGATTTACGGCTCCTGGTGACTGTAGTCAGATTTTAGTATTAAAGCTTGCCGGTCTCCGCCAGCAGTTGAAAAGCATATTCCCGGGAAGCTCCGGGTTGTAGTGTGAATGGCCATAGGGGAACCACGCAGGATGCCTGGTAAACGCGTTCAAAGCCCGCCTCGGACATGGAAATGGTTTCCACGGGAGAACGCCACAAACGCACCGGTTCAGTGAATTTTAAGGTTAAGGCAAATTTGTCCCCCTCATCGACCAACCTTACCTGCTGAACGGAAGCGTCTTCAGCTTTGGTGTTCAAAGGGGTGCGGTAACTCGTATCGCCATCCAGTTCGTAATACCGATCAGGGCTGTTACCCCCCAATAACCCAAAATTGAACTCACAGGCATACAACCCATGAATCTCATGCTCAGCGGTATTTTTTACCGTAATCCGAAAATCAAGGCCCTGCTTGGTAAGGATAGCAGTTTTAATCAAAGTCACCGGCAAGCGCCAAATCCGGCCGGTGGCGGTCAGTTTGAGACCGCTTTTCACCGGATCCGCATGGAAGCGCGTATTCATGAAATCAGCTCTATCCTGTGCTTCGCCGCGGTAAAAACTTTCCAGCGATTCGTTTTCTCCAAAAAAATGATCGATCCAGCTCAGCCGGGGATAATGATCGGTAAAAAGGTAATTCTGCAGATTTGGTTCTTTGGCTAAAACCACATCATGAATCGAACCCCGGGCGTCTTCAACCGTCGTGGCAAACGGCAGCTTCGCGTGGTAGCTTTCCGAATATCGCCGGAGCGTATTGGTCGCATTGAACGCGGCCGGCAACACATCGATTTCCTGGATCGCAGCCCCTTTTTCACGAATAAAAATCTGTAGCAGCGCATTGCGTAATTGATATTCAGCGTAACCATCTTTGTCAATATCCAGCACCCGCAAGGGCTCCCGGGTGATCTTAGCCAAAGCTGTCTCGGCTTTCAGGAGATGCTCATAAATCGCATGGCGTAAATGGGGCAAATACAATCCCCCAAAAACCCCGTGCCAGTAGCCACAGTTGCACTCCGCCCGATAAAGATCGTCTTTTACTTCCGGCGGTAGGGGGCCGGTTAGTGTTTTCTCCAGTCGTGTGATCCGGTCTGAGAGATCGGTCACCCGTTTTTGCATCCAATTGGATTCACTGTATTTGGACAGAAAGTTGCGCCAGATTCCCCCTTTTACGAAGGGTCTGGCAAAATTTTCTTCACCCCGATCCCGGAGCTCGTGGACAAATTTGTCAAAATCGCGGCTCAGTGTGGGGGGTAATGTCCACTGAGACATCTCAAAATAGGACGCTGTTGGCAAATAGACCAATCCCCGGGGCCGGTGAGTGGCATGAAACGCTTTAAAGGTGGTCGTGTGTAACCATTCCCGGTTTTCAGTCAGCAAACTGAAAAAGCGTTCCAGCCATTTGTCTTGGTAAACGGTTTTGAAAGTACCGGGCCAAATACCAAATTTTTCGCCGTCATCGGCCATGACCAGCAGTTCATCACCACTTTCGGTGGCTTTGGATCGCAACAGGTCAATCGTCTTTTGCGGATCTTCAAAAGGCATGGCATAGCGTAATTGTTGACTTATAGGAAAAACACCGAGGGTATAGCCTTCATCTTCGGTATAGTAATAGCCGGATAAATCCTCAGGGCGGTGTCCGGCTGACAGGAAGTGGTAATCATCAACGATGGTGTATTCAAGACCGGCTTTGGCCAGGGGGGTAACCAGATGCGGTTCCCACACGCGCTCGGTCAACCAACTCCCGTGAGGCTCGTAATTAAAGCGCTTGTGGAGATAGCGATTCATTTTCCGGAGTTGACCCAGTTTATCGCGGCTGGGAATCATGGTGAGAATCGGTTCATAAAAGCCGGCGCTTAACAATTCCACATTCCCTCGCCGCACCAATTCACCCAACAGATCAAGCACATCCGGCCGGTGCGTTTCCAACCATTCAATCAGGCTTCCGCTGAAATGAAATGCCATGTGAAGCGCCGGAAAACGCCGCAAGGTTTGAAGAAACGGCAGATAGGCACGTTCACAACTGCTCTCCATCACATAATCAAAATTGCCCACCGGCTGGTGATTGTGAATTCCAAAAATAAATTGAACCGTTTTCAATGTTTTCTTTCTAAAGCTTTATTCCCGTGCGCGGGAGGTGACCGGCCTGATATTAATTATTTCCACTCACCTGCTGAATTTTAAGCATATTGGTCGTTCCCGGCCGACCGATGGGCAATCCGGCTGAGACCACAAAGCTGTCACCGGTTTCCAGTGCATCCAATTCAAGCAACCGTCTCTCTGCCAGTTGCAACATTGCGTCCGTGGTTTGATACGGTTCCACGATCACCGGGCGCAAGCCCCAAATAATTTTCATACGTCGGGCCACAGGTAAAAAGGGTGTCATTGCATAAACCGCCGCGTGGGGGCGGTACTTGGCTACCGCCAGGGCGGTGGCACCCGAATGAGTCATGGAAACAATAACGTTAATCCGTAGGACATCCGCGATTTCACCGGCAGCCCGGGCAATGGCATCCGAATCGGTTTGTTGGGGAATAACCACCGCCATCCGCGGATCAATCTCAGGGTCTTTCTCGACTTCGGCAATAATGCCCGCCATCTGGTTCACCGTTTCAACCGGATAACTACCAATTGCCGTTTCACCCGTTAACAGCAGGGCATCGGCACCATCGTAAACCGCATTGGCTACATCAGTCACTTCTGCTCGGGTGGGATAGGGGTGATCCTGCATGGTGGCCAGGAGCTGCGTGGCGATCACCACCGGTTTGCCCAGCAGATTGGCCCGCCGGATCAACAGTTTTTGAATCGCGGGCAGCCGTTCCAATGGAACCTCCACCCCCAAATCACCCCGCGCAACCATGATGCCATCAAATTTTTCCAGGATTTGATCCAGGTCATTCAGGGCTTCAGGTTTCTCGATCTTAGCCAGCACCGGGATAGTTTTCCCTTTACGGGTCATAATTTCCCGCAGTGCATCCATATCGGCGCCGGAGCGCACGAATGATAAAGCGACCCAGTCAATTCCCTGATCAAGAGCAAACTCAAAATCAGATGCATCTTTATCGGTGAGTGTGGGAACATCCAAATTCAGATTTATAAAATTAACCCCTTTGCGGGGTTTTAAATCGCCGCCGCGTCTGATTGTAACCTCAACCAGGTCTTCCGAAATATGGGCGGTAACATCCAGGAGGATTTTACCATCATCGGCCGAAATCGTTGCCCCCGGATGTATCTCCCGGAATCGAAATTCGCCGGTGAGGGGAATCCCGGCGTCCGGTGTCACTGCCCCTTGCCGGCCTAACAGAATCCGCTCACCGGTTGTCAATTGCCAACCCGGTTTATAATTCACCGTACGGATCTTGGGTCCGGCCAGGTCGATCAGGATGGCGGGGCCGACGCGTTCACCGGAAGCCCAGCGGCGGATACGCTGGATCAGTTCAGCGTAATACACCTGATCTCCCTGAGACATATTCAGACGAACGGCATCCAAACCGGTTCCTAATAAATCACGGAGGCCTGACTCCGTATCGGAAGCAGGCCCCACTGTTGCCATTATCTTGGTTTTCCGCGCCATGTTACCGGTTAGCTGAACCCGATGATTATTCGGTCAGGCTACTTTCAACGTTAAATCGATTACGCGGTTGGAATAACCGGTTTCGTTATCATACCATCCGGAAACTTTCAAAAAAGTTCCGTCCACAACCTTGGTTAAACCACTATCAAATATGCAGCTATGCCGATTCCCCACAATATCGATGGAAACCAACGGATCGGCCGTATAAGCCAGAATACCTTTGAGGTAACCTTCGGAAGCTGTTTTCAACGCGGCATTCACCTCTTCTACGGTCACACTCTTTTTTAACTGAAGGGCCAGTTCCGTAATGGACCCATCCGGGACGGGAACCCGGTGGGCGACACCATCCAGTTTCCCCTTTAGTTGGGGAATCACCTTGCCGATCGCTTTGGCGGCGCCGGTGGAAGTAGGAATTACCGAATAAGCAGCGGACCGGGCCCGGCGGGGGTCACTATGAGGAAAATCCAGCAGCCGTTGGTCAGATGTATAAGCATGAATCGTGATCAGAAAACCGCGTTCAATC
Source organism: uncultured Lentisphaeria bacterium (assembly GCA_964543125.1). Classification (GTDB taxonomy): domain Bacteria; phylum Fidelibacterota; class UBA8477; order UBA8477; family UBA8477; genus CAZIWX01. Next base: position 20,362 of record CAZIWX010000002.1, on the reverse strand, counting down.
CCGAAATTATCTTCGATAACCTTGGCCAGCGGTGCGGAGCAATTTGTGGTGCAACTGGCGTTGGAGAGCAATTTGTCAGTTGGTTTTAAGACCTGATCATTGACTCCGAGAACAATGGTCGCATCAAGCTCATCCTTGGCCGGAACCGTGAGAATTACTTTTTTAGCGCCGGCCTCAAGATGTTTTTCGAGCTGTTCGCGTCTGCGAAAGACACCGGTTGATTCGATCACCACATCAACCCCTAATTCACTCCAGGGCAAGGCAGCCGGGTCTTTTTCTGAAAAAACCGTGATTCTCTTACCCCCGATTAACAGAGTGTTACCTGTAAAACGTACTTCACCCGGGAAAATTCCGTGCACTGAATCATATTTAAGAACGGGCGTAATGGTATCCGGGTTGGCTAACTCATTAATGGCCACAAACTCAATGTCCACATTTCGTGAAAGGGCTTCACGCAGGACTGTGCGTCCGATTCGGCCAAATCCATTGATTGCGACTTTTACCATTCATTCCTCCTCAGTTTGCTTTAGTCACTCGTTTATGAGTTACTTGAAAATAGGCTGCCTTTTTTCACCTGTCAAGCAGCGATTGTAAACAAATTTTACTATCTTAGAGTTACCGTGGGGCTCGTTCAAATTCACGCGGAGGCAAGGTTTTTAGGGAAAACCGGCTTATGCTGCTCGCTGAATAGATCATCCAGGCTTTGAATATCACCTTCCAGCATTTCTGAAACAATCGGTCCCAGATTAATATCGAATCGTTGGGCCAGCAGTGTTAAATCCAGGATGATGTAATTCAGAGCAATGGAAACAATGGCGTTGTTCTTCGTCCAGGCGACTTTAATCCCGGGTGCGAATTCGGACCCTCCTAACAGCGCCGTTGTCTTATCCACCACAATCAGGATCTTCTTGCTCCAGATTTTCTCCAGTTCCCCAGGATCCAAATTGTAGGAAAAAACCAGTCCCACCTCCTGGGAAACGCTGGTGAAAGAAAAAACCACAATATGCACACCCCGTGCTTCAGCGGCCCTCAAATCGGCTTGTAGCCGATCAAATTCCAGCTGCCAAACTGATAAATAAATAGTTTTTTCAGCCGCTTGGATCATCGTTCGAGCCCGCTGGATCATATTATCGTAGCCGACAATATTCCACAAATTCCCCACTTCCATTACCGTATTGATGGCATTCAGACTGGATTTTAGTTCTTCAATATCATTGGAGAAACGATGCTCCAACAATTCGAACAGTTGTTGGGGGGGCAACGGAATATAGCGAGTCGGGTTAGCGTCTGTAACACTGACCAAACCCACGGTTTCAAGTCTCTTCAGAATTTCATAGATTGCGGAGCGCGGGACACCTGATTTGCCACTGATTTCGTAACCGGTGGCGGGGTTCGACCGAAGCAAGGTTAGGTAGGCCTTACTTTCGTTGGCCGTGAATCCCAGGCTTTTCAGGGTCGAAATTATTTTTGAATCCATAGCGTTACTCACTCATTAGTCACGTTTCAATATACAATCCAATTAGTGGGGCTTCAAGCATGATTCTTTGCGGGAGTTCTCTCGAAAAACGAGTAACATTTCCCCGAGGCGATGGTCTGTTTTACTATAATCCAGGAGCGCCTTTAATCCTGCAACCTGTCCGGTCAGGACCTGTCCGGTCAGGAAAAAGACAAGAGCAATTTTAACACCCTGACCCATGATTTATTGCCATTAAACCAAAACAGATCTTTGTTTCCCCCTATACATCAGGAAACTAAAAAATTCCCGCTTGGTGGACCACCGTTTGGTTTAAAATCAAACGCCGACAACCTTCCGTAGCACCGGGTTTCAACCCGGTGACAACCGGTTGATCAACGGTCTTCAGCCTTTTACCGCGTTCAACATTTGGTTCCGCTCTTTGTTAAAGCTCGTAAGCTTTTACTAACAAAAGTTATAGACGATTTTTACTTCCGTTTACAGAGGAACCCCTGTGATTCTTTGGATCATGAACCTTACGGGTGCAGTGACTTTTCCCCGGCGGGTTTTCCTACCGGCTACTCTTTTTTTATTTGGCTTATGCTTTTGAGAGCGTTTAATTAGGAAACGATGAACACGAAGATCGTTTCCAACGATATTGAACACCGGGTGCTGGAGTATTTCTTATCCTTCCTGACCCGCTTCGGCCTCAGCGCTTTTACGGTAGATCGAATGGCCAAAGAGCTGAAAATGTCCAAACGCACTATCTACCAGCACTATCCGGCCAAAGAGGCAATCATTAATGCCTTTATTGGTCAAGTGGAAGCAAGGCTGGATTTGCATTTCGAAAAGATGAAAGCATTGAAGGTTCGACCCGCAAAACGATTTATCCTAACAATTCGCGGTGTTCTGGATGTTCTTACACCTTTCCTCAACCAATCCATCGCTGATCTCAAATTCCTTTATCCTGAGATTTGGCATTCACTTACAGAATACCGACTGACCAAATTCGGCTACCTGTTTAGTCTCCTGCGGCAAGCTCAGGCAGACGGGGATCTAAATCCCAATCTGAATCTGGATCGGCTGGCATTCTTGCTGCCTTTGATTTTGGACGAGCTCTTTCAACCGGAAATTGTTTTTCACCCTTCCTACGCCGCCCGCGATATGATGGAAGAAATATTTTTAATCCTGTTCCAGGGCATATTTACCGGTGAAATGAGAGAAACCCTTCTACAACTATTACATAAAGTCCCGGCTCCCGGCGTATGAAAAAATTTGTAGCCTTTATTACCCATTATCCTAAATCTGTCATTGCCATCACGCTGATCATTATCGGCGCATTAGCCGCGCCTTTACCACGCTTGACTATAGATCCCGACATGCTAGCACTCATCGACCAGGACGATCCTGATCTGAAGCGCATGAATGAGATCGATGACATCTTTGGTAGTCAGGATATCGCCATCGTCTCGGTGGCGGCTCGGAATATCTTTGAACCGCACGTATTGCGCATTGTGGACACCCTGACCCAGGAAATCAGCGAACTGGATTTAGTCGACCGGGTCACCAGCATTACCAATGTGGAGACCATCGTGGGTGAAAACGACTATATGTCGGTGGAACCCTTCATAAATTCATTACCCGCCTCTCAGGCTCAATCGGATAGGTTTGCTCAAAAAGCGGCCCGGGAAAAGCTAATCCATAATATCATTATCTCGCCGGATCGCACCCATACCGCCATTCTGATATTCCTGACCGAAAGCGACCGGGATCAGGAACTTTACCACGCACTCCATGGCTTTATCGCACCTTATCTCAAAACTGGAATGGATATTGAATTAGGAGGGATGCCTATCATCCGTTACCACATCTCCACCGATATTGAACATGATGTGGTCACTTTTATTCCGTTGGGCATGTTATTAATGGTCATCCTGCTTTTCTTCAGTTTCAGATCCTGGCGCGGTGTACTGTTGCCCATGGGGGTTGTAGCCATGTCCATTGCAGCTACGCTGGGGCTCATGGCGTGGCTGAACTTATCGTTGAAAATTGTGACCAACATCGTACCGGTCATGCTCATTGCGATTGCTAATGCCTATGGCATTCATATTCTGGCACGGTACTATGAAGATGTGCGTGAAATGGGTGAAAAACCATCAATTCACGACATCATTTTTCGCGGTATTAATCATATTTCGACCCCAATTCTACTAGCCGGATTTACGACGCTGGCCGGGTTTCTGTCCCTACTGACGCATGTTCTTCCCGCGGCCCGCCAGGTCGGCCTGCTAAGCGCTTTCGGCATCACTCTTGCCTTTATTTTGTCCATCACTTTCATCCCGGCGGTATTGACGCTGTTGCACAAACCGGGTAAGACCGAGAATATTCATAATAATGAAAGTCGCTGGATCTCGCGGATTTTGAGCAATCTGGGCGATCTGGTTTATCATCATCAAAAGGGCATTCTCGCTTTTTTTATTTTATTCACGCTAATCGCTGTTTTGGGTATCCCCAAAATCATAGTGGACAGTAATCCCCTGAACTATTACCAGAAAAACTCGGAAATTCACCGTATCAGCAATGTGATCAACCGGAACTATGGTGGTAGTTCCAGCATGTCGGTCATTGTTGATGGCGATATTCGTGACCCCCGTGTGCTCCGTCAGATTGATAAAATTCAGAGCTTCCTGGATACAATTCCAAACATTGGCTATACCCTGTCACTGGTAGATTTCATTAAGGAAATGAACCGGGCCATGCACGCCAATAACCCGGCTTACTATCGCATTCCGGATTCGCGGGAACTGGTGGCTCAATACCTGCTGCTGTATTCCTTTCAAAGCGATCAGAATACGCTGGATTCGTATGTGAATTACACCTACGATCAGGCCCAGGTTGTGGTCCGGATTGCCTCTTTCGATGTGACCCGTATGCGGAAAATCCAGGAGAAGTTGAATCGTTTTCTGGACACCAATATTCGGGTTCAAAACCGGCCTCAGGCAGACGGTTATGCGGTGCTGCTGGCGCATCTGATTCCTATGATGGTGAACGGTCAAATCCGAAGCCTGTTCATGTCGGTCGTGCTGGTTGCCCTGATTGTAGGATTCTGGTTTCGCTCGGCAATGGCGGCTTTACTTTCGGTATTACCGCTCACTTCCGCGGTGGTCGCGGTATTCGGGTTGATGGGGTATTTCGATGTCTATTTAAATGCCGGCACTTCCATGCTAAGCTCCATCGTGGTCGGCGTAGGAATTGATTATACGATTCACTTTTTATATCGATTCCGGCTGGAGGTGAAATTGGGCGCCACCGATCTAAATGCCATGCACACGACGTTACGAACGACCGGCCAGGGCATTTTATTCAATGCGCTGGCGGTGATGGTAGGCTTTGCGGTGAACATGCTATCCAATTTTTTACCCATCTATTTTTTTGGTTGGCTCATCGTCGTATCGATTCTGGTCTGTACCGTAGGCGCTCTGACTCTGCTGCCGGTCCTGATCATGTTGATCAGGCCAAAATTTGTTTATGCAAAACAACCGGCCGAGGTCTGAGCCAAACCAATTAACGAACACATTTTACGGGAGGTTTTATGTTTAAATTCAAGTATTCCTTTATCTTAACCCTGCTCACCAGCGCTCTGTGGGCTGAAACCGGGCTGGAGATCATCCAGCGTATGGATGCTCAGCCCGTACCGGACAATATGGATGCCACCGTAACCATGACTTTGGAAAACAGACGGGGACAGCAACGTATTCGGACGATTCGACGGTATCAGAAAGAATACGCTAAGGGTAAGTTCGAAAATAAATCTCTTATTTTCTTTTTAGAACCAGCCGATGAACGCAATACCGGATTTCTACAATGGAATTATCGCGAAGCTGGAAAAGATGATGATCAGTGGTTGTATCTCCCGGCATTAGGACGCGAAAAGCGTATCGCTGCCGCGGAAAAGACCGGCGAGTTCATGGGAACCGATTTTACCTATGAGGATATGGGTGACCGCGACATTTCTAAATACACCTATAAGCTACTGGGTGACGAAACCTTAAATGGCGAGGTTTGCTGGAAAATCGAAGGTCAGTCTAAGGATAAAAGCTCAACTTACCAAAAACTGACCTACTGGATTTCCAAAGAAAAACTGCAACCGCTTCAGATGTATTTGTTCGATAAACGCGGCGACCGGATAAAAACATTGGAAATGAGTGATTACGAAAAGGTCAACGGCTTTTGGATTGCCAAGAAAATGCACATGGTCAACTTAAAGAAAAAGCATCAGACGACCCTGATTATTAAAGACATCGATCTGGAGCAGGCATTGGAAGATAACCTGTTCACCATTCGTATGCTAAAACGGGGGATCCGATGAAAAAAAATGCCGGTTTGTTGTTGGGGTTAGCCCTGGTCGCCATTCAAAGCGGTTTCGCTGACATTCGGTTTAATGGATATCTGCGGCCCTATACCGCATTCGATGTACATTCCCCCAACGACTACTTGATCTTACAGGAAAAAGCACGACTCAAAACGACCCTTAGTGGCATGGATGCCCGAGGTGTCCTTGTGGTTGATGCCTATCATGACCACCTGACTAACTTAACCACCTGGGATTTCAACGAAGCGTACGTTGATCTGTTTTTTGATAAAGCAGATGTCCGGATTGGCAAACAACAGGTGGTTTGGGGCAAAGCTGATGGAATTCCAATCAATGACATCGTCTGTCCCTGGAATCTACACGATTTCATTCTGCAGGATTTTGACGATATCCGGATTGGGCTGCCCATGATCAAAACCAATTTCTATCTGTCGGCCCTGAATCTTGAAGCGCTCTGGATTCCGCAATTCACACCAATCCAATTGGCCCTCAGCGGACCCTGGGTCTTTCAATTTCCCACAAGCGCGGCGCTGCCAATATTTGTTGGGGTGGATAGCACCGGAACACCCATCACCGGCATGCAAACTTTCGGTATGAGCTATGCTTATGGCAACTATCCGAGTAACAGTTTGAGTAATAGCGAATTTGGGTTTCGCTTATACGGATTCAATCTGGGGTTTGACTGGGCGATCAATTACCTCAATGGCTGGGATGATGCGCCCGCTCTACAAAATCAATTATTATCGCCCTCTGCTCCAACATCCATCATCAATTACCAAACATATTATCGTACCCAAATGTTTGGCCTGAACTTCTCACGCCCGGTGTTCAGTGGCGTTCTGCGCGGTGAAGGCGGCTATTATCTCGGTAAACACTTCAGTCAGGTCGTTCAACGAACACCGGATGTGAGTAATCCGCTTCTGGTGCAAATGGTGCCGGTAAAAAAACCTTACACCCAATACATGGTTGGGTGGGACCAAAACTGGAAAACCTGGCTGGCACTCAGCGGGCAGTATCTAGAACAACGAATTCTGGACTACGACCCCTCCATTCAGAACGATGAGATCAATCGACTGGTGTCGCTGTTGGTACGCGGTAGCTTCATGAATGAGACGCTGAAATATCAGGTTTTGGCATTGGGTAATCTGGATTACCAGGATGCCATGATTCGGTATATGCTCGAATACGATTACGCGGATGGATTGCAACTCATCCTGGGTGCTGATTATCTGAAAGCCGGGAAATCCAGCACTACTTTTCGGCAGTTCGACTTCGGGCGGTTCGATCAGAATGATAATGTCTATCTCAAGGCCCAATATTCTTTCTGATATCCTTTGATTCGATAGCCCGGCTTGGCGTTTTACCAACCGGGTTTTGAAATAACGTTCATGATTCATTTTTGTAATTGGACCTCGGTATGATGTCCACGGGGGTCGTGTAAAATATCAAGCCCATGAGGTTGTTATGCGCATTCTACAGACGGTTTTAAAATATCCCCGGACAACGATCGCACTTGCGTTGTTGATCACCGTCCTTTTCCTGAGACAAGTTCCATCACTCCAGGTAGATACCAATATCAAGAACATGTTACCGGCGAACATGCCCACCATCAAAGCTCTGAACCAGATGGAGGATGTATTCGGTGGCTCTGAAATTATTGTTCTCGCGGTAAAATCAGGTCATCTCTGGTCAAAAAGGACGTTGGAATACCTTTCGGCGCTGGGAGATTCCCTGGCCGACATGCCGGAGATGGATCGGGTCATGTCCATTTTCACCGCCTCAAATCTAACGAGTACGCCGGATGGCTTTTCGGTGGAGGATCTGGTTGAGTCAATCCCGGAGTCCGCCTCGGAAGTAAAAGCCCTGAAAACCCGTATTCGCGACAATGATCTGGTTTACGGGAATCTGGTTTCCGAGGACTTCAAATCGATCGCCTTTATCGGATTGTTACGCCCTTCCGCCGAAATCAGTGATACTCATTTACGAGAAGCGACTGAACGCCTGGTGGCTAAGGTGCGAGCGGACGGTTATGAAATCTACTATGCCGGTCTGCCGTTAACCCGATCGTTCATCTCGCTCCATATGGGGACGGACATGCGCCGGTTTCTGCCCTATGGCATCCTCATCATGATTCTGCTGCTGGCCGTGAGTTTCCGAAGCTGGATGGGCGTCTTTCTACCGCTTCTCGTGGTGATCATGAGTATTGTATGGACTTTTGGGCTTATGGCGCTAGTGGGCATAAAATTCACATTCGTGGCGATGCTGATCCCGGTAATGCTCATCGCCATTGCCAATGATTATGGCATTCACATCATCGCTCAGTATTTTGAGTCCCTGCGTACGAATCCGGCTAAACCTAAACGGGAACGTATTCGGGAGGTGATCAAAGGACTGGGAATGCCCATCTTTTTAGCTGGTATCACAACGGTAGCCGGCTTCATGAGCCTGTTAAGCCATGTTCTGGTAGATGCCCGTAAAGTAGGACTGCTCTCATCCTTCGGAATTTTAGTCGCCTTTGTTCTGAGTTTGGGACTGATTCCCGCGGCACTTTTACTCTTACGCGTACCCAAGGTCGTGGCCGGTGGAGCCCAGGAGTCGAAATTCAATAAATTTCTGGAAGGTTGGACCAATTTTTTTACAAAAAGACCAATCTTCATTTTAACTATTTCAACGTTCACATTGATCGTCATCGCCCTGGGCATCCCCAAAATTGTAGTGGATACCGATCCGAATCATTACTACCAGGCCGGTGATCCGGTGCGGGTCAATAATGAGAAAATCGCTGATCTGTTTGGCGGTTCTACGCAGTTGTCCGTGCTCGTACAGGGCGATATAAAAGACCCTGACATTTTGAACCAGATGCTAAGTCTCGGTGAATATATCAAAAGTCACTCACAAGTAAGTCAGGTGATCTCCATTGCCGACCTGATCTCCCGGATGAATGAGGCCTTCCATAATGGTGATTCCACCTACCGGGTCATTCCGCAAAGCCGTAATCTGATTGCTCAATATCTGCTTTTATACTCCTTCACCGGTAGTACGTCCGATCTGGATCGATATGTGGATTACGATTATCAAAAAGCCCAAATTATTGTCCGCATTGATCGGGTCAGCACGACCGAAATCAATAATTTAATCCATGACATTGAGCATTATATCAACCTGCATCATGACCGGACCGTATTCACATCGGTTACCGGGTTCGCTTCGGTCATGGGAATTCTGATCGACTTCTTGGTCAAGGGCCAGATCTATTCCCTGTCAATCTCAATCTTTCTGGTGTTTCTTATCACCTCTGTCGTTTTTCGTTCCATCAAAGGCGGATTGGTCTCAACCCTGCCTTTGGCTATGGCAATCATTTTGGTCTTTGGCTTAATGGGATATGCCCATATTGAACTCAACGCTGCCACCGCCATGCTGTCCAGCATCATGATCGGGGTCGGTATCGATTACACGATCCATTTCCTCTGGCATTTGAGAGAATATATTCGGAATGGGCAGGAATTGATCCCGGCCATCTACAGCACCATGGTACACTCAGGGAAAGGCATTATCTACAACGCTCTTTCGGTAATCGTGGGGTTCAGTGTTTTACTATTGTCCACTTTCATGCCCATTGCATTTTTCGGATTCCTGATCGTATTTTCCATTAGCATGTGCTTGTTCGGTGCTTTGGCAATTCTGCCGGCCTTGATCGTATTGGTAAAACCAAAATTTCTGATCCACCCGCCTGCCCGGAAAGGAGTGAACCATGGAAAACTCTAAGCGTGATTTTATTCTCGCGCGTTTACTGATTTTAGCGTCATTGGTCATTCTGCTACCCTGGCTCTGGAGTGGATTGGTTTGGATGTGGCACTGGTATCAGGGCTACGCCACGCCGGATGCGAACCCCTGGACGGATTTGGGCGCTTTTCTGCTCAAAAACCTGAGTGTGGTCATTATTATTTATTCCATCATCGGTCTGCAGGTAGCGGGGATTGCCGAATTCAAGTACAACAAGAATTTTTTGCCCGCTTTTCTCCTGGCCCTGGTGATTACACCGCCACTCATGCTGGTGGTATACGGACGTCGCAAAAGAGGCTAAGTGAAACGCCTTTCATTTTTACATCTGATCCCATGATTCGTGCCTATATTCGGACATGTCGCGCATTGAAAAAAGATTTAGGCGAATTGCTCAAAAGCTGACTCACTTTGAAATTCAGGCGGGGATATCTGCTGATTTCGATCTCAAATTGGACGACCTGTTCACCGGCAACCGGCCGATTCAAGCCGGCGATCTGTTTCTGGGAAAATATTCCCGGGATGGAATCAACTTAATCATCCAGCGCTTTGGCTTTGACAAATTACTCCGCCGCCGGGGGTTGGGTCAGCTTGATATCGTGGTGGATACCAGTGATCCCTATCGCCATATTCTGAGAATTTTTCACAACCAAAAGCACACTGATGATCATCTGATCTGCGAATTCGTCACGCACCAGGATCTTTTACAGATCAAGGATTCCCCTGAAACCGGGTATAATTTTAACCTCACGCGAGTGGTCAATATTGAGTGGATGACGCTGCAAAATCCCAGCGCCAGTTTCACTTCGACCCGGCCACCACTACCCGGGCAACACTACCCCGGACTGGGTTTAGGTGATGAAGTCTTAGCGCTTCTGATCCTCATGGGCCGCCATCTGCGAGTTGATGCACTTTTAAATGTCCCTCAGTACTATCATACGGCACTCATGTTCAATCGGCGATTCCATTTCCTGAATCCGGAGATGCAGGCCACGGTGCAGACGATCACCCGCGATCTTTGGCGGCGTTACCGCTTGTCAGCAATCGCCTGGGCTATTTATTATCAGTGTATCGTGGATGAATCCACGTCGGGCTATTTTGTCTGGAAACCAGAAGAACAAATGGTTCCGATTGCTTCACGGATTCGCAAATATTTCACCTCGGCTGAATACGAGCAGCGGGTTCAGGCAACCATGAAAAATATGAAGTTTCGTTTGGACGAGAATAAACTTCGAGACCGTCTGGATCATTCCGGACCATCGCAAGTCACTATCTGACATACATCGATATTTTCAAATCAGGGCTTTTTAAGTTGACCTAGGGAAAGCAGCCAGTTCTCAGGTTATAAAATCAGAGCCGGAAGCGTTATTTTATTTAGCGCCGATGATTGCGGACCGCCAGATTTGTTGTCGCCCGGGTTTAATACCTGGCCCGGCATTCGTGGATTTCGCAAATTCCTGAATTAGTACCGCGAGGAAACCGGCTAACAAGATAATCGCAAGAATGCGAGCACCTGAAAGAGTCTGGTGCCGAGGTTGACGAAAAGATTTCATTCGGTAAACCAATGTTCGTGTTTAGCAGTTAGAAGCAGCATTTCAGCTCTTTGTTTTTCAAAATAATTCTCCGGATAATAAGGCTTGTTCACATCCAGCGTGGCGGTAATAACTTTCGTAAGTAATTGATAAAATTGGTCATAGTCGTTGAGCTTGGGGCTATAGTAGTGTGCCATCAGCGTGTAAGTACCGAGATATTCCGGGGCCAGCCGAATTGAAGCATCAAAATACCGTCTGGCCTGCACCCGGGCATTTTGATCCGCCAGAGGATCCCGGCATAACATAACTCCCATAAAACGATCATAACCACCAAAATAAAAAGTAGAATCCAACTCATGAATATGCTGTAAGGCAGCAAATAGCCAGGGTCTTTGACCACGCTGGACAAGGTCACCTTTGGTAGAAGTCCACTGAGCCAGGCTGGCCGCACCCCAATATAAAATACCGGTATAGTCAGCGCTCAAACCCTGAATAGCCAATTGCGAATCACCGGATGATGCCAACACCGATCGATAGGGCTTGGCCCAACCGATCACCTGGCGGGTAATATTATAACCCAAAGCCAATACACTGTCGCGACGGAGGGAATCTGCCTGGATGACATATTCCGCATAATAATAATAGGCGTGTACCAGCCGGGTCCATACGGGCAGAGCCAGGCTGTCTTTTGAAGCCAGATATTCGTATGCAGAAATTGCGTCCAAAGCATTGTCCGGCTCAATGCGCCGGTTCCATAAGCTGTCAGCCAAGTGCAGCGTGATCTCGATCCGCCGGGATGGATTAACGGAACTTGGCCGGTTGGTGTGGGTGGAATGCGAAGCGCAGCCTAATATAATAAGACCGCTACACCCCAAGCCCACCAAATAATGTAATCGGTTCACCCACGCCCCGGTTATTATCACCCACCGCTCTTTTTAGAGTGGGCGCAAATGTAGCCGCCTAGCTTTTCGGGCTCAAGAGGTAAAATAATATTTTCGGGGAAACCGGACTCTCAATCACGCCTGCAAAATGGTGTTCACCAACAGAACCAGATCCAAAACATTGAGAAGTCCGTCATGATTTAGATCAGAGGCCTGAATTTGCAGCGGTGTAAGTGAGTCGATTTGAAGAATTCCGTCAACCAGCAAAACTAAATCCAGAATATTGACCGTACCATCATTGTTCACGTCCCCCGCCGTCCGTAAGGCGGACCAGCCCAGCACGGCAATATCGTCCACGTCAATTCCATCCGCGTTCACATAATTGTCCGATGCCAACCTGAGTGCAAACTTGAAATTATTACTCTCGATGAATTCGCTTAAATCAATGTTCTCATGCACCCAGGTGGATTGAGTACCATCATATCCGGGTTGCTCCAAAAGCTGAACACCGTTGCCACTACCGGGCTGTGTAAACTCACCGGCCAGCGGCGCCCAGGTAACTCCGCCATCCCCGGAACCCAGCACCTGAGCAAAATCGTACTCATTTTCAATATTCCATTTCGCTCGAAAGGTCAGTCGGGGATAATTGTACGCGGTCAGATCAATACTATCAAGCAGCGTCATGGTTCGGACAATATTGTTGGGATAATTTCCGTTAGGAGATTCGGTGAAAGCATAGCTGCCAATATAGGCGTCGGACGTAACCCCCCAGCCATTGTTGACCCAGTTGGCCAACCCATTTTCCGCGCCATCGGCGAATAGTGTGTCCGGTATTCCTACCATCCACCGCAAGGTGTCCCGGCGGGAATAATTTCCAGTCACGTGGAGTTGCGAAATCAATGTCGCCGGCTGGCCATAAACCGCGTTTACATGGAATTGACTGGTATCCGAGATTAAATCAACCGTGTTGAGGGCCGGAATTGCATTCAATTCGAAGGTATTGGGGCTGATTGAAATGGAATTGTCCGGGGAAGATATGGTAAATGTCTCGATACTGGCGGGGTTTGCGATAAAACCTTTGTTACGCAAGCTGATCTGGAAATTATAGCTGGCATCTGGTTGGAGGAATTCATCAGCTCCGGCAACCGCCAGGGTATCCAAAACCACACAGTTCCCCGCGACGAGAGCCAGATGGATATTGGCTAGCACGTTTTCCAAAACGATGGGCATAATATTTTCCGCTGGCGGCCAAAAGCCACCGTCGGCATAGCTACCCACTTCCGGTGTGAAATTAATGATTCCCGCGGAGCCATACATCCAGTCCACTGCATCCCCATTGGTCAGATAACCCACCGTTTGGATTCCGGTCCCGAATAGGTATCCATTGTCGGCTACGAGGTCATGTCCCAATTCCAGATAGGTGGTATAATCCGGTTCCGGTGGTACGGCATCCACCGCGTAGCCAAACGGCATGATCAGTTCATCGGAATAGCTGTGGTAATTGAAAACCGTAATGAAATTGTGTGACTCGGTAAAATCCCGAATGGCCTGGCTCTCCGGTTCGGAAAAGGGCGCTGACCCACGATACGTGTCAGAGCAGTTATCACTGCTGGAGCCTACATCATCATAACCCCAGTTGTAACCGTAATTTCGGTTCAAATCGACACCTAACAAGGTCGTGCATCCCGGTTCCATATTTTTACGATGCATGCCCCCACCGTTGGGATGAGTTGTTTCATTATAGGTGTAACCATCCGGATTTACCACCGGGACGAACCAGATTTCTCGGGTATTTACCAAATACTGAAATTCAGGATTGGTTGAGTATTCATCAGCCAACTGATTCGCGAAGTACAAAATCGCCATCATGGCCGCAGGTTCGCGGGCGTGGGTCAGGCTGTTGTAAAAGACTTCCGGCTCATCCTCATGGGTCTCCACATTATCGGATATTTTAATCGCCCAGATATCACGCCCCTCCACCGACTGGCCGATACTGATTTTAGCGCTTACAATGTCCGGGTGGCGGCCGTGAAGTGAATCCAGGAAGCTGGTAATTTCGTCGTAAGTAAAATAACCGCCCATACTCCCGTTGTCGAACTCCCGGGTTGAACGATCATGCCGTAAACGCTGTTCATAGATACTCGCCAGATCCGGTTGCAAGATTTCCGCCTTGAATCCGGCTTGAGTCAATTGTTCCACGGCGGATTCGATGGCCACCCCTTCAATGAAAGTATTATGCTTGAGACGAGCGCCTTCAACTTCCAACCCCAGGCTCACCACCTGTGGTAGTTGTGCATCGCTGTTAATCCAGACCCTCACCCATTGGTATCGGACTTCACCCGCCTGTAGCGTTGCTCCAAAAACCGGGATCAACACTAGCATGAGGATTAGAAACCGCCTCATAAATTGTTTGGGGAATATGTGTGACCAAAAGAACATAGCTGAATCCCGCGGCGTGGATTGACGGGTGTTTTAAATGGCATGCGCAAAGCTAAACGACCACTGTCTCAAATCCCATTGTACTTTTTTATCACGAGCATCATAGCGCATGCAAGGCCAATCGATTCTGAAGCTAAAGGGCGCCAGGCTGGCCGTAAGCCAATTGGTGCGTTGCCACCGGTGGCGGAGATATAGACTCAAACCGGCATCGGCGATGCGATGCCAGTGCTCGGGGACCCGGGCATATTGGCCATAATCGCCGAACAACGCCAAAGTTGGTTGAACCGGCAATCCAAACCCGGACATGGATCGTTCAATCTGCGTATTTAAAGCTACTAAGTAAGGTACATAAAGCTCCCGGGTACTCCAGCCCCGGAAATTACCGCCCCCGGGAATCAGATAATGATCCGCAATGTGCCGCAAGTTATTTGTCAAGCCCATGCTCCGCCCGGCATCACTGTTGAATAACGCCAAACCATTGGCACTGGCTACTCCCGGAAGCAGTTCAGTGGGTATATTCCCAAAATTGGCATTCCCGGACAGTTTGAGTTTTAATTTGAATTTACGAACCGGCCGGAGCCACTGCAGGCTGGCTTCATTTTGGGAAAAATCGTTGCCCCAACTGCCCAGGTTGCCCGGACTATACCGGGTAGTGGCTGTGATAGTCACCCGTTCAAACTGGATCTGATAACTGGTGGTCAAGCGGGTATAACTGGCCACCATGGGTAACAAGGCATTACGCCGGGTGACATCGGTGAACGCGGTTCCCCAGGTGAAAGTGCGGATCGGCGTATGCCACATGGTGTGCGCCCACCGGTGGGAAAAAATCAACTCGCTTTGGAGGACGGATTCCAGCCAACTCGTGCTGAAATTTCCCGTCATTACACTGCCGGGGAAGTGCATTTTCCAGGGAATCGACAAGCGCAGGTCAACCGGTTGATCACTACTGGACAACCAGATCCGTGCGTTAAATTCCTTTGCCAGTCCGCGGTAGGTTCCGTGGAAATCCGCACCGAGCTTCACACCAGCGGCATCCGTATATCCGAGAACCGGTGCATATTCGATGGTATAGGCATCCGGCCGATAATTTCCCCAATCGTAAATCCGGTACCGGGCCGCCAATGAATGGTGCGCCATATTATTCAGACGATTAACATCCATAAATATATCGTCCGGATCGATGATCACATTGACCGGTTTGAATTCAGAGTGAATTGTGACGGTACCCCCGGTTCGATAGCGAAAAGCCCGGAGCGGTTCAGATGCACGCTGAGAATGGGGACCAATCACCGCTACCTGTACCGGCATGAAATATTCGCCCAATCGTTTTACATGAACCGTCGTCTCATAACCCTGACCCGGAACAGCCTCGGTTTTATATCCATCCAGAGCATAATCCACAACGCCGGCGGTGCGCAGCCACTGGTCAAAAAACCATTCCAGATTTTCGCCCGCTCCATCTTCCATGGCCTTAATAAAGCGGTGCGTATTGGGGTGTTTCAGGTGCCAGCGCCGGAAATACAGACGCATCCCTTTAAGAAACCGTTCATCTCCCAAATACTCTTTTAAACTCAAAAGAACCAGACTAGCTTTAGTATAGACATTTTTACGGTAGGAACCGTCATTAATGAAATATTGACTGAAGGTTCCAATGGGTTCATTTCGAGAGGACAACATATATTCTAAAACATATTTCCGGTCTTCTTCCGTGCGGCTGACCCAGGGCAGATGGTTTCGTTCAAAATCATTCCTGCGCCGGGCCCACATGCGGTCTTCCCGCTTAGGATAGCGCGTTTCCAGGTACCAGCGGGTCTGAAAACTGGTAAAGCCCTCATCTAACCAGGCTTCCTCCAACTCATTATTACCCAGCATCCCATAAAACCAGTTATGCCCCATTTCATGGATAACCAGACCCTCCCTATCATAGCCATCCATGATGAGCATGGGATATTCCATGCCACCCCCTAATAAAGCCTTGGTGATGGTAAACTGGGGATACTGGTAGCGGCCAAATTGCGTACTAAGCCACTTCAGACCCCGCCGGCCATACTCAACCTGCTTTTTTGTCCAGCGGGCGCCGAATTTCCGATCGTAAAGGACGTGGATATCGATGCCGTCCCAGGAACCGTGTTCATACACCAGGTCGGGTGAGGTCAGCCAGGCAAAATCGTGGACCCGCTCCGCATGAAAGGTGACCGATTTGCGGGCGTTATCCGGCAAATTCTTACGGTAATCCGCGTAAAATTCGGCGTTTTCTGCATTCCAGTCGTCCCAGGCGCGAGTGGTATCGACCCAGACTCCTACCCAGCCGGGATCCCCGTCGGTGACCACGCCGGTCGCACCGATGATATAATCCTCCGGCAAATCGAAGTTCACATCGTACGTACCAAACTCACCGTAATATTCTCCCCAGTCTCCAAAAGGGTCATCATGCCAGCCACGTTCATCGTACACTACGAATTTGGGATACCATTGAGCCATATCGAACTGTTCACCTTCCCAACCCGACCGGTCGTAGTGTTCAGGAATTTTATACCGCCAGTCCAACCAGTATCGGAGGGTATCGCCAGGCACTAAACCGCTGACCAACTCCAGGCGTAATATCGTGTCATCGTAAATGTGGTAATTGAGATTAGACCCCGGCTGACCGGAATTATCCAGTAGAAAAGCATCCTGAACAGTAATCCCGGTCCAGGGTTTGATCTTTGCGAACCCGGCCTGGCCGTTCGATCTTGCCACAAGATCGGCAATTGTTCCGTTATTAAATGCGTTGGGATAGAGATGCATGAGGATGTAGTTGAGTGTATCCGGGGAATGATTCACGTAAGTTAATTGGGATGCTGCCGTAAGCTCCCGGGCCGATTCATCTAGGTGAACCGTCATTTTATAGGCTACATCTTGCTGCCAATATCCAAACAGACCGGCAGTCACCAACATCAGGATTGCACATTTACGCATCAAGGCTCACCTCCATTGAATCGTGTTTCCCTCGAAAATTGGATTGGTTTCGAACGGTTTGCGTCATTTTTATCAAGTTCGTATTGGTTTCCCTGTCTGAGCAGGCTAATTATATCGTATCTGACTCAGGCCGTCAAATGTAGTGGATTAACCAAACAATTCAAGTCTGACAACTTTAGAGGTCCCTTCGTTTTTGGACAAAAGCAGACTCTGCCACTTGTAAGAGCTCGCAATTCCTTGCCCGCCCGGGTTGCAGACAATTTCTCCCCTTTCCAAACGAGGAATAAAAGAGGGATTAAACAACTAAATATTATGATTTTATAGCCAGTACCAAGTCCCTTCCGAACCTCCCCTTGAAAAGTAGCCTAACCCGGCACTCGCTCTAGATGGAACAATCGTAATCCCCCATCTCCGCCGGGCGGTGGCTATTTTGGAAGAATTGGGAGGTTGATCAAACCCGATTCCGGGAAAAAGTCAGTTAGCGGCAGCGTCCAACCGTTTGACAAAAGCATCCGCCCATTCCAGACCCGTCAGGCGTAAATTTGCATATTCGGTTCCCGAGCGGTTAAGAAAGATATAAGTAGGAACTCCTTTCACGGCGTAGCGTGACTGAAGTGCTTGTTCCAGGGCACTGGTTCCGGTGGTTAGGTCAATTTTTATTGGGGTGAAGAGCTTGACCTTTTCAATCACGCGCCGATCGGTAAAGGTAAATTGATCCATTTCGCGGCAGGGAATACACCAATCAGCGTAAAAATCAATTAGCACCGGCCGGCCCGTTTGAACCAGTTTGTCAAACTGGGTTTCCGTTGTTGGCCGCTGCCAATTTATTGCTTCGGATGCCACACCCGAGCTTCGGGAAACGAGCAGGTAGGTCGCAATGACGATGACGGCGATACCGATAATTTGTTTTAAAATGAGAAATCCCCGGGCATCCTTCCCGTTTTGATCAACGACAATAAGCCAAAAACCAGCCAGGAAGATAAATCCCGAAAACAGCCAGCCACCCACATTTCCCAATAATGGTAGCAGGAAGTAAATTGCCATGCCGATCAGGAGTAAGCCGAAAATGACCCGTACCCCCACCATCCAGGCGCCTGACCGGGGTAAACGGGAAATTTTGCTGGAGAATACAGCTAAAAAGAGATAGGGCAGACCCAAGCCAAGGGCCAGAACAAAAAACATCCAAAATCCCAAAACCACATCCTGGAGTTGAGCCACGTAGGTGAGTAAACCGATGACAAACGGACCCACGCACGGAGCGGCCACGATTCCCAGTGTCAGGCCCATGAATAAGGAGCCGAGAATCCCGGATTTGGATTTACCGGCGGCCGTCATCAATCCGGTGGGCAATCGAAATTCATACACGCCAAACATGGAGAGCGAAAGGGCAACCAGCAGGCTGGCTATTCCAATGAGCACCAGGGGATTGGTGAGCAGCTTACCAAAGAGTGAGCCGGTACTGGCCGCAATAACGCCCAGGATGGAATAGGTGATGGCGATTCCTAGTACATAGGCCAGGGCCGACCAGAATATTTTTCCCCGGGAAACCCCGGTACCCCCAAAAAAGCTGATAGTGATGGGAATCAACGGGTACACACAGGGTGTTAGATTCAGGGTTAGCCCGATGAAGAAAATGATGATAAAAGTAAGCAACAGCCCTTTTTCAGAAACCAATCCGGCAATGTTATTCTCACCGGATATCGGCGAATTTGCTTGGTCCGAATTTAACGTGGGAGCTGTCGAATGGCCCCGGCTGGCAAAAACGGCTGCGTTTTGTTTTTCGATGCCGGTACCCGGCGGAACGATTCGCCACGTCAAACTAAAAGGTACGCTTGCCGGAATCAGGCAGGTCTGATCATTACAGGCCTGATAATGTACCGAGCCCGTCAGAGTAAAGGTTTGAATTCCGAAGGCAGTTACCGTAAGTGTGTTGTAAAGCGTGATTTTGTGACTGTAAACTGCTGCCGGCTCATCCACTCCGGAGACGGATAATTGCTGGGCAGCCGGAAAAACCCACTGACCCAAAGTTCCACCCACGATTGAATCCACTTCGATGGAGGTGGGAATAGTAAAACTCTCACCCGCCACGGGTGCATAAATATGCCAGCCGGAACGGAGACTGAGTTCCAGCGCAATCCGCACCGGCTGATTGATGGTGACGGCATTTTGTTCAGTGATGGCCGTTACGTTTACAATTTCTTCCGGCAGCGGCAGATCCTGGGCCCACATCCAACTGATGGCAACAAATAACTGAATTAAAATGAATTGAGCTGCACGGCGTGTCATGATTTTCCCTTCTGTTCTTCTGCAATCACCATAATGATTTTTAGTACTTGGAAAGGCCGGCGGCGTTACAAATCAAAAGAATTATTTAGGACCCGAAATTAGACTCAACCAGGGATGTGTCTGGCGATAGATCGCCTGCCGGATTTCCATAAGCCGTGCTTCGGCAGCTTCTCGCCCAACCGCTATGAATTCAGGCGCCCGGGAAAATTCCGACCAGTGGATGCCAACAAAAGCAGGCCTGATGAGAACATCGGATTCCCGGTTTAACAACATTCGATAATGGTAGGATTTGATGTTTTCTGCTTGGGACATGATGGCCATGGCATTGTCAATCCGAGCGTCGGGATCGATCGCCTGCCCAACATCCACCGCAATGATCACATTCGCCCCCATCTCCCGGGCTAAGCGAATGGGCACCTGCTGAGTAACGCCGCCATCCACTAATACGCGTCCGTTAAAGTTTACCGGCGGTACAAACCCTGGAATTGCACTGCTGGCCAGGATAGCCGTAACCAGATCCCCGTGGGTGAAATACACATCCTCACCGCTATGCAGATCGCTGGCCACAATTCCCAAACGTAACGTACCTCGCTGCCAACGATCGGCTGTGATAAGGAATTCGGTGACCTGACGCAGTTTATCCAACCGGATCAACCCGGGT
>CAZIWX010000001.1:58365-83031 GCA_964543125.1 uncultured Lentisphaeria bacterium | reverse complement strand
AGATATTTTAGTGAAGGGTGGCGATGTCTTTGGAGATGACGTCAACATCGCTTCCCGGATCGAAGCTTTTTCTGCCATAGGTGGTGTAGCCATTACGCACAAAGTTCAGGGAGATATTTCCAGCAGTCCGGAGTTTAAACTGAAGCTCATTGGACAGCCCCGATTGAAGGGCGTCAAACAGCAGGTCAGGATTTATTGCATTACTTCCCACGGGTTGCCGGAGACCGATATATCCGCCGTGTCGGCTAAGTTGGAAGCCACTGAGCCAATCACATCATTGCAGCAAATGATAGGTTCCGGAATAACAATGCAGGCGCGCAAATCCCATAACCGGATCGTATGGATTGTCGGTACTGCTCTGGTCCTCACAACACTTCTTATTGTATCGATTTTACTACGCAAAGAGCGTATACCTTTTGAGAAGCGCAATTGGATATTGATTGCCGATTTTGATAACACCACGGGGAATGATGTTTTTAGTGGCGCTTTGGAAGAGGTGGTCGCGCGGGAGTTGAGCCAGTCTCAATACGTAAATGTGGTGCCGCCCGAACGCAAGTTTGATGCGCTCCGCCTGATGAAAAAGAGCCCGGAAACAAAGATTGATGAAACTTTGGCACGGGAAGTGGCCTTACGGGATGGTGGAATTCGGGCTATTCTCACCGGCAGCATCCGTAAGATCGGTGAAATGTTTACCATTACCGTACATCTGATCGATCCCCAAAGCGACACCCGGGTCATCAGTCTGTCAGAAGATTCGCAGGACCTGACGGACATTCTAACTGCCATTCGGCGATTGTCGGAGCGGGTGCGAAAGCGCCTTGGTGAATCGCTTCCCGAAATACCGCCCCCAAAATCGGGTGACACGGGCGAATGGTACGAAAAAGTGACCACCGCGAATCTCAAAGCATTGAAGTTATACCGCCGGGGTTATGCTTATGCCAATCAATTTAACTGGGAAAAGGCCTTGCTGTTTATGCAACAGGCAATTGAACAGGATTCCACCTTCGCCATGGCCTACGTTATGATTGGATTCATGTATTCGAATACGGGGCGCGGGTCTCAGGCCCAGCCGTACCTCGATAAGGCGCTGTCCCTGTCCGAGGATTTAACCGACCGGGAAAAGTACTTTATTCGTGGAAGTCATGCTTTTATTTTCGGTGATTTGGAAAAGGCAATCGACCAGTACTCCATTCTGGTCGGCCTTTACCCCGACGACTTTTGGGGGCAGACGAACTTGTCTGTTTCCTATGGCCGGATGCAGGAAACTCAAAAAGCTTTTGAGCATCTCCAGGAAGCAGTGCGGATTCGTCCCAACAATCCAGGGTCGCTGAGTATGCTGTTATTGGGGGAATTGGCGGCTTTTGAAGATATCACGGCGGCCGAAAAGACCTATCAGCAAATTACTCGACTGGCTCCCAATTTTGATTTTCCTGACTATCAAATTTTCCAAGCGCTGCGACTTTGGAGCGCTGGAGATCCGGAAGGCACCGAAAAAGAATTCCAGGCGGTGTTGAAGCGCACTCAGGGATATTCTCCCTGGACACAAGAGGGAATCTACATGTCCCTTGCTAATTTTAAAGTTTTTCAAGGTCAATTCAACCCAGGGCTGGAGTGGATTGAAAAGAGCTTGGCCTTTGACCAAAAGATCAACTCAATTGAGTTCCAGGCTTCTGAGATGAGTCAAAAAGGTCTATTGTTCAAGGAACTTGGTAACCAGCAAGCTTTTGAAAAGGAATTTCATCAGCTTCTGGAGCAGTTTCCGGAACCGTTATCCAGCATCGGCGCAGCCTGGCTGGCTTACGATAAGGCCCAGGCAGGTCACATTACTGAAAGTGAGTCGTATTTAGAACAATTCAAAAACAGCGCCCTGAATTCTCCGGAAAAGCAAGCCTTCGTCCATTTGATCGAAGGACGATCAGCCCAAGCGACACATCATATGGAAGTTGCCATTAAACACTTCCAGCAGGCAAAACAACTGGTCAACGTTAGCGCCGCTCATCCACCGCCTTATTATTATGCTCCACTGCTGGCAGATCTGGCCCTGGCGGAAGTTTACGAACAGAATCACCGGTTGGATGAGGCGATTGAAATCAGACAAGAAATTATTACCCATAAGATTCAATCTTTCTATCCTGGTTTTGTCATGGGTCCCTTTGAATGGGTCATGGCCCATTACCATTTGGGAAGGCTGTATGCGCTGAAAGGGGAGCGGGTAAAAGCTACTGAATATTATCAGGAATTCTTGGGTTATTGGAGTGCTGCCGATCAACCACTGCCGGAAATACAAGCTGCCAAAGACCAGTTAGCGCGGCTTTCTGAGAGTAATTAAACGATTGGCAAACCTGAAAGATTCTTCAGGGTAGCTCCTTGAGCCAGGTGAACAGCAAACTGGCCGCCATTATGTTTACCGACATTGCCGGATTTACGGCTCTGTCCTCCCACGATGAAGAAAAAGCCCTGGAACTGGTCGATGAACAACGTCGCATCCTGAAACCGATTGTGGCTGAGTTCAACGGCGAATGGCTCAAAGAAATCGGCGATGGTCTGCTCTTAAGCTTTCCCAGTTCCAAGCAGGCGGTTAACTGTGCGATTGAAATCCAGCACAAGCTTAAAAACATTGAACACCTGAATCTTCGGATTGGTATTCATCAAGGGGATATATTAGAAAAAGGTGGGGATGTATTCGGTGATGATGTGAATATTGCCTCCCGCATGGAACCCTTTGCTGCTGTTGGTGGTGTAGCCATCTCCCATAAGGTTGCCAGTGATATTTCCGGGAGTCCGGAGTTTGAATTGAAATTAGTCGGACAGCCAAAATTGAAGGGCGTTAAACAGTCCATCCGCATTTATTGTCTCACCTCCCACAGCTTGCCGGAAACCGATGTTTCCAAAGTGTCGGCTAAACTGGAAGAACCCCATCTGCCAACAACCCCACAGGAACAGATGATCGCCACGCAAATTACCCAACCCGGACCAGGCCGGAAGTTTCCCTGGAAAAGCATCTTGTCATCAGGCATAGGGTTACTCATTATTGCAATCTGGTATTTTTATCAGAAACCTCAGGGTGGTCCACCTCCGGAACCGGTGCCTGTGGCGGTGATCGGTTTTGAGAACCAGACCGGCGATGAGACTTACGATTATTTGAGGGTGGCCATTCCCAACCTGTTGATCACCAGTCTGGAACAATCGAAATATCTCCGGATAACTACTGTTAAGTTAAGTATGATATGACGGAATAATTATGTATATTTGTACCAAAAAGGAGGTTGACCATGGTACGCTATACAATAAAACTAAGAAAAACAGAAGTAGAAGAACTTCAAAGAATAATTAACAAAGGTAAGCATTCTACCCAAGCATATCGAGCCGCATACATTTTATTGAACTGTGATAAAGGCGAGTATTCCAAAGACCAAACAATTACTAATGCTGAAATCTGTAAGATATTAAGAATAGGAGACCGGACAATCGACCGTGTAAAAAAGAGATTCATAGGTGCAGGCTTCGAAAAGGTTTTGGAAAGACGCCCTTCTATACAAAGCTATGTAAAAAAGATAGATGGTGATTTAGAAGCAAAAATAATAACCCTGTGCCGTAGCCAACCACCGGAAGGCTATTCAAAATGGTCATTGCGTCTCCTTGCCGATAAGATGGTAGAATTAAATTATGTTGATTATATTTCCCATGTTTCAGTCAGTAAAGTATTAAAAAAAACGAACTTAAGCCTTGGAGGGTAAGAGGTTGGGTAATACCGCCAAAAAAGAACAGTGCTTTCGTAGCCAATATGGAACATGTATTAGATGTTTAAAAATTACCTTATAATGAACAGCGGCCGGTTGTTTGTATGGACGAATCCCCAAAACAGCTTATAGATAGAGGCAAAAGCATCTACGGTGTTAAGACAAGGACAAGATGCAAGAGTAGATTATGAATACATAAGACATGGAATGGTAAACATTTTCATGGCCAATGAACCTCTAACCGGGAAAAGATTTGTAGAAATAACTGAATATAAGACAAAAAAGGACTGGGCAAAATTTGTAAAAAGAATAGCCCGTGAAATGTATCCGAAAGCAAAAAAGATAAAATTGGTAATGGATAATTATAATACCCCTGTTGCTTCTTCATTCTATGAGGTATTCCCACCGGAAGAAGCAAGGCAACTCAGAGAGAAATTTGAATTTATATATACGCCCAAGCACGGCAGTTGGTTAAATATGGCTGAGATTGAATTACACACATTGAATAAACAGTGTCTGAATCGTCTCCACGGTGGAAAAAATAATTGTGGAAGTTAACGCTTGGCAAAAGCTGAGAAATATTAAAAATGTCAAAATCAACTGGCAGTTTACTAACGAAAAGGCTCGGATAAAACTAAAATCCCTTTGTCCGTCAATTTCAAGTTAACATGACAGTAGTAGTATTGGAGAAAAACACATTGAAGAAACTTGCATTTGCAACCGATGATGGTGAAACCATCCATGCCCATTTTGGCCGGGCCCGGTATTATGAAATTATTGAGCTTAACAAGGGTGAAATAACTTCCCGAAATCGCGTTTCTAAGTTCTCACCGCACGGCAATCCCGGAATTGGCATCCATGACCACAGCTCCGGTCCTGTCGACCGGCATACGGCTATGTTTCAGCCGCTAACCGGTGCGGATATCCTGGTTGCCCGGGGAATGGGGATGGGGGCAATCCAAAATGCTCGGAATCTGGGACTGGAAGTGATTCTCTGCCATGCCAAAACCATTACCAGTGCCGTACAGCAATACGTTCAAGGGCAGTTAGTGCATAATGATCGACGAGTACACCTTAGCCACGGGGATAAGCATTAAAACCCGGCTTTACTGAAAAAACGCTGGGGGATTAAATCGGAAGTTGGTTGAAAACAGCGTCAACTTGTTGAACCAGGTTTTTCAGTGAATCATCATTCCGAATCAGAAAATCAGCGGCGGCGGATTTCTTTTCCTGATCCCACTGGAGTGCATCGCGATCTTGGAAATCGGCTGAGCTGATCCCGCTGCGCGAACGCACCCGCGCCTTTCGAAGGCTTTTCGGTGCGACGACCACCAGTACAGCGTCCAATTCTTTATCCAGACCCGCTTCAAAAATCAAGGGGGCGTCAACCACAAACAGCCGGCAACCGGCGGTTTGTGCGGCTTCCAGACGTTGCCGGGTTGCCAGCCTGACCTTCGGATGTATCAAGTGATTCAGAAATTGCTGGGATTCCCGGGTTTGAAAGGCAACCTTGGCGATCCGCTGACGATTCGGCTCACCTGAACTGGTGAAAATATCAGACCCAAAGCGCCGGAGCAACGCAGACCGGATTTCGGGATCGTTAAACAGAATGGATTTGGCCAGCTCATCAGAATTGCTCACCGTGGCACCCAATTCCGCTAAGTGGTTTGCAACCGTACTCTTGCCGGCGCCAATACTTCCGGTTACACCAAGCTTAAACATATTTTTTTAAAATCGGTTTGCGATTGATTTCGTTTTATTCGAGCGCAGCCTGTAAACGCTGAAACACTTCGGTGACGGTTCCCACACCATTGACCCGCCGAATCAATCCCTGCTCGGCATAGTAATTTATCAGGGGCCGGGTTTCGCGTTCATATACACCGAGGCGATTTCGAACGGTCGCTTCCGTATCATCCTGGCGTTGATACAATTCACCGCCATCAAAATCGCAAATGCCGGGAACTTTTGGAGGATTAAATATCAAATGGTATGACATACCACAAGTGCGGCAGGTGCGACGTGCGGTAAGCCGGGCCACCAATTCCTCCACGGGCACATCCAGAACCAAAACATGATCCAGTTTATAATTAACCTGAATGAGAAACTTGTCGAGGGCGCTGGCTTGCGGGGCAGTACGCGGAAATCCATCCAGCACAAAACCGTTCTTGATATCCGGTTTCTCGAATTCAGCCGCCACCATCTTCAAGACGAGATCATCCGGAACCAATTCACCCGTATCCATATAGAACTGGGCTTCCAGCCCTAATTCGGTTCCGCGTTTACGATTGGCCCGAAGGATATCGCCCGTGGACAGATGTAAAATTTTATAAGTATCAGAAAATTTTGCAGCCTGAGTCCCTTTTCCCGCCCCCGGCGGTCCAATAAAAATTAGCCGCATTACCTATCATCCTCCCTGTTTTCTGCCATCGCCAACATATTCATAAGATTTGGCTAAATTAATGACGGCCGGTTTATTTCAAACGATACAATAGTCAAAATCAGGCCGGTTTAAAGCATCAGACCGGCTAAGGTTGCTGTCAGCCAAGAAGCCAGCGCGCCGGCGAACATGGCCCTGAGTCCTAAACTGGCTAAATCCCGGCGTCTTGAGGGTGCGATCCCACCAATTCCGCCGATTTGAATGCCGATGGATGCAAAATTGGCAAACCCGCAAAGGGCATAAGACGCGATAATTTCAGATTTTAATGAAATTACCTGGGATCCGGAATTCACGATCCCGGCCAAATCGGTGTAAGCCACCAATTCAGTGAGAACCAATTTTTTCCCCATCAGTGATCCCACAATTCCCGCATCCTGCCAAGGTACGCCCATAGTCCATGCTAACGGACTGAAAATCCAGCCAAATACTTGTTCCAAGCTAAGGTTAACCAAACCGAGAAGTGCGTTTACCATGGCAATCAGCGCCACGAAAGCCACCAACATGGCAGCGACATTCAGCGCCAGGCTCATTCCGTCAGTAGCGCCACGGCCGATGGCCTCCACCACATTTCCATCCCGTTTATCGATCTTGAGGTTCAAGTCACCAGCGGTAACGGATTTTTCGGTTTCGGGATAGACGATTTTTGCAATCATCAAAGCTGCCGGGGCACTCATGATGGAAGCGGCCATGAGATGACCGGCTATTCCGGGGATTCCGGGGTGACCGGCGCTTCCGGAAAGCATACCGACATACATGGCCATCACTCCGCCGGCAACCGTGGCAAAACCACCCGTCATTACCGCCATGAGCTCGGACTTAGTCATTTTTTCGATGAAGGGGCGGATCATGAGAGGTGCTTCAGTCTGCCCCACGAAAATATTGGCGGAGCAACTAAGCGTTTCCGACCCGGAAGTGTGCAATGTTTTTTGCATGGCCCGGGCGATCCATTTTACCACCCACTGCATGATGCCCAGGTAGTAAGCAGCCGACATGAGCGTCGAGAAAAAGATGATAGTGGGCAAAATGCGGAAGGCAAAGGTCATCAACGGCGCCTCAACCTTGCCAGCTCGGAACGATTTGAAGAGAAAATCACTGCCTTGATCGGAAAAACTCAATAACGCCCGAATCCCTCGATCCACCCAGCCAAAAAATGGTTGACCAATGGGAGTCAGAAGGATGAAAGCCGCGAACCCAAGCTGTAGAGCCAATCCCCAGATTACTAATCGCCAGTCGATTCGCCGGCGATTGTTTGACATGAGGAAGGCCAGCGCAAGAATTGAAAAGATTCCCAATATTCCGGTAAAGCGTTGCATTTTAATTCTCCCGCGGAGGTTCAAAACAATTACGACAACGCGCCTCATAGCTGTCGGTCTCACCAATCAATATCTGTTCCTGAGAGGCAACCAGGCGTTGCGTGAATCCAGCCGGATTTCCGCAAATAACACAAATGGCTACCGCTTTGGTTACAAATTCAGCCTCAGCCATGAGATGCGGCATGGGACCAAACGGCAATCCACGGTAATCTTTATCCAATCCGGCGACAATAACGCGTTTCCTCAGCCTGGCCAGGGTTCGGCAAACTTCAATAATATCGTCATCGAAAAACTGAGCTTCATCAATGCCCACGACCTGGGCTTGTTTGGCTAATTTCAGGATCTCTTTAGCATGGTCAACGGCCTGGGATTCAACCCGCAGTTGACTATGGGATACGATGTGATTTTCACTGTAGCGGGTATCGATTTTCGGTTTGACAATCACCAGATTTTGCCGGGCAATCTGGACTCGCCGCAAACGCCGGATCAGTTCTTCGGTTTTGCCGCTGAACATTGGGCCGGATACGACTTCGATCCAGCCGGTGTGAGTATGTGGGATTAGGATTTTAACTACCTCCTGTCATGAATGAAAAATGGCCTTGAGTTGTTCTTTGACGATAGAAATAATATGGTCAAAGGATTGGGTGCCATCGATGTGAATGTCCGCATACCGATTAGCGGGTAGAATGGTTCGGTTGTGTTCCGGGATCACGGTATCCGGATAGCGCTTCACTACTCGCTCTAACCTTAATCCACGCTGTTCCATATCGATTTGAATGCGACGAAGAAGCCTGATGTCAGAGGGTGTTTCCACAGCCAATTTCAAATCGCACAGGCTCCTGAGCTGGGTGAACACGAAGGTCATGATGCCCTCCACAATCAGTACTTGCGGTAACGCAATGGCTTCCTTGATGGGGCTCCGTAAATGTTGGTCACGATTGTAGATGGGCAAACTGATGCTTCGACCGGCTTTTAATTCCCGTAGGTGTGCAATGACTTCATCCATATGAAATGCTGCTGCAGTATCAAAATTCAGATTATTTTGACCCGAGCGTGGAATCTCATCCATATTTTTCAGATATCGATCAATCAGAAGGATAAAAGTACTCTGGTCCAGAGCGGCCGCCAAATTTTCGGCCAGCCTGGACTTGCCTGCTCCGGTCCCACCACCAATACCAATGATAAAGGGTGCTTGCATCAGGTGAGCATTTCCTTGCTAAATGCTCCGGGTAATAATTCGGTTGAAGTAGTTGCCGTGATATTCCCGGCTTCATCGACGAGATAAACCGGAATTTCACCACAAATTTCCCAGATAACCTGACGGCATGCGCCACAGGGTGGAATACCATTTTCAGACGTTATGGCTATCGATTTAACGGATTTATTGCCGGCTGCGATCATTGCACTCAAAGCATTGCGCTCAGCACAAACCGTCAGTCCGTAACTGGCGTTTTCCATATTGCAGCCAGAAAAAATTTCGCCGGATTTGGTTTCGACGGCGGCGCCGACTTTAAAATTAGAGTAAGGTGCATAAGCGTGTTTACGAGCAGTCCGGGCAGCCTGGATCAGTAGTTCAAGGTCGTTCATTATAACCATCCTTGTAATTTCATGCGGCGATAAACCGTATAGCAAACCAGGCCACAGATAAATCCACCGATGTGAGCCATATAGGCTACGGTTTCACCAGCTCCGGCCCGGGCCTGATAGAGAAATTGGAGTGCAATCCAGATACCGATGTAGTAAACCGCACTGATCTCTTTGAAAAAAATAAAAAATATCCAGGTTAAGACCTTGGCTTTGGGAAACCGCAGCATGTAAGCGCCCATGACGCCGCTGATGCTTCCACTGGCGCCTATCAAGACACCGGGATCATTCTGGCCAAAAACCGGATCCAGGTAGATTTCAGACAACCCGGCTCCAACGCCACACATGAGATAAAACACCAAGAAAGCACCATGTCCCATGGCGCCCTCAATATTATCACCAAAAATGTAGAGAAAAAGCATATTGAACAGGAGGTGAAAAAATCCACCATGGACAAATTGATAGGTAAATAATTCGATGAAACCCAAGTGTGATCCTGAAAGGAGTTGGTTTTTCCACAAGCCCAGATTATCAATCGGCACACTCAGGCTCAGAAAATAGAACAGGATATTTATCGCGAGGATGGTGTACACCACCGAGGGGCGAATAAGACGAGGGTTATTATCACGCAACGGAATGAACACTACCGCACCCGGAAATTGTATTGATTTTTAGATTGGTTGCCGGCCTGATCAGACAAGACAATCGTTAATTGATAACTCTTTTTAGGCGTATCGGGTAATAGCCAATAGGAAATTTCCTGTCTTAGCGGGTTGTAATCAGGATAAATTACGGTATTGTTCAACTCTGCCCGCTGGATTTGCAGGGGAACGGCTCCCGGGGGTAAATTGTCAGTTACCTTGAACAGTAGTTTATCTCCCGGACGGAAAGATTTTTTCACTGTGACAGGGACTAATCCGGGAGGTGTGTTGTCGATGAAAAACAAGTACTCGCCGGCACCGTTTATTGCTCCGGTTAGCCAGGACGATTCGGTTTGACTGGATTTCAAAATCAGTTTTTCTCCACGCTGTTCGTAAAGTTTCCAATCCTCCGGGCCGCCAGTTCCGGTATAAAATTTTACAACCCCCTGTGCGGGCGGACTACCGTCCGGTTGATCTAAATGAAATCCCGGAATCCGCCGGCCGCCAATGACGGCCTCCATGGTATCAAGCTTGAAGTATACAGGTGCTTCATTTGGTTCAGCGTTTAAAACCACCCGGAGTGTGTTTTGGTTAAAACCAATGCTGTCTTGTTCACCGGGTAAAATTTGGCGCCACGCCGGCAGTGGGTAAGCTACCGAATGTTGCTGATTCACCTGAATTCGCAGTGAATCGTAGCCCAAACGGGCGGCCGCGCTGATGCGATGAGTCTCGGCGAGATGCTCCGATAACACCTCCAGGGGAATCTGTAAAGAGTCGGCCTTATGAGTCAGAAACACCGCCGGCGGAAAAACGAAGGACTTTTGCGTGGTAAGCTGCAACAAGTATCCATAGAGACTATTGGCCCACGTATACCGTAGACTTGGAATTGATTGAGATTTCGGTTGAAGTAGATGAGCGATTTCCGGTTGGTGCTCCGGTGCGAACAAGATGGCAACCAAGCCGGAATCCGCCATATCCGCGGACAGCTTAAACTCCCAGGTAATTGCATCGGGGTCGTAAAAAACGGCTCGGGGCTCCACACTTGTCGCATTGGGCGTATGAAAATAGGTTGCAAGCGGGTAATCCGATTCACCCATGCGACTGAATCGAAAAATGATTTGGCCTGATTTTTCGGTGGACCACCGGGTTTGGATGGGTTGGGTAATAAGTGTAAGTCCGGTAATCTGCGATTGATTGCCAGCATAGTCTTTTAGTACCAAACGCAGCGGATAACTGCCCGGCGCCAGATTTAACCGGCCATTCAGATTTGGCAGGAAGAAACGCAGTCTCGCCAAATCTTGGTTTTGGTACAACCGGGTAAAACGCCAGGCGCTGTAAGATGGATAGAGCGGACGATGGAATTCTACCAATCCCGTGGTCTCGAAGGGCGCCCGATCGTAAGTCATCCCGAAGGCCAGGGAATCACCGATATACAGATCAGCCCTATAAATCGCATACTTGTTGTTAGTCCCGTTAGCTTCGTCATAGCCATTAAATTCCAAACCAAATGGTCCGGCCGCAATAATTGAATCGGAAAGAACATAGGTGCCGGGCTGTTGATTGGAGAGATTATAAAAGTAGGGCAGATGACTCCCATTGATCCTAGTGGCTGAACTGAGCGGAGTAATGGCCAGATAATTCACTACCGGCGGTTTGTGGTCGATGATCTTCCGGTAGAATTGCAGGGGGTTGATAGGGACATTGGCCGTATCCCGGATCTCAAAGTGGAGATGGGGTGATTTTGTCCCAGACACACCAGTATAGGCAAGACGATCGCCCCGCTTGACGCGCATTTGGTTAGGTGTAAAAAACAGATCGACCCCATATTTACCCTGCTTCGCCTGAGTTACCCGCAATCTTTTCTCCAGGTCCGGAATAAAATGATCGAGATGGCCGTAGACCACTTGATGACCATCATCCAGCTTCAGGAATAATACTTTGCCGTAACCGTTGTAGCCCGCGCCGATGCGCTCGATATAGCCGTCAGTAATGGCGCGGCAGGGGATATCCATTTCTCCCCAGGTTTTCACGTCGAGACCCGAGTGAAAATGGCCTTCCCGGTATTCGCAAAAAGTGGCTGATAAATAAGGTTTCGCGGCGATGGGCCAGAGATAATCTCCTGCCTGGATAATTACCGAGAGACAAATGAAAAATAATAATCGACGCCGCATGGGCGGAAAATTAGTCTTCCACTGCCCAAAAACCACCCCAAACAACTTGCAACAGCACTTGGTAGCGCGGCATTGTCCGTGTATTTTTGCCGCCGATGCTTCAGTGGTTATTCAAGTCCCGCCGTTCCTCCCACTGCCCCCCGGCAGTAAGCATTAAAGACCGTTTAGCTCATGTTCGGCGCATCTTGCTGATATACCCGAATGATGTGGCCAATGCCCGCGTGGTGCGTTACACTTTGGCCCGGTTTTTCAATGAGACCGTGCCCTATGAGGTCTTTGTGGCCGCTAGGGAATCCGTCTCAAAATACATTATTGGTCCGGCGGAACACCGGTTACCGATCCAATTAAATCGAAGCGGTGTAACCCGGCTGGCGTCTATTGATGGTTGGCAGACCCGGGAATTTGATGCTTTGGTCTGTTTGGAGCCAAACCCCGGAGATGATCTGATGAATTTGATCCAAGCCCTGGAAGTGCCTGTTACCGTAGGTTTTTTCAGTCTGGATGCTCCACACTGCTTCACAATCGAGTTGGTAAAACGACCCACGGAATTTCTGGAAAATTCCTATGGAAGTGTTTTGGGGTTATTTGGATTAAAGGCTAAAAGGCACTAAGGCTATTGATTATTGTTACGCTGGTTCGCTAATTCTTTGCAATTAACATGGTATTTGGCGATGGGCACCGCCAACAAGCGTTTTTCTTCAATTAATTCACCGCAGATACTACAAACACCATAGGTTTTCAAGGTAACGCGTTCCAGCGCTGACTCAATCTCTTTTAGGTATTTGGCCTGCCGGTGCGCAAACATACTGGTTTTTTCACGCTCCTGCATATCCGTACCTACATCAGCCATGTGATAGGTCATGGATGATAGTTCCCCGGATCCATCCGTGATTGTCTGGTGTAATTCGGATTTTTGATAGTCGAAATCTTCCAGAATCTTATTCCGCTCGTCGAGAAGGAGAGCTTGAAATTTTGCTAAGGTCTTTTCGTTGAATTGATTTGCCATGGTCTCTTCCTGATCATTAAAGCTGGATGAATATAGAATACTTCGAACCCTTTACAAGTAATTTTGAGCAGATTCAAAGCCTATTAATTTCGCGCATTTGAACTCATCATTATTTGTTTGGCGTACCCTCCTAAGCCGTATATATTTGCAGCCGATTTGAGCTGCTTAATCTAACATATCAGTAGGATAGTAAATATGGAAAGTATAATCTGTCCGGAGTGCGGTGAGCCCTTGAGCGAAGAGAGATTAGCAAAGTCACTCATCTGTCCGCATTGCAACACAAATTTAAAAAATAAAAAGTACATGGACTTCCTGGAATTTCTCATGGTATCGGAAATTGTGGAAGATATCGATTTCTTCGATGAGAGCGTCTATGGTGATGAGTATATCAAATATGAAGCCACCGATTTTGATGACATGGAAGAAACCCCTATCCAGCCTAATCCACCGGAATGGGATAATGATACCGAAGAACATGAAGAAGATTGGGGTGAGGACAACAGTAGTAAGTGGGATGACTGACATCTGCTGCCTCGTATAATTCGTTATGGATCAAATTAAAAAGAAGCCAACACAACTTCAAATCCAGGTTAATGAAAAAGTAGCCGATGGAGAATACGCTAATCTGGCAGTCATTACCCATTCAGCAGCCGAGTTCGTTATCGATTTCGTCCGGGTGATGCCTGGGACACCCAAGGCAAATGTACAGTCTCGCATCATTATGACACCGAGTCATACCAAGGCATTAATGCTGGCCTTAAAAACTAATCTCGAAAAATATGAGTCCCAATACGGCAAAATAAGAATTGCTGATCAGCAACTGGCCGGGTTCGCAGGGAACGTTGATCCAAAGCTGCCCAACTAAATTTTTCCCGCTAAAAAATCACAGAAATATGTTGACAGCCAGACACTATCAAGACTAAATTCGTCACAGATTTTCTGCAGGGGCAAATATCTGGTTGTCTCCCCCGCTTCCAGGTAAAAATTGTCCCTGTTCTTTTAAACAAAAGCCCACAGAGCCAGCGTGGGCTTTTTGTTAAACTAAAACTGGAATTGGAAAATCAGGCAGTAGCGGTCAATGCTTCTTGTTCCGACCCGGCCAGTTCAAAAATATTTTCCAACTTGGAAATCTTTAACAGGGAGAGAATTCGGGGTTTTGGATTGATCAAATAGCACTTCCCCCCCCGGATGTCCGTTTGACGCTTCGCAAATAATAATCCACCTAACCCGGTACTGTCCACCATGCGTACATTTTCCAGATTCACCACAATATTTTTAAAATCCGATTCGCTGATAGCGAGAAACATATCGCGTTTGAACTGTTTGACTCCCCGTGCATCGAAGGTCGTATCTTTCACACGAATAATCAGCGTCTTGTTTTTGACTTCATTCTCAAACTTCATCATCTACCTCTTTAGACAATTTTGGCCATTATACACGTCAGATCCAAGGAAGTTTCCAGCTTTGTATCAGAACCGACGCGGAACCAATTGTTCAGGTGCGGAATTGAAATATATTCGAGGGCCAAGGAATGGGCAAGGAGATTTGTGATAAATGGTTGTCCTCGATGATTAATTCTTTTGTTGTGGAAGCGGCGTAAATTAGACCGTGCAAAAATTGCCTCGGATAAGTGCTCAATTTCTTCGTACCCTGGTAGTATGGTTGGGAACACCCTGGCTTTTCTTGAAAATACACGTTTACGGACCTTACGCTAATCTCACCGGCCCGGGAACTGGAATTTTAGCTTGGATTGGTTTGGGTTTAATGATTTTGGGCAGCTTGGGCGGTTTCCGATCAGGGGTGTTGATTCTTCAATTTGCAGAACCAACCGGCACCTTTCGGCTTAACCCCCAGCGACTGGTCCACTACGGTTACTATGCCAGGAATCGCCACCCGGGCTGGTGGTCGTTTCAGGTGTGTTTGTTAGGTGCGTTATTATTTCTCAAACTACCGTGGCCGGCGGCTTTGAGCTACAGCCTGCTTGCTTTGAGCGTTGGATCTTTATATCTACTTCTGGTTGAAGAGCCGGTGCTGCTATCCAGGTTTGGCGCTGCTTATCTGGCCTATAAAAAGGCAGTCCCCTTTTGGGGGATCACTTTCTCCCAACCCGACCGTCTCGAACCAACCTGGACCTACCAAATCGTATGGCTAACCGGTCACATCTTCTTTCGATGGCGATATGGTATTATAGCCGAAGGTTTAGAGCATATACCGCGTTCGGCCCCCTTTTTGATTGTGGCACCCCACACCTGCTATCTGGACCCGTTTCTGTTTGGGATATTTGTCCCCTTTCCGGTGCATTTTATCACCACCGCGGACGCCTATAACAATCGCGTAAAAGAATACTTCATGCATCGGCTCTATACTTTTCCGCTGCGTCGCCATATTCAAGATCTAAGGGCGCTGCGAAAGTTCATTCAACTGAGTGCGGATGGTAAAGTCGTGGGCATGTTCCCGGAAGGTGAGCGCTCCATGGATGGCCGCCCCGGAGAAATCGTACCTGAAACAATCAAGTTGCTTCAACGCTGTCGCGTGCCCCTGTTACCGGTTGAAATTCGTGGTGCGTTCGAAATCTGGCCCCGCTGGACGAATGTCCTTCGTCAGGGAAAAATCCATATTCGCTTCAAACCGGTAATTTCAGTAGCAAATCAATGGGATGCTCAGAAATTGGTACAGCGCATTCGAGCTACCATTTTTCCGCCTCAAGTATCCTATCAATCTGTCCGCAGCAACCAAATGACCAAAGGAATTGAAAAAGTACTTTGGGGCTGTGTCATCTGCGGAACCTTCGATCGTATCGTTGTAACCGGACCCCGGACAGTCAAATGTGAAGCTTGCGGAAGTGCCTGGCTATTGGATTCGGATTACCATTTACACAGTCCCGAAGGCGAGAGAATCCCCCTTTACCAGTGGTTAGATCGACTAGCGGAACGAATTCAGCCTTGGTTAAAACCATTGGAACCTCCGTTGAATGCTGGTGAGACATTGTATCTACGTTCAAAGCTGGTTCATTACATCGGTCCTGAAATACCCGAACCGATTTATCAGAATTATGAATTGTTGTTAACGGATCAGGCTTTTGTTTTGCGCGAGGGAACACATGAAGAAAAACGCTGGCCCTTCAGTCAGGTTACCGTCCTCACAGTGGACACAATCAATGAATTTTCATTGGGAATTAGTGGCAAGCGCTATCGTTTTCGGTTGCCTGCTCCGGAACACCCGTTGAAGTGGCATGTTTTTTTTAAATATCTCACTAAACATTGACGAGAGTGGCGCGCTGGTTGCACAATCTGTAGCGATGTCCAGAGGCAAACAAATAATCATTTACGGATAAAAATGGCTGATAAATTAGATCAACTCGTGTATGCTAATAAAAAGGTGCAAATACCGGGAGAAGGTGTAAACCGTGCCGCGATCATCGGTGGTGGACAGATGGGTCGCGGGTTGGCTCAATTGATCGCCGGTAAAGGCCGGGAAGTGATCCTGATTGAGAAGAATAATGCCAGTGCCGAACTGTCCAAACAAAAACTCTCGTTGGAGATGGATAAGGAAATAGCGCGTTGGGGGATGACTACGGCGGAAAAAATCAGTGTTCTGGCCCGCACCGAATTCAGCAGTAACATTTCCGGCGTAACCCAATGTGAACTTGTAATCGAAGCGATTCCGGAAAATCTGGAGCTGAAACAACAGCTGTTTCAGCGACTTGATGAACTGTGCGGTGTAGAGACTATTTTAATCACCAATACTTCCACGCTGAGTATTACCGAAATCGCCACGACCACGAGTGATTATCGCCAAGAGCGGGTCATCGGTTTGCACTTCTTGCAT
Source organism: uncultured Lentisphaeria bacterium (assembly GCA_964543125.1). Classification (GTDB taxonomy): domain Bacteria; phylum Fidelibacterota; class UBA8477; order UBA8477; family UBA8477; genus CAZIWX01. The sequence continues at coordinate 66,311 of CAZIWX010000001.1, read as the reverse complement.
CCCGTTCCCAAAATCCCGGTGGTGGAAATCATCCGCGGTTTACGAACATCAGATAAGACCTATGAAAACGTCCGTGATTTCGCTCGTTCGCTGGGGAAGACCGATGTGGAGGTTTACGAATATCCCGGGTATGTGACAACCCGCGTGATACTTCCCATGTTAAATGAAGCCATGTACACCCTCATGGAGGGAATTGCCACGGCTGAGGGAATTGACACGGCGATGAAACTTGGCTTTAACATGCCCAAGGGGCCACTGGCCTTAGCGGATGAGATTGGGTTGGATGAAGTCTTATCCTGGATGGACACACTGTTCAGAGAATTAGGTGATCTTAAATATCGGCCCTGTCCGATTTTGAAGAAAAAGGTTCGCGCCGGCCACTTGGGGCGCAAGGTGGGACAGGGGTTTTTTAAATACGATCGACCGGAAGGAATAAAATTGTGAAAGTATTGGTACTCAATTCCGGCAGTTCATCCATAAAATATCAATTGTTTGATACTGAATCCCGCAAAACAATTGCCCGGGGATTGGCCGAGCGGATCGGGTTGCGGGGCGCCATGTTAACCCAGACCGATCATAAAGGTGTTAAAGCTGCTCTGTCTGGTGAGATTCTGGATCACCAACAAGCGATCCAATACATCATCGCACTGCTCATTGATCCGAAGCGGGGAGTCATTAAGGATATTAGCGAGGTGGATGCCGTGGGACACCGGGTAGTCCACGGAGGTGAAAAATTCTCTAAATCAGTTGCCATCGATGATGCAGTGCTCAACGAATTACATGCCTGCGTCGATTTGGCGCCTCTCCATAACCCCCACAACATCAAGGGCATCGAAGCCTGCCGGGCTCTACTGCCGGGAAGGGTAAATGTGGCGGTGTTTGATACTGCTTTTCATCTTACCATGCCCAAAAATGCCTATCTCTACGGGATTCCTTATATCCTGTATAAACGACATGGCGTCCGGCGCTACGGGTTTCATGGTACAAGTCATTATTACGTATCGCGTCGTGCCCGGGATTTAATGCAGGTGGACATTGAAACCATCAATATGATCAGTTGTCATTTGGGAAACGGTAGCAGCATCACAGCCATTCAGGGTGGCAGATCGATTGATACATCCATGGGTTTTACACCAACCGAAGGATTACTCATGGGAACCCGTTCCGGCGATGTGGATACGGCAGCGATGTTACATGTCATGCGCCGGGAAGACCTGGATTCGCGCGAGATGACCACCTTGCTAAATAAGCATTCCGGATTGGTAGGAATATCGGGTATTTCATCGGATATGCGGGAAATCGAGAGTGAGGCCGCGGAAGGGAATTCGCGTGCGAAACTGGCAATCAATGTCATGACTTATCGTTTAAAAAAGTACATCGCCGCTTATGCCGGAGTGCTAGGCCGGGTTGATGCATTGATTTTCACCGGTGGCATTGGTGAGAATAGTTCCCTCGTTCGCCGGCAGGCGTTAGCGGGGTTGAATTATTATGGTTTTATAGTAGATGAGAAGCTGAACCAATCGGGTCCGGCGGAACGGCTTATCAGTACCCCGTCAGCCCCGGTTAAAATATTTATTATTCCCACGAATGAAGAGTTGGTGATTGCTTTGGATACGGAACGTGTGGTCAAGGGTGATCTCTAAACGGTCTAGCGCCCGCATCATTTCCACTGTCCTGCATCCCTTTGTGATTGCCGGAGCGATGTGGATTTTTATTCCGCTGCAGACCAGCCTGACGGGATGGCCCTTAATCCGGGCTATGGTTCTGGGGTATCTGTTTTGTTTGGGAATGCCCGTGGCCTACCTCGCCGTTCAGAAACGACGGGGTAAGATCGATGATCTGGATATCCGCCAACGTGAACGCCGTAATTGCCATTACCTTACTTTCGAGGTGATCTATGCCCTGCAATTTATAACCTTTCTGATATTGAAATCACCGAACTACCTGCTGGCTTTTACATTTGCTTATGTTTTCAATACAGCTATTTATGCCGGCATTAACCGGGTTTGGAAAATCTCCATTCATGGAGCAGGGGTCGGTGGCCCCACCGGTGTTCTACTATATTTGGCCCCGGCCCTGGGTTGGTGGTTCATATTAACTTTTCCGTTTATCGTCTGGTCCCGGGTGGCCCTGAAACATCACTCTGCCGCCCAGGTCATTGCCGGACTCTCCCTGGGAATGATCCTGGTCTATTTGGAGTTTTGGACCTTTAGTCAAGGACTCAACGGCTTATTTCCTGCTGGATAAACTCCGGAATCTACTTAATATTTCCGTGTTTGGTATGCAATCGCCCCAAGCGTAAGCAACCGCTTTTTTTAAAATCCCGGGTGTCGCAAATCCGAGGTAATGGTATCCACCAAAATAATGATTCAAATATTTCCATATAAAATGACAACGGATGGGGACAAAACGAGTCTAAAGACCGGTGAATGAAGTGGTCATGAAGGAACAGGTTACCCAGCTCATCGAGAGAGCTCAGAAAGGCGAAACCCATGCTTTTAGTGAGATTATCAAGCTCTATGAGGATCGTGTGATGAGTGTTATTCTGGGGATTACGCGGGATCGAACGGATGCCGAGGATATTTTTCAGGATGTGTTTATTAAGCTTTATAAAAAGATTCGCTATTTTCGGTTCGAGAGCAACTTTTATACCTATTTGTACCGGATGACCGTGAATATGTGCTTCAACGACCATCGGCGGAAACGTCGTCACCAAAACCTGTTTGCTGAAACCACTGATAATTTTTGGAAAGGCGCCGCGGCACTGGAAGATGATGATCAGGAACAACCGGATAATCGCGATGATTCGATTTCTACCGCCATCCGGCGCCATTACCTGAATTTGCCGTCACAACAACGGACGGTGTTTGCCTTGAAATATTACGAAAACAAAAAAGTCAGCGAAATCTCGGAGATTTTGAGAGTAGGGGAAGGTACGATTAAGCGCTACCTCTTTCGCGCCCGGGAAACGCTCCAAAAAGCTCTTATTCAGGAAGGAATCACTCCATGAGTAAGTTTAACAATAAACAAATCACCGAATGGATTGTCCTCTATCTCGGGGATGAATTATCCACTACCGACCGCCAGTGGGTTGAGCAAATGCTCCTGGAGGATGCGCACTGGCGGAGTGTGTATGATTCACAAAAACAGTTGGATCATATATTTGGTCTGGTGGATCAGCCGCATGTCGAAGCTGAAGCTTTTGAGGAATTGCGTCTGAAAATAATAGGTCGTATTGGCTACCGGTCCGGACCTGCTTCCCATGTTCTGGACTTTATGAAAGAACAATGGGCAAAGTTGACAGACCACGGCGTTCATCCGGTTCTGGCTGGTAGCTTAGCGGCCCTCGCTTTAGTGATCGGGCTGGTAATCAATGGCATTCCCTCCGATTCATCTTCCAAAAGTCAGCAAGGCGCGGTTGATCTGTCTTTGCCACCGGAATCGCGATTATTTAATAATCTGCTGGAAAAAAGGTCTGACTATCAAATGATGGGTCTCAAACCCAGGAAAAACGGGGGTGACAAAGTCAGCTTTGAATTCCAGACACCCTCCCAAGATTTGGAAATGACTGTATCACCCGCTAATTCCGTGGTGCAGAATTACTTGATCCAACTGTTGAAAAGCAGTAAAAATCCAAACCATCGCAGGAAATCTTTAAGGATTTTGGAAGATTATCAGGATGTGGAGCAGGTGGAGGAAGCGTTGATCACCACTATGTTGACCGATATCGATGACGGCGTAAGATTAAAAGCCATAGCGGCCTTGAAGGATCACCGGATCACACAGAATCTGCAGGAAGCATATGTCCGCGTCCTCATGTCTGATGATAATCCACGGATGCGTAGTGAAGCGGCTCAACATTTGAGCCGGGTCAGGGATCACGATCTGTTACCGGTTTACCAATATCAGGTCCAGGTCGAAAAAAATGCCTACGTAACGCAAATATTACAGCAGAACATTGCTGCTCTGGAAGCTGATAATTCGGGAGCAACCCTACCTTGAAATATCGTTTCTGTTTAGGCTTAGCAATTCTGCTGTCGATCAACTTGAACCTTCAGGCCGCCGATGAGAAAACCCTGCTGGATCAGGATGTTCAACCCGGTGGCAAATTGTTTCTACAGCGTGTTGTTGGCGTTGTATCCATCAACGGTGAGAGTGGCAACCATGTTCGTATTTCGGAATTCATCTCAAACAATTATCGGCACAACCACCGTAAAAGGGAGAACGACTATTCCCGGGTTGAAATCAGAGAGAATCGCATTACTCTGATCGGAAATCATGGTTTACCGGTAAACCATGAAATACAAATCACTATTCCGGAATTTTTCAGCATTTCCGTGCAGAACGCGGTAGGAGATATCAATATCGCTGATATTACCGGTGAAGTCGTGTTGCAGATGGCGGGTGGTAACGCGGATTTGGACAATATTAAAGGGCGGTTGGCTGTGAATACGCACGCCGGCGATATTATTCTGCATGGCCTAAAAGGCCGGGCTCAAGTAGCCACCTTGGGCGGCAATCTTGAACTGAGTGATTTCGAAGGGAATGTCAATGTCAATAATGAAGCCGGTGATATTCACATCACCAATGGCTCGGGAAATGTCCGGGTTCGATCCGGTAGCGGTGATCTGGTTATTGGCCGGTTAACCGGTGATAGCTTATGGGTGCATCTTAATGCGGGTGATCTGGAACTACAGAATTATACGGGCAAAGGCATTTTTGATTTGAATTATAGCGACGTAAGCATTGAGGATATGATCGGTCCACTAATGATTGAGCTGAATATGGGGTCCATGGCGATTGACCGGTTGCGGGGACAACTCAGCGTCCGTATGAAAGTTGGTAATCTGGCAGTAAACCGGCATGTGGGCAGCGGCCGCGTTCAGGTAGGTCGGGGCGATGTGGATTATGACTGGGAAGTTGATGAACCCCAGGCCGGCGATAGCGTCAAGATCAATACCGAGGTTGGTTCAATCTACTTTGGCTGGGATAAGAAATCCAATCCGTCACTTACGATTCAGGGCTCGGAAGATGTAGAAGGGTTGGAGATTCTCCCGGTAAAAATTAACGGAAAATCAACTAATGGTCGTCAAATGATCTACACCTATACCGGTGGAAAAGAGCAAGCCAAGCTCTCGACTAAAGTGGGACGGATCAGGATTTACGAACGATAGGAAGGGCGAAATGGACAGGTTAAAGAAATTGATGGGGATAAATCTACTGGCTCTCACGCTGGTTTGGGGACAGGCCGGCGTGAACGCAGACTCCTTGAGCCGGGTCGTGGATTCATTGCTGACCCAATCCAAAAAAGGTGCTGTGAAAATTGAATCGCCGGAAGAACCGCAACCGGCGGAAACAATAGAACGGCTTCGGAATGATTCACCGGACCGTGATTTTCCATTATTCGAAAATTTCAAATCCAAGCTGACAATTGCCCCAAATGATACGCTTTCGGAGGATAAAACGATCGTTGCCGGGGATGTCCTTATCGAAGGTTGTTTGGTCAGCAACCTGAAGGTTTACGGCGGTGATGTCTGGGTTAAGTCAACCGCTCAGATCCAGGGAAATATCCTGGTCAGCGGCGGTCAAATCCGGGTGGATCCGGGCGCCACCGTGACGGGCAGTCTCACCGAGATCAGCCTGGGTGGCATCGCATTAAAAAAATCACCCTTCATGGATAAATGGTTTGAAGGCGATGCTGACGACGGATTGAAAAAAGGTAGGGCTGATAACGAGACCGGTGAAGAGCATGCCAGGGATCATGAAATGTCTTTAAGTGTCAGCACCGGTTTTGGCGAAGATGCCGTCAATCCGCAAAATCCCACGGTTCGCTATAACCGGCAGGAAGGCCTGTTTATTCCGCTTACAACTGATTTTAAACTGCTTTTCGGGGCGAAATTTCGCGGTTACGTGGGCTATGGGTTCGGCAGCAAGAAAGCCCGCTACGGCGCCGGTCTTACCCTCCCGATTTTTACTCCCCAGGCGCTGGTCGATCTGAGTATCTACGACCGCACCACTACTGCCGACGATTGGCGTCTCAGCAACACCGAGAATTCCCTGTTATCGTTTCTGTTCGCCGAAGATTATCTCAACTATTACGAAGCGCAAGGTGTTTCAGGCAACCTCATTCTCCGTCCGCTTAAGCATGGTCTGGGCTTACGGGTGGGCGCCTATTCGGAAACCCATACCAGTATGCCCAATGTGACCAAGTGGGGCTTGTTCACCAAAGATCATTTTCAACCGGAATTTCCGGTTTTCGAAGGCCGGGTTGCCGCCTTGACGGGTCACCTTGATCTCGGTGTAAATCCCTGGCGGAACTGGGGCAACTGGAAGACCTATTTTGAAAGCGATGCCGATAATTATTTGAGTTCCGGCTTAAACCTCGGTTTGGATTTTGAAAAAACTGTCCCTGAATATTCTGACACCAGTTTCACCCGGCTGAAAGTCACGGTGAATGCTGCGTTGGCAATTACCGAGGATTTTATCCTGTATGACCGGGTGAGTATGGCAACAGCCGATCGGCATTTAATCCCACAACGCAATAATAATTTGGGTGGATTCGGCACCCTGCGTGGTCTGGCTTTTAATGAACTGCGGGGTGACCAGAGCGTTCTGAATAATGCCGAACTATGGATCGGGAGTACGGATGCTTTCATGATTAATCCATATCTGGTACTGTTTCTGGACAGCGGATTTGCGCGACCCTGGGATACTATTACGCCTCCGACAAAAGATCAGTGGCAAAAATTCCGGGGAATTCATACTTCACACCTACGCCACACCGCTGGCGTCAGTGTGGTCGCGGATGACGGCGACTGGCGGCTGAGTGTCGCCCGTGAATTGAATACTGCCCGGGCCGATTGGCGTTTCGAACTCAGACTACAAACGAGTTTATGATGAGAGTGTCTATCTTTTGGATACCTGTTTTTCTGACCGGCTTCGTTTTAGGTCAAACTGGCGCGACTCCCACCAAACAACTTCAGCGTGAATTTTACATAAAAACAGCAAAAACCATCAAAGTGGAAATTGACTGTCCGCTGGGTGAACTGGAGATCAAGACCAAACGCCAGGGACCCTTGGCGATCTTGGACCTGTCCAACTCCATCAAAGACTTTGAGTACAAGGTTTCCTATCAGGAATTGGCTGGCTTGGGGGAATTGAAAATTGGAGGTAGCGGAGGAGGCGACCAGACCAATATTGAGTCATTCGCGGATTTAAAAAACCTGTTGGGGATTGGTGATCAGCGAAGAAAAAATAACCGCTGGCGAATCATGCTGAAAGAAGCTGAAAATCTGCCCTATGACCTGCACTTTGAGATTGGGCTGGGTGATGCGGATATACAATTAGGAGCGTTGGAAGTGGACAATTTGGATATTAATTGTGGATTGTCCGAGGCGAAACTTGTGATAAATGCTCCCAATCCTCGCCGAATGTCGTTGCTAAAAGTGGAAAACGGAATGGGCAGTTTCTCCGGCGGAATGCTGGGTAATGCCAATTTTGAGAATATGAAGGTCAGTGTGGGGATGGGGACCGCCGATCTGGATCTACGCGGCGCCTATAGTGGTGATGCGAATATTAAAGTCGATGTTGGTATGGGCAGCCTGACACTGAGGGTGCCGAATGATGTGGATGTGATTGCCCGGGTCAATGCGTCACCCTTTTCATCGGTTGATATGATCGGTCTGGTACAGGAAGCCGAATCGAAATATCGATCCAAGGATTTTGGCTCGGGCCGGCCGGTGCTCACATTTCATATTGATGTGGGTATGGGTAGTGTCGATTTGGAAATGGAAAAAGCTTCCGGCTCAGAGTAAATCTCCAGCCTTTAGTGATACTTCAAACCACCTAATATTTCGGGAGCTCTTTAAGGTGGCGCCGGGAATTCCAGGGACTTCAGCTTCAGAATCCAGGACATTGCCACCCCTCTTTCATTCTCTCTTGGTGGA
>CAZIWX010000001.1:0-58265 GCA_964543125.1 uncultured Lentisphaeria bacterium | reverse complement strand
CTTCAGCTTCAGAATCCAGGACATTGCCACCCCTCTTTCATTCTCTCTTGGTGGAGAAGTTGTCTAAAACATTGGTGAGCAAAGGCTTGCGAGCTCTTACAAGTGGCGGAGCCTGTTATTGACTAAAAACGGGGTATTTCCGCTGGCTTTCCGCTTTCACGGATTTATTGCCTAGGTTATCTTCACGCTTATGGCATGGCAGATTGACGAAATCCTGGAAATCCTTAGAATGACCGAGGTGGAGCATCTTGATATCCGTACGACAACCCTGGGGATCAGTTTACGTGATTGCGCTTATGAATCCCTGGATCGGACGTGTCAGGCGATCTATGACAAAATTACCAGCCGGGCCGGGAAGCTGATTAGCGTTGCTCAGAGTGTGGAACGGGAATTGGGCATTGCCATTGTAAATAAACGGATCGCCATTACACCGTTAGCAATTGTGGCTGATCGATTCGATCGGGACGGTTTTGTGAAACTGGCCCAAACGCTGGATAAGGCCGCCGAGACAGTGGGTGTGGATTTCCTGGCGGGATTTAGCGCCCTGGTGCAAAAGGGGTGCACGCCGGGTGATCGCGCGTTGATCGATTCGATTCCGGAAGCGATTGGCAGCACCCAGCATATCACTTCTTCAGTGAATGTGGCATCTACCAAGGCTGGAATAAATATGGATATGGTGGCCCGTATGGGCCATATCGTCAAAGATCTGGCTGAACGCACATCCGAGGCCGGCGGTGTTGGTTGTGCAAAATTCGTGGTCTTTTGTAACGCGGTGGAGGACAATCCGTTTGTCGCCGGAGCCTTTCACGGTGTGAGTGAGCCGGAAACCGTGATCAATGTGGGAATCAGTGGACCCGGTGTAGTACTGGATACCATCAAAGCCATGTCGGGCGCCAGTTTCCAGGATTTGGCGGAAGGCATCAAACGGACCGTATTTAAAATTACCCGGGCGGGTGACCTGATCGGCCGGACCGTGGCTCGGCGATTGGGGGTTGAGTTTGGCATTGTGGATCTTTCCATGGCGCCCACGCCGGCACCCGGTGATAGCGTGGCTGAAATATTAAAGGCCATGGGACTGGAAGATGTGGGTGGGCCCGGTACCACGGCGGCATTAGCAATTTTGAATGATGCGGTAAAAAAGGGCGGCGCCATGGCCTCACGCTCGGTGGGTGGAATGTCCGGAGCCTTCATCCCGGTAAGTGAAGATCAGGGGATGATTGATGCCGTTCGGGCCGGACATATTTCGTTGGAAAAATTAGAAGCCATGACTTCGGTATGCTCCGTGGGACTGGATATGCTGGCGATTCCGGGAGATACACCAGCCGATACCATTTCCGCCATTATTGCCGATGAATGCGCAATTGGTATGATCAATACCAAGACGACGGCCGTGAGGATTATTCCGGTGCCCGGCAAGAAACCGGGTGCTCTAGTCCATTATGGCGGATTGCTGGGATCGGCACCGGTAATGGCAGTGAGTCAACTCAAGGCCCGTGTTTTTATTCAGCGGGGGGGCCGTGTACAGGCGCCGATTCAAAGTCTGACCAATTAGTTTTCATTTGATAATTTTAAATTTTAATCCACTGACCTTGATTTACTATTGACACAGAGGTGAATTTGCCCCAGTCAAAGATCAAAATTGCCATTCAGGCGACCAGTCGTCAGGAACGCTTCGACCGCATGGTTGGGCTGATCCGTCAGATCGTTCCCGACGATCAGATCAATTACGCATTTTGCCCCAATCAGAAGATTTTGTCCCGGGAAATTATAAATGCGGATGTAGTGGTCTGTTTTTCGATCTCACCGGAAGTTTTCAGTCGTGCCGAGCGACTATCCTGGCTACATATCGGATCAGACGGAATTGATCACACCTGGTCTCACGCTTTGCAAACCAGTGATGTGCTTATCACCCATGCCGATAATATCACCCGGATCCCGGTAGCGGAATCCGTCTTCAGCATGTTGTTGTACCTGAGCAAGCAATATTACCGGGTTCAGCAGTTTCGCCAGTCGCGGGAATGGATGCAATGGCAGGTTGCGGCCAATATTCGCATTTTGCAAGGCCAGACGCTGGGGATTATTGGCGCGGGCGCCATTGGTTTGGAGGTGGCGCGTTTGGGGCGAGCATTTGGAATGCGGCCTATCGGCTTAAAACGGACCGTGAGTGCCCGGGATTCGGTGCTGCCTAATTTTGACGTTGTTTACCCCCGCTTGCGTCTGCTCCAATTGCTATCCGAATCCGACTGCGTTGTGGTTACCGTACCCCTGACGGAAGAGACCCGGCAGATGGTGGGTATGCGGGAATTTAAAGCCATGAAACCCAACGCTTTTTTCATTAATGTTTCCAGGGGCGCCGTGCTGAACGAAGTGGCTTTGGGGCAAGCTCTTCGGCAAAAATTATTTGCCGCCGCCGCCATTGATGTCTACGCGACCGAGCCCTTGCCGCCCACCTCCGATTTGTTCAATATTCCGAATCTATTCATGACGCCCCATATTGCCGGGAATTACCCGGGTTATGTGGATGCTGCAACCATTGACTTCGCTAATAAACTCAAAGGCTTTCTGCTGGGTCAACCTTTAACGGGAATTGTAGATAAATCACGCGGTTATTAGGTTTGACAACCCTTAGGGTGGCCGTTATATTGCCGCGCTTTTGCCCGAACGAAGGTGCTAAGCGCAAGCTTTGATAATGAATATCGGAGGATAAAGACAAGCATGTCTGGTAAATTATGGTCCCGCGTATCTTTCGTCGTACTGCTCATACTTATTGCTGCGTACGTCCTGTATCCCTCCTTTAAGTATCATTCACTTACGAATGCCGAAATAAAGGAATTGTCCACCCAGGGCAAACTTGAAGATCTTGAAAAAAAGATTATTCATCCGGGCTTGGATCTTCAGGGCGGCATGCATGTGGTTCTCGAAGTGGATTTGGAAAAATTGCTCAAATCCCGTGTTCGCAAAGCCGGTTTGGACGATAAAATTATCGCTCTCATTGATTCTGCTTTAAACGAATCCCGTGAAAATGAAACAGACTTTTTCACTGTCTTCAAACGGCAGGCGAATGCTCAAAACATTCGATTGGCACTCTATTTCCCATCCTATGAAAAGGGACCCAATGATGATGTGGTGGATGCCCTGGAGAAGGACGCCAAAGATGCGGTTGATCGGGCGGAAGAAATTATTCGTAACCGGGTTGACCAATTTGGCGTCGCTGAACCAAACATTCAGCGTCAGGGTCAATGGCGGGTTATCGTGGAGTTGGCGGGGGTAACCAATCAGGCTCAGGCCCGGAGCCTCATCCAGGAAACGGCATTGTTGGAATTCGTATTGGTGCGGGAAGACAGCCAGTTGCTTCAGGATGTCATCAATAAAGTCGATAAGGCCTGGGTGGAAGTCAACGCCGAGAAAAGCGGTGATTCCACGGGAGTGGAATCGGCCGCCGCTGCAACCACCACGGGTGATACCACGGCCGAACTAAGCTCACTCCAGGAATTACTAGGTGAAGAAAGTGGAGATTCACTCGCCATTCAGGGACAAGGTGATGCCAATCGCCCCTTTTCATCTTTGTTGAGTGTGGGTAGCAACGTCATCTGGGTTCCTCAAAAAAATTATCGGTTGGTAAAGGCACATTTGGAACAGCCGGCAATTCAGAACGCAATTCCCTTTGACAGCCGGATTGCCTGGGGTACCGAACCCCGTGATATTCAGGGTAATGGCCAGAAGTATTGGCCGTTGTACCTGTTAAAAAAAGAAGCCGAACTCAACGGTGATGTGATCACCGATGCCAAGGAGGCTATGGGTGGCTTTTCCGGGGCCGAGTTCGTAGTGCATTTGAATATGAATGGCGAAGGCGCTAAAAAATGGGCTGAGATTACAGCCGCTAATGTTGACAAACGGGTTGCTATCGTGCTGGATGGCCGGGTTCAAATGGCGCCGGTAATTCGAAACAAAATTAGCGATGGCCGTACCCAAATTGAAGGTTTGAATGACATCACCGATGCCAAACATATGGCGGTAGTGTTGCGAGCCGGCGCTTTACCGGCACCCATGCTGATTGAGGAGGAACGTTCCGTGGGCGCTTCCCTGGGAGCCGACTCGGTCCGTCAGGGAACTAATGCAGCGATCCTGGGATTTATCCTCGTTGTGGTCTTTATGGCCATTTATTACAAAGGCTCCGGTCTCATTGCGGATTTTGCGCTGTTCTTGAATTTACTGTTTACGTTGGCAATTTTAGCAGGTTTAGGGGCAACGCTCACCCTACCCGGTATTGCCGGTTTGATCCTGACGGTAGGTATGTCGGTAGATGCCAATGTACTGATCTTTGAACGTATTCGCGAAGAACTCCGCCGTGGGAAAACCGTGCGGGCTGGTATCGATACAGGCTATGGAAAAGCCATTACAACAATTTTGGATGCTAACATCACGACCCTTCTGGCGGCATTGGTGTTATGGCAGTTCGGAACCGGAACGGTCAAAGGCTTTGCAACGGTGCTATTCTGGGGAATTCTTTCCTCCATGGTAACCGCTATTTTTGTGTCGCGGACGATTTACAACATGTTCACCGAACGGCGGACACTAACCAAGCTGAGTATTTAAGGAGTCGGAAGCGATGCTAGAGCTAATTAAAGGCGCGCATATTGATTTTGTTGGGAATCGGAAGATCGCCGTCACGATTTCGATAATCCTGATCTCGTTCGGTATTTTTAGTGAAATATTCCGGGGCGGAATCAAATACAGTATTGATTTTGAAGGAGGTACCCTGATTCAGGTACGTTTCACCAAAGATATTCAGGTGAGTCAGGTGCGGGATGCGATGAACCCGGTGAGTAATGGCCAGGCGGTTATTCAGCGCTTTGGCTCGGGAAATGAATTTTTAGTACGCATTGCAACCATGGCCGAGGGCCAACTGCCCCGGATTCGAGCAGCTTTTGCTTCGATTGATGGCGAAAACGGCTATGAAATTCGTCAATTGGGAGCTGTTTCCGCCAAAATCGGTAAAGAGCTGCGCGGTGACGCCCTGAGTGCGATTCTCATCGCCATGGTGGGGATTGTTATTTACATCTCCATTCGGTTCCAGTTTATGTACGCGGTGGGCGCCATTGTTGCCTTGATCCATGATGTGCTCATCACCCTGGGCGCTTTTTCCCTGTTGAATATGGAAATCAGCCTGACGGTAATTGCCGCGTTCCTCACGATTGTGGGGTACTCACTCAATGATACGATTGTGGTTTATGATCGAATCCGGGAAAATGTGAATATTATGCGCCGCGAGAGCTACAAGAATATCGTGAATATCAGTATCAATGAAACCCTGAACCGAACCCTGATCACTTCCGGAACGACCATGCTGTCGGTTTTGACCTTATGGACCCTGGGCGGTGAGGTCATCCGGCCCTTCGCTTTTGCATTGATCGTGGGTATCTTTATCGGAACTTATTCATCCATCTTCATTGCCAGTCCGATCCTGATTGCCTGGCAGGCCCGCAGCATTAAAACGAAAAAATAGCCCGGCCTACTCCACCGGAAGGTACCAGTTGTATCATTTTCATGAGACCTCGCCCCGGGACGGGGTTTCTTTCATTTTGAATCCAACGGGATGCGAAGGAACAGACCTTTGACGGTATATCGCGGGTGGTTATTTGCGGCTTATGCCTTGGTGGTGCTAATCTGGGGAACAACCTGGATGGCGATCAAGATCAGCATCGCGGATATCCCCCCGTTCCTGTCCGCGGCAATTCGCTTTTTTATTGCATCCGGGCTTTTGTTATTGATTGTTTGGATTAAGGGCCGGCGGATACGCTTTAACCGGGAATCGCTTAAACTGTATTTTGTCATCGGACTGGGAAATTTCTTTTTTGGTTATGGCCTGACCTATTGGGGCACTCTCTATATTTACAGTAGCGTTACAGCGATTTTATGGGTTACCATGCCGTTGATAGTGAGTCTGTTTGCTCATTTCATGCTCCCTGATGAACACCTTAATTATTCGCGATTTATCGGTATTTTAATCTCAATCACGGGAACCATTTTCATCGTTCAGGGACAGTGGCAAGCCTTGGATGTAAACGCGATCAAGGGCATCATCCTGGTTTTACTTTCAGTCGCCGGAAGCGCTGCTTCCAATGTCTATTATAAAAAACATGTGGAATCCGAGGGTGCGCTGGTGATGAACATGACCGGGATGTTCATCGGTGCCATCGGTCTGCTGGCGGGTTCCGCGATTTCAGAGGATTGGCAAGCCGTTCACCTGACCCGTTCCGCTATCCTTGCCGTGATGTATCTGGCCGTTTTTGGATCAGCCATCGCCTTTACAATGTATTTCTGGCTATTTAAACATTTTTCCGTGGTAACCCTCAGCTACTCTACCTTTTTTGTTCCCTTGTTGGCAACTTTTTTCGGATGGTTCCTGTTGGGGGAAGCGCTCACTCTCAAAACAATTTTTGGAGGATTATTAATCCTGAGTGGGGTTGGATTGGCTGATTTGAATCAGCGGCGTAAAAAAGTAAAGGAGGTTGAGGTTGCGAATCCGGGCATTTGAACTCAACCTTACCGGACCTTTCGATTTTCAGCGAGCATTTCGGGATGTCACCCGCGCACCGTTCCAACTTACGGAATTGGTAAAGGCTAATCGTATGACGGGTGTTTTTCCCGTGGGTGACGCCATCGTGGGCGCCATGGTCACGGCTACCGGGACGGTTGATATCCCGCATTTGAGGGTTGAGTGGGATATAGCCGGCGGAGAAACCACGGCCGAAAAGGTGAAGCACTACTTTCATGATTTATTCCAAACCCAGGTGGATTTGCCCGGCTTCTACGACCATGTTGCCGGGGATCCGGTTTTGGCTAAAGTGACACGCCAACTCCATGGATTCACCTTTTTAAGGAAACACTCATTTTTCGAGGCTCTGACCACCGCCATCATCGATCAACAGCTCAATGTTGCTTTCGCCGCAAGTCTCCGGGAGCGTTTCATCCGCCAGTTCGGTAAAATCGTGCAGTGGTGCGGCCTTGAGCATCATCTCTTTCCCAGACCTTTGGATATGCGGGGTATAACGCCGGCAGATCTGCGGCCGCTTCAATTCAGCAGGCGGAAATCAGAATATATTCTGGACATTGCGGCCGGCTTGCGTACCGGTTCTCTGGCGCCTAAGTCCATGACTTACCTGGATGATGACGCCCTGCTCAATGAATTGGTTCAACTCCGGGGTGTTGGGCGTTGGACTGCTGAATATGTTGGCATGATGGCTTTTGGCCGGGTGGATTACCTGCCCGCGGCTGATATCGGACTCCAGCGGTCCATCCAAATTCTCTACGGTTTACCCGAGCGGCCGGATGAAGCTCAAGTGCGCGAAATGGGGGAGACCTGGAAGCCGTACCGTGGATTGGCGACTTTCTACCTGTGGCATGCATTGGAAGGGTAATCCATCCGCCAAATTTCTTTAGTAAATAATTTCCTCTAGCATTATTTTCCAGCCACAAGCGCTCACGCACAACTGATCCTAATGACTGCTCCCGAGGCTTGAAAACAGCCAGCAGTTTGAATTTAGCTGATAGAAAACAGGAGATTAAAAATGGTATCGCACTCGGATTTTAAGGTTTACGGATATCGCTGGGTCGTTCTGATTGCCTATATGGTCATTGTAGCTCTGAATCAACTTCTCTGGATCACCTTTGCGCCGGTAACGGTCGAAGCCGCCAAGTTTTATAATGTCTCGGATTTGTATGTGGGCTTGTTGTCCATGAGTTTTATGATCGTCTACATTGCTGTATCAATTCCTGCATCCTGGGCGATTGATACTTACGGTATCAAAGTCGGAGTCGGTGTGGGCGCTGTCCTAACCGGAATATTCGGATTAATGCGGGGACTGGTATCGGATAATTATATGCTGGTGATGCTCGCTCAAATCGGAATCGCCATCGGTCAGCCCTTTGTATTAAATGCGGTAACCAGCGTGGGCGCGAAATGGTTCCCGGTCCATGAACGGGCTACTGCCGTTGGTTTGGGCACGCTGGCCATCTATCTCGGAATTCTAGGGGGCGTGGCTTTGACGCCTTACCTCACAATCACGTATGGGTTTATTGAAATGCTTATGATTTTTGGAGTAGCCGCGGTTTTAGCGGCAATCATCTTTTTGGCATTTGCCAGGGAACACCCCCCGACGCCTCCCTGTCCACCGGAGTTGGAAGCGCGCTCGTTGGTTTTCGACGGTCTAAAGCAGATCATCCACCAGCGGGATTTTATTTTGTTGCTGATCATCTTTTTCGTTGGTTTGGGTGTTTTCAATGCAGTTACAACCTGGATTGAAGATATCCTGCGGCCCAGAGGATTTTCGGTTACCCAGGCCGGCACGGTAGGCGGAATCATGATTGGAGGCGGTATTCTCGGGGCTATTATTTTACCGTTACTATCCGATCACCTGCGTAAGCGTATTCCCTTCATCGTCATTGCTCTGACCGGCGCCACCATCGGCTTGGCCGGAGTAACTTATACTCATGACTATGCCATGGTTCTCACCGGCGCATTTCTTTTAGGATTTTTTCTGTTGAGTGCGGGTCCCATTGGTTTTCAACTCGGTGCCGAAACGACCTATCCAACACCCGAAGGGACATCCAACGGCCTGTTGATCCTCATGGGTCAGATCTCGGGAATTATTTTTATTTTTGCCATGGATGCCTTTAAATCACCAACAGATGGTTCCATGACTTCAGCCCTCACTATTTTAATTATCCTGATGGGAGTGGGTTTGTTACTGAGTTTGCTATTAAAAGAGCCCAAGACACTTCTTACACAGGAGTTGAAGGAAGAATAAAAGCAGGTGGAATTCAAAAGTGAGAAGTTGGAGACCGGTGGGCGGCAAACAAAATCGGAGCATGGAAGGAATCGAATGCAGCCGAAGGAAAATACCCGGGAAAAGCTAAAACCAGGCTTTCTCAAGTAAGAATCAGTGCCGGTCTCCGTTGCCGCGAACTTTAGCTCGTGGTTTCGTATATATATGAAAATATAGGGCTTTAGACCAATAGATATCCTGGAGTAGGGGACTGAAACCCGGTGCTGCGGACAAGAACTCTTCAAACACGAATTAATTCTTTTTAGCGCCGGGAATCAACCGGCCAGATCGGCTAATCCTCTAGGATGCTGATTCATTAATAATATTATTTTTAAGTGAACTGCGTGGCTCGTGAATCGACCTAAAGCCGGTCCATGGCCGTGAAAATAGCTTCGTTCTGAACGAAGATCTTAATTCCCAACTTTGTGGCGGTATGGGTTAGCTGATCTTTTAATCCGTCCATGCTAAGCGGACTACCACTGATATCCACGACCATAATCATGGTGAATAACTCACCCATAATTTTCTGGGAGATGTCAACAATATTGCACTGATTATTAGCCAGGATACCGGTCACACCCGCCAGAATTCCCATTTTATTATGGCCGAAGATGGAGACAATCACACGATCTGTAAGGGTGTTGGATTCACCAGTGGGCGTCGCTTGGTGTTCAATTTCACGAATGGCTTCAACGGCGGCGGTTTTGATCAGGTCAGGCGTTGCTTCCGGACCCAGCTTTTCCCGAATGGAGACCACGATATTACGAATTTGTTCTTCAGATAATGCCATTCTGATTCCGATTCAATTGTTGGTTATAGCCGGGTAACCTTGGTGGTTCCGGTCATGACCCGGGTCACGACATCGCTGTCGGTTTCCAGCGAATCCACGATACCAATCACGGCCGCTTCGATGGCCAACTCGGCGGGATTGTCGGGCTGAATCGCTTTGCGTGCCGCGTGGCCATAAGCGCAGATGACGTCTTCACCCACCCCCGCCCCCAGAACATCAGCTACAATGACCATGTTTTGATTAGGCTCTTTGTCCAATCCCTTGGGATGGACAATCAGAAAACGCAGGTTTTTAACAGGGGGGACTTTTTTGGTTGACCAGATGGTACCGACCACGGTTCCGAGAAACATTCACTATCCTTTATTTGGGACTCGAATTTAGATGCGTGGAGCGGACAATTCAAGGGAAAGGGCCGCGGTAATTCGGGTTTTACATTTCAAATCAGTTTTGTAATTCGTAGCCTGATTGTGAAACATCCAAACATTGTTTTTCCTCAAACCGACGGCTATATTGCGCTGCTTTGCCGGGGATTGTGAAGAAGATGTTGAAAAACAAGGGTTTATGGGAAAAATAATCGCCATTGTTAACCAAAAAGGGGGTGTGGGAAAAACCACCACCGCCGTAAACCTGGCTGCTGGTTTGGCAGTTGCTGAACAGCGGACATTGCTGGTGGACATGGACCCCCAATCCAACGCCACCACCGGTATCGGCGTTCATGTGAATGGCGAAGTGCCCAATGTTTACCAAGTTCTTTTAGGGCACAAAACAGTAGCTGAAGTGATGCAAAAATCCCAACTTCCGTATTTGGACATAATTCCATCCAATCCCAATTTGGTGGGGGCCGAGGTTGAGTTGATTTCAGCCATTGCCCGGGAGCGAATTCTAAAGCTGGCTTTATCGGAAGTGGAAGAACAATACGATTTTATCATTATCGATTGTCCGCCTTCGCTGGGATTGTTGACTCTGAACTCACTCACGGCAGCCCACTCACTTATTATTCCGATTCAATGTGAGTATTACGCGCTGGAAGGTTTGGGACAATTGCTTAATACCGTGCGGCAAGTCCAAAAATCGGTAAACAAAGCCCTGGTAATCGAGGGCGTTGTCATGACCATGTTTGATAGCCGGTTGAATCTGAGTAAACAGGTGGTAGAGGAAGTGAAATCCTATTTTAAGGATCGAGTATATAAAACCCTCATAAGCCGGAATATACGCCTCAGTGAAGCTCCCGGTTTCGGTAAACCGATTATTTTATACGATGCCACCTCAACCGGGGCTGCGAATTATATGAACTTAGTCGAGGAAATGCTTGAACGTGCCTGACCCAAATAAACCGGATAATAAAAAGCGGCTCGGTCAGGGTTTGGCGGCCATTATTCAGAATTATCGCACGCTGGATGAAGAGATTGGCGCGCCGGGAGACACCGATTCATTTCGTCAAATTCCCATTGCCAAGATCAAACCCAATCCGTTCCAGCCCCGTCAGGCCTTCGATCAGGAATCACTGAATGAGTTAGCTGCTTCTATCGAGGCTAAAGGTTTGGTTCAACCCATTACGGTGCGGCCGGTGGATGGTGCTTATGAATTGATCGCCGGGGAGCGGCGTTGGCGTGCCGTAAAACAGTTGGGCTGGGATGAAATCCCGGCATATCTGTTGGAGGTCAGCTCCGAGGTGGACATGCTGGAGCTGGCGCTCATCGAGAATCTGCAGCGCCAGAATCTGAATCCCCTCGAAGAAGCTGAAGCTTATCGGTTACTCATTGATAAATACAGCATTTCCCAAGAGACACTGGGACAGAGCCTTGGAAAAAATCGCTCTACCGTGACCAACACTTTGCGGTTGCTAAAACTGCCGGAAGAGATCAAACGCAGTTTGCGTAATCTTCAAATCAGTGCGGGACACGCCCGAGCTATCCTGGGCTTGGAGAATTCACATCAGCAACTCAATCTTTGGCGCCGGATCCTGAAAAAAAGTCTCAGTGTCCGGGAAACCGAAGCGGCCGTGCGTCAGGCTATGAAAAATCACAGCCCTTCAAGTTCGGTTTCGCTCTCTGGGACCAAAAGTATTTATGTCCGTAATTTGGAAGAGCGTTGGATGACTGTTTTTGGTACCCGGGTGAGCATCAAGCCGGGGCGGAAACAGGACCAGGGTAAAATCGAAATCGAATATTACTCCGCTGAAGACTTGGCACGGCTCATGGAAATTATTGATACTCTAAGGCATTAAGCCCCATGCGTGCGGATAAATACACTTTTTTCATTTTACCGGACAATCAGGATCCCAGCCACTCCTATACGGTAGCTGCCAAAACATTGCGTCGATTGATCTTTTTGATTATAGTGGTCGTTCTGGCACTGATCGGCTTGGCTATTTATCTGGTTCCCCGAGCCATCGAGTTTAATATTTCTTCCAAAGAAAATGCGGTCTTACTGAAAGAGCGGAACCAAGTGGAACAAGTCCTGGAAGATTATAAGCGGATCAAACAGGTGAACGAGTTCATCCGGAAGTCGCTGGGCACTCAACTGAATTTGCCGGACAATAGAGATTCGTTATTGACCGAATACCCCGCAACCACGGGTGGTGAGCTGACCCTACCTGGCGACAGGAGCGGCATGTATCGCACGGCCGGGTTATTAGACAATTTACCGACTTACCCACCCATTCGTGGTTTCGTGAATGCGCCGTTTCGGGTGAAATCCAAATTTTCATTGACTGATCATATGGGCGTGGATCTGTCGTCCATTCAAGATCGGGTCGTCAAAGCGGCCGCCAAAGGATTTGTGGTTTTTTCAAACTGGACCTACTATTACGGTAATATGGTTATCATCGATCATCAAAATGGATATATGACAGTGTACGCTCATAACCAGCGGAATCTGGTGGAATCCCGCCAACTGGTGGATCGGGGCGAACCCATCGCTATCCTGGGGAATACGGGCCATTCCGCCGGTGCGCATTTGCATTTCGAAATCTGGCTGGACGGCGTACCCATCGATCCCCTGACCCTGATTCCGGAATTTACAGTATATAACAGCAGCAATTTTCCTCAAACTATCGAGAATTAAAATGCCATCAACCCGGATACTACGCATCGAAACCATTGTAGGCCGTGGAAGTCATGTCACCGGCGACATGATCGTCCAGGGTAGCATACACATTAATGGAGAAATAGATGGGAGGGTGGAAGCTACGGGGTATGTTACGGTTTCGGAAACCGGTGTGGTTCACGGTGGTCTTCAGGGCGAATACGCCATCATCGGTGGCATTGTGGAAGGGGATGTGAAGGTGAAAGGTAAAGTCGTCTTGGGCAGGTATTCCAAACTGAAGGGTGATATTGTTTCCAATCGACTTATCATCGAGGATGGCGCCGTGTTCCAAGGCAAGAGCACCATGACACCGGAATCAGTGACAGTGATTACGGAAAAGACCGACCTCCCGGCACAGAGCAATGGCTGACCAACCAAAAGATCAACCTCTTTATAAGCCCGAAAATCAAGAATCAAAAAATCGTCGTTCAGACCTCTTGGGAGCTGGTACAACTATCAGTGGCAGCGTACTGGGGCTCAGTTTATTGGGGTACTATTTAGACTATCACTTTGGGTGGAAACCCTGGGCGTTGCTCACTGGTGCGTTACTTGGCGTCGTCGTGGGGATGTATGAATTATGGAAATTGATGTTCAGGAAAAACAGGTGATGAATCCGGCGTTAAAGATCCTAGCGCCAGCGGTTGCCCTGAATGGTCTGACAATCGCCGGTTTTTCTCTAACCAAACAACCGGAAATAGCCATTGCAATACTGGCCGGAGGTTTGGTTCCGGCAGTAATTTCAACGGCCTCGCTCTGGCTTTTTTCCCATAAACATGATCTCACCTTTCGACAGGCACAAGCTTTTATGTTATATAGCTTTATGACTAAATTTATTCTGCTCGGATTGTGGGTGGTTATGATCGTTTTGAGCCGCAATATCAGGCTGGTTCCATTCGTTATTTCTTTGCTGATAAACTTTCTTGCCTGGCACTTGAGTGAAGCTTATCATATCCGGCCATTATTGAGGCACGTGGTATCTGAAAATACGGAGAATTAATTGATGTCGGCCGGAATCGGACAGGCTGAGGAAACAATTGGGGATCGGATTGTCGAACATGTCGCTAACAGCGGTGTGATGTATCATTTATCCCTGGGCAATTTTGATATTTCCATCACTAAACATGTGATCATGCTGTGGATTGCCGCAGCACTATTGCTGGCTCTGTTCCTGGTGCCTACCCGGCGCTATCGTAAAGGAGATATTACAGCCCCGCGAGGATTTGTAAATTTTCTTGAGGCGATTGTCGCATGGGTGCGGTCGACAATCGTCATTCCCAATCTGGGCGCTGCCCACGCCGCCACTTACGCGCCTCTCATCATGACCTTTTTCTTCTTAATTGTCACGATGAATTTCCTGGGGCTAATCCCCCTTTTTAATTATATCGATCATGGTCATGGCGGTACCGTTGCCACGGGTAATGTGAACCTGACGGCGGCGCTGGCGATTATTACCTTTTTTGCCATCATTGTGGCAGGCGTAAAAGAACACGGCTTTTTTGGATATTGGAAGAGTGTGGTTCCGGGAAATATACCCTGGCCGATCATGTTCATTCTGATCCCTATTGAGATCATGGGAATGTTTGTACGGCCTTTCGCCCTGACCATGCGGCTGGCGGCGAATATGACCGCCGGGCATATCGCCATGTTGGCAATTTTCGCACCCATTTTCCTGTTGCATAATGCTTACATAGGGATTGGTTCGGTGGCGCTGAATGTGGGAATTAATTTTCTGGAGATCATCGTCTCTTTAGTGCAGGCGTATGTATTTGCACTCCTTTCGGCAGTATTCATCGGTATGGCCATTCATCCTCAACATTAAACGGGCTGAACACCGAAGGAGCAGTTGGTATTCAACCATGCATTTTACGATTTTTTAAAATTTCCTGAAAGAGATTAACTAACCGGATGGATTCGGTCGAAGTGGGATATTGGAATAACCGAAAAATTAACGATGAACAGACATTTAATTACAAACAAAGCTCTAAAGTTTTGAAGGAGGTTTTGTAAATGGATTTAGCACTCGCATACCTTGGCGCAGCTATCGGAGTCGGATTGATCTTGATCGGCGCCGGATATGGAATTGGCCGGTTGGCTAATGGCATGGCGGACGCGATCGCCCGGCAACCGGAAGCAGCCGGCACGATCACCAATGCCGTCAACCTACCGCTCTTCCTGCTGGAAGGCGTCGCCATCATTGGCGAAGTTGTGGCGCTGCTTATTGTTTTGAAATAAGCTGATCACGATTTGGTAAGGAAAACGGACCTACCGGAGACATCATGGAAAATTTAATGCGATTCGATACCGGGCTCATGTTTTGGACTTGGATCACGTTTTTGGTGGTTCTGCTGATCTTGGGAACCAAAGCCTGGAAACCCATGGTGAAGGCCTTGGAAAAACGAGAGCAGTTCATCAAGGATTCCATTGCGCAAGCCAACGAAGCCCGGTTGGGAGCCGAAAAGGTGGCCAAAGACTATGAAGATATGGTTGCCCGGGCTCGCCACGAAGCCCAGGAAATTGTGGCTGCCGGTAAGCAAACCGCTGAAAAGGTGAAAGCCGATATTCTGGACGAAGCCAAGGCAAAATCAGAAGCTTTGCTGAAACAAGCGGAACGCCAGATTCAAACGGAACGCGATAAGGCTATTGCCGAGATTCGGAATCAGATTGTGGATATGTCGCTGTATGCCGCCGGCAAAGTGATGGGTCAGACACTTTCCAAACCGGAGAATGAACGACTCATCAATGAAACGCTTCAGGAATTCGGACAGTCCTGAGTATGAATACCGCCATTAAAAGTCGTAAATATGCTCAAATTCTTCTGAATCTGGCTGACCGGGAGCAGGTGGTTGATGAAGTGTATCAACAATTGGGTACACTTGACGCCATCCTGCGGCGAGTAGGGGCGTTGAAAGCTATTCTCATCACAACCCG
The DNA here is from genome assembly GCA_964543125.1 of uncultured Lentisphaeria bacterium. Lineage (GTDB taxonomy): Bacteria > Fidelibacterota > UBA8477 > UBA8477 > UBA8477 > CAZIWX01. The sequence continues at coordinate 42,632 of CAZIWX010000001.1, read as the reverse complement.
GATCAACCCGGAGCAAAAGGGAATGTTGCTGGATCGGGCTTTGGGTAAACTCATTCATCCGGTCTTACGCACTTTCGTTTTGCAATTAGCAATTCGGCGTGAGCTGAAATTATTCCCTCAAATCATGAAAAAAGCTGCATTGCTTTATCACGATCGGAAGAATTCGGTGCGCGTGGTGGCCACCAGCAGCGTGATCCTGTCACCAGCCCAGATTCATGAAATCACGCAACGGGTTGTGAAGGCCTACGGCAAAAAACCCGAGTTTGAAACGGTTGTGGATCCCGCCATTATCGGCGGGTTACGTCTGCGGGTGGGGAATACGGTAATTGATGGCTCCCTGGCCACCCGCCTGGAACAGTTGAAAAAGAAGTTAAGTCAGTCCTAAGCAAAAGACTGAGGAGATATATGGAAATCCGCACAGATGAGATTACAGCGCTTCTTCGCAAAGAGTTGGACCAGATTGATGTGTCCTACGATGTGGCGGAAGTGGGCGAAGTTATCATGGTTGGTGATGGTATCGCCCGCGTAAGCGGCCTGGAAAATGTATTGGCATCCGAGTTGGTTGAACTTCCCCACGGCGTGTATGGCATGGCCATGAACCTGGAGGTAGATGAAGTTGGATTGATACTGTTTGGTGATACCCGCCTGGTTAAAGAAGGCGATCTGGCCAAGCGAACCGGCCGCGTGGTAGAAGTGCCCGTGGGCGAGGGCGTTTTGGGGCGTGTCATCAATCCCATTGGCAAACCCCTGGATGGCAAAGGTGAACTGAAGACCACGGAATCTTTTCCGGTGGAACGCAAGGCTCTCGGTGTGATTGCGCGAAAACCGGTGAACGAACCCTTGCAAACCGGCCTGAAAGCCATTGACAGTATGATCCCCATTGGCCGCGGTCAGCGTGAGTTGATCATCGGTGATCGTCAAATCGGGAAAACCGCGGTTGCTCTCGATACGATCATCAATCAAAAATACACGCATCAAACCGATTCGCCGGTGTATTGTATCTATGTCGCCATAGGTCAGAAAGCCTCTACCGTTGCTCGTGTAGCCAAGGAATTGGAAGCTGCCGGCGCCATGAATTATACCGTGATTGTGGCTGCCAATGCATCCGATCCGGCACCGCTACAGTTTATCGCACCTTATGCCGGAGCCTCCATTGGTGAGTTTTTCCGGGATAACGGCCAACACGCATTGATCGTCTACGATGATCTGTCAAAGCATGCCGTGGCTTATCGCCAAATGTCGCTCCTCCTCAGGCGGCCGCCGGGACGCGAAGCTTATCCGGGCGATGTGTTTTATCTGCATAGCCGTTTGTTGGAACGTGCGTCCAAACTAAACGATGACTTGGGTGGCGGATCGCTCACGGCATTGCCCATCATTGAAACTCAGGCTGGCGATGTGTCAGCCTATATCCCCACCAATGTTATTTCAATTACCGATGGCCAGATCTATCTCGAAGCGAGTCTGTTTTACTCCGGTCAACGGCCGGCGCTGAATGTGGGTATTTCGGTTTCTCGCGTTGGCGGCAACGCCCAGATCGGCGCCATGAAAAAAATTGCCGGTCGTCTCCGGCTGGATCTGGCACAATACCGTGAGTTGGCGGCATTTGCCAAATTTGGTTCCGATTTGGATAAATCGACTCAGCAGAGTCTGGCTCGTGGCCTGCGCATGTACGAGATCTTGAAGCAAAAGCAGTATTCGCCGATCCCGGTAGAGCAACAAATTGCAATTCTCTTTGCCGGTACGCGTGGTTATCTGGATGGGATTGAGGCGCGGAAGATTCAGGATTTTGAAAAGCAATTCCTGGATTACCTCCAAACCAGTCAGGCGGATTTGCTGAAGAAAATCGTTAGCACCGGTAAACTGACCGACGAAATCGATCAGGAACTCGGTAAGGTCACCGAGGAGTTTGTTAAGGGCTTTATCGCTTAAGAATTATGGCGAATTTAAAGGACATTCGGACTCGCATTTCAGCTATCACCAGCATTCAGCAGGTGACCAAAGCCATGAAAATGGTGGCGGCAGCCAAGTTGCGCCGCTCCCAATCCAACATGGAACAGGCCCGGCCTTACGCTCGCCGCATCAACAGCGTTTTGAAAGATCTCATCCCCAACATTGACCGAACCCTGCATCCGTTGCTGGTCATTCGGGATTTCAAAAAAACAGGGTTTGTGATCATTACTTCGGATAAAGGACTCAGCGGTAGTTTCAACACCAATATTATCAAATTTGCTCATAAGTCAATTGACGCCATTGGCCGTGAAAGTACCGAACTAATTTGCATCGGCCGCAAGGGGAGGGATTATTTCACCAAACGTGGGTATAACGTGGTTGAAAGCCATGCTGAATTTTGGAATGAACTCAACTTTGGTCACGCAGCCGAGTTCACTGAAAGTATTACTCAGCGCTACCAGAATGGTGAATACGACAAAATTATAGTCATATTCAATGCCTTCAAAAATGTGATGTCCCAGGAAGTCACGGAGCAGCTATATCTGCCTTTGGTTTTGGAGGAGGATGAGCAGGTTGATACAACGGATTTTCTCTTTGAACCCTCCCGGGAAGAGGTGGTGCGGTCCCTGGTGCCAAGACATTTAACTGTCCAGCTGTGGCGCTTCCTGCTGGAATCTTATGCCGCCAATATGGCTGCGCAGATGACCGCCATGGATAATGCCACCACCAATGCCAGTGATATGATCTCACGCCTGGAGTTGGAATACAACCAAGCCCGGCAGGCGGCCATTACCAAGGAAATCCTTGAAATTGTGGGCGGAGCCGAAGCTTTGGCTGAGAATGACTGATTATTAAATGAATACGGCCCGAGATAACAGGTTTTAATAGAGGTAACGCAAGTTATGGCGAAGACAGGTAAGGTTGTTCAGATCATGGGTGCGGTGGTAGATGTCCAGTTTGAGACTGGAAATCTGCCGGATATCCTGAATGCGCTCAACATCAAACGTGAAAATGACTCAACCCTGGTGCTGGAAGTTTCTCAGCACCTGGGCGATGAGATCGTGCGGACGGTAGCCATGGATTCTACCGATGGATTGAAACGTGGCGCCACCGTCGAAGACACTGGCAGCCCGATTACCGTACCAGTCGGTACGGAAACCCTGGGGCGCATCTTTGATGTTACCGGAAAAATTATCGATGGGAAGACAGCTCCGAAATTTAAGCGGCGTGACCCGATCCATCGTGGTGCTCCGCCGTTGGAAGATCTTTCTACCGGTACGGAAATTCTGGCCACCGGTATCAAAGTCATCGACCTGTTGGAGCCCTATTCAAAAGGTGGTAAGACCGGCCTGTTTGGTGGCGCCGGCGTGGGTAAAACCGTACTGATTCAGGAACTGATCCGGAACATCGCAACTGAACACGGCGGTTACTCCATCTTTGCTGGAGTGGGTGAACGCACCCGGGAAGGGAATGATCTATTTCTGGAAATGACCGAGTCCGGCGTTATTAACAAAACCGCGATGGTGTTCGGTCAAATGAATGAACCGCCCGGTGCGCGTCTGCGGGTGGCGCTGGCCGGCCTGACCATGGCGGAATACTTCCGAGACGTCGAAGGCAAGGATGTGCTGTTGTTCATCGACAATATTTTCCGCTTTACTCAAGCCGGCTCCGAAGTTTCGGCATTGTTAGGTCGAATGCCGTCAGCGGTTGGTTACCAGCCAACACTGTCTACTGAAATGGGTGATTTACAAGAGCGAATTACATCAACCAAACGTGGTTCGGTAACTTCGGTTCAGGCGGTGTATGTACCGGCTGACGATTTAACTGATCCGGCGCCCGCTACAACCTTTGCCCATTTGGATGCGACTACGGTTTTGGATCGTGCCATTTCAGAGTTGGGAATTTATCCGGCGGTGGATCCCCTGGATTCCACTTCCCGGATTTTGGATCCCCGCGTTTTAGGCGACCGGCATTATAATGTGGCCAAACAGGTCCAGGAAGTGCTTCAGAAGAACAAGGACTTGCAGGACATTATTGCGATTTTGGGTATGGATGAATTAAGCGATGAGGATAAAGAGACCGTGAATCGTGCCCGGCGAATTCAACGCTTTTTATCTCAGCCTTTCTTTGTGGCCGAAGCTTTTACCGGCACTCCCGGGCGTTATGTCTCACTGGAAGATACCCTTTCCGGTTTCGAAGCCATTCTGAATGGTGATATGGATGATTATCCGGAACGCGCCTTTCTGTTTGTAGGCAGTATCGATGAAGTTGTTGAGCAGGCTAAAAAGCTTTAAGAAATCAATGCATTAATCATGGCCAAAACCTTTCATCTCGAAATTATCACACCCACTCAGGTATTTGACGAAGGTCAGGTGACTTACCTGCGAGCCCCGAGTACCAATGGTTTGTTTGGTGTCCTGGCGGGACACGTGCCGGCCATGATCGCACTTGATGTAGGTGAGGTTAAAATCAATAAAAACAGCCTGGTGAAGTACATGGCTACCAGTGGTGGTTATGCCGAAATCAAAAAGGACCATGTCCAGCTTTTGGTGGAAACCGCCGAGCCGGCTGAAGATATCGATATGCAACGCGCTCAGGCAGCTTTCGAGCGGGCCAAAAACCAATTGGCGCTGAAACAACAGGCACTGGCGGACGAGCAGCGAGATCTTGACGCCCGGGAGCGTGCCCTGAACCGGTTGCGGATCGCTAAGCGGTCGAAATCTTAATTAACAGGGATCTGACAGATTTAAAAGCCGCTCCGAGTTGAGCGGCTTTTTTTGGTATCTGATGGTAAATATGGTTTTATGAAATTCGGAAAAACTTATTCAAAATTGTCTCCCTGAGCCAGTCGAAGGGCAATTTTGATTGTGAAATATATCGGTGAGTCACGAATGATTTTAACTAATTCAATTTTTGCAGCAGGCAAGTAACAGATTACATTTGCCGCACTTGAGGGAAAGAAGTAAAAGGAAACTTATGCGACTCAAACGGACCCATACCTGTGGAGAATTAAGCCGGAAAAATTTAAACCAAACGGTCAATCTGAATGGTTGGATCGCCACCAGCCGGGATCATGGTGGCCTAATATTTATTGATCTGAGAGACCGGTATGGCAAAACCCAGGTGACATTCAATCCGGTGAAAGTACCGGAGTTGGCCAAGCAAGCCAAGCGCTTGGGTTTGGAGGATGTCATCGCCGTCCGGGGCGTGGTAATTCAGCGGCCGGAAGGCAATGTAAATCCGAACCTGGCTACCGGCGAGATCGAGTTGGAGATCACTGATCTGGAAGTGTTAAGTGAATCTAAACCATTGCCTTTTCTCGTTTCCAACCGGGAAAGCGGTAACGAAGAATTGCGGCTGGAATATCGTTATCTGGAACTCAGAACCGCCGAACTTCAGCATAACCTCATGGTGCGCCACGCCGCCTACCAAACCACGCGCCGGTTTTTAGCGGATAAAAGATTCATTGAAGTGGAGACGCCGGTGCTCATGAAATCAACACCGGAAGGCGCCCGGGATTACTTAGTGCCCAGCCGATTGCATAAAGGGTATTTTTATGCACTGCCGCAATCACCTCAAACCTATAAGCAACTGCTTATGGTGGGTGGTCTTGACCGCTATTTCCAAATCGTGAAGTGTTTCCGGGATGAAGATTTACGAGCCGACCGGCAACCTGAGTTCACGCAAATCGATATTGAGATGTCTTTTGTCGACCAGGATGATGTGCTGAAATTGGCCCGGAGTCTAACCCGGACCATCTTCAAAGAGGTGTGTGATATTGATTTACCCATCTCTTTCCCACGCATGAGTTTTGCTGAAGCAATGGAAAATTATGGCAGTGATAAGCCGGATTTACGCTTTGAAATGCCATTGCGGGAATTTGCGGATTTTGCCCAACAGGGTGAATTTGGAGGATTTACATCCGTACTGGCCAAGGGTGGACGCGTAAAAGGGTTGGTTGCAAAAAATGTAGCGGATAAATACTCGCGCAAAATGATCGACGGTCTCACGGAATGGGTGAAAACCTATTACGGCGTGAAGGGACTGGCCTTTATTAAAGTCGGCGAGGGCGGACTCACGGGTGGCATCAGCAGGTTTTTCAATCCTAAAGTCCTGGCTGATTTGAAATCCGAATGGCAGCTAACCGATAATGATATTTTATTTCTCGTGGCGGATGAGAACGGGGAACGCTGTCTGCAAACCCTGGGCGCCTTGCGAATCGAAATCGCCCGGCGGGAGGATTTGATTCCGGCTAATGTGTTCAAACCGTTGTTCGTGATTGATTTTCCATTGCTGGAGTTTGACGCTGAAGAACAGCGCTATGTTGCCCGGCATCATCCTTTTACTTCGCCTCAACCGGAAGATATTCCACTAATGGACAGAGATCCGGCAGCGGTGCGGGCGCGGGCGTATGACTTGGTTATCAATGGGTATGAATGTGCGGGTGGTTCGATTCGTATTCATCAGCCAGCGCTACAGCAAAAAATGTTTAAGCTGATTGGTATGGACCCGGAAGAAGCAGAACGGCGCTTCGGTTTTTTAATGAGAGCTTTTCAATATGGCGCACCACCCCACGGCGGTATTGCCTTTGGATTTGACCGGCTGATCATGCTACTCAGCGGTACCGATAATATTCGGGACGTCATCGCCTTTCCCAAAACCACTTCGGCCACCTCCCTCATGGATGGTGCTCCTTCGAGCGTGGACGAAAAACAGTTGCGGGAATTGCACATCCGTATTGCAAATGATGAAAAATCCCGAGGATTTCCCTGACCCCTGTTACACCGTTTGAGTTGCAGTCCCACCCGGAACACCGGGAAGTACTGAATTTGTCGGATCTTCGTGATGGTTTTGAGGTCGTTATCGATTGTACCCCCGAGACCATTCAAATCGGTTCGGAAATACTGCGCTGGGAAAAATCACACGGGTGACCAAATCGTGAGTTATTTACTTGTATTTAATGAGTGCAGGTATACATTTGCCTCTCACAGCGGGACCAGAATGTTCAAAAAAGATCAAATTTGGCGCGATCTGATTGTGGTGCTTTTTGCAACCCTGGGTGGTGTAGTTTGGGCGAATTCGACCCTTAAGGCGGGGACCACACCCGTGCCTAGCCGGCATCCCATCTGGGTTCTTTTTAATGATAAGGGACCCGCTGAAGCAGAATATTATCGGGGCGTTTTTAATCCGGTACAATTGACGGAACGCGCCCGCAACCGCCGACTTTGGCGTGGCACGCGCGGCATCATTGACTACATCGATCTTGATGTACCCCCGGAGTATATTAGCCAAATCCAGGCGTTGGGAGTACCGGTACGGACGGTGAGTCGTTGGTTCAATGCGATTTCAGTGATGGCTACCGATGATGAAGAATCCGTTATCGGAGCACTTCCCATGGTGAAAAAGACAAAACGGGTCATTCGGGTTTCCAGGCGATTCTTAAAGAATGTTGAGCGGGGGGATATCAATCCCAACGACGTTAATGTGGCTTTTGAGAATTACGGCGCCAGTTACGGTCAGTTGGACCAGATTAACGCGATTGCGGCACATGCGGACGGATATACCGGGAGCGGTATTTGGGTTTTAATGCTGGACACCGGCTATCTCACGGATCATCTGGTTTTCCAGGCAAACCGGATTGTTGGGCAATACGATTTTATCCAGGATGATAGCATTACGAATAACCAGGAAGGCGATACTGCCAATCAAGAGGAACATGGCACTGCTACTGCGTCCATTGTGGGTGGTAACGATCCGGGCATTTTCATGGGTGTTGCTTTCGACTGTTCTTTTCTCATGGCTAAAACGGAAATCGTCGATCAGGAAATCCAGATTGAGGAAGACTATTATGTCGCCGGTTTGGAATGGGGCGAAGCCCTGGGGGCTGATGTTGTTTCATCATCGTTAGGCTATATTGATTGGTACACCTTTGAGCAGATGGATGGTCATACGGCCTTGACGACGCAAGCGATGGATATTGCGGCCAGCCTGGGGATGGTTTGTGTCACCGCTGCCGGGAATGAAGGGGGCACCGATTGGGGTCATATTATTGCACCCGCTGATGCGGATAGCGTGATCAGTGTGGGCGCTGTAAACAGTGAAGATATCATTGCCGGTTTCAGTTCACCCGGCCCCACGGCTGATGGCCGGCTTAAACCTGAAGTAGTGGCGCGGGGTGTCTATACTTACGCGGCTGGTTCGAGTACTACTTCGGCATTTATTCATGCCAGCGGAACCAGTTTATCTACACCGTTGGTTGCCGGAGCTTCTGCCTTAGTCTTACAGGCTCATCCAACCTGGACCCCCATGATGGTGCGGGAAGCTCTCATGGCTATGGCTGATAACGCCGAATCGCCCGACAATAACTATGGGTTCGGCTTGATTGATGTTATGGCGGCCATCAATTATAATTTTGACATCGATACCGGCGATCTAACCCAGGATGGGCAAATCAATATTGGGGATGTTGTACTCATGGTGAACTGGATTCTTAGTGGAATGAATCTGCTGCCCTCCCAAATTGAACGGGCCGATATTAATCTGGATGGCCTTGTCAATGTTCTCGATGCAGTCCAACTGGTAAATTTGATCCTGACTTATTAGCACCGGCGTATAAATACTGATCTTTAGAATGCCACCAATATCCGGGTGGCTTTTTAGTATCCTCGAACCTCGGGAATCCGATAGCTTCAGCCACTCCACGGACTAAATTTGGGGGTTCATCCGGATTTGAACCAATCGATTAGCAGGATAGGATGAGATTTGAACACCGACCAACCGAATTTCCATGAATCCCTGATCATAGATGGCCCACCGTGGGAGAAGCGCGAAACAGCAGGGTTTTTTCTAACGCTGGTGCTAACAATTCGAATGTTTATTCAGCGGCCCGCGGAAGTTTTTGCGCTGATGCGGCGCCGGGGGCAAATCGCCGGTCCGCTGCAATATTCAGTTTTTATGCAAATAATCTGCTTCGTCTTATCGCTTCTGATCACCGGCCTTTTCAGTGGCCGGATTCTGGTGCTTCCACCCGAAATGCTGGAAATGCTGGGCGGGGGATATGACTGGAACCAAATCATTCTTATTTCCATGCCTCTCGCTGTCATTATCCAACAATTCGCCAGTGCTTTTTTCATGCATCTCGCTTTAGGAATGTTAGGACACGGTATATATCCTTACAGCACCGTATTCAGGATTATTGCCTACGCCAACGGAACGGCATCGGTGTGGATGCTTTTGCCGGGCATTGGTGGCTTGATCTATATGGCTTTTGGTGTGTATTTACTGGTAAACGGTTTTCGAACCATTTACGGACTCACAACCGGTCGATTTATCGGTGTATTCATCTTGGCAAATCTACTCGGTGTGTTTGGCCTGTTCCTGATTTCCTTCCTCGCGGCCATTACCTTCGCTCCCTGATCGGATTTACCATGCAACCCACCAAGACGCAGGCGGGATTTATTGTCTTATTCGGAACACTCCTGGCTTCCACGGGAGCCCTGTGGATACGTCTGGTCCCGGATATGTCACCCATCGTGGTTGGGTGGTACCGGGTGTTTGGCGCAGGACTGTTTTTTCTGCCGTTTTTCTTATTCCGGAGGACCGGAAAACGTCCCGAGTGGCGTGCATTTAAGAATTCCGCTATTTCCGGAGTGGCTTTAGCCTTTCACTTTGGCTTATGGATATCTTCACTGTATTACACCAGCGTATCCAATTCGGTCCTGCTGGTAGCGACTCACCCTATTTTTGTAGCCATTTTAGCTCGCTTTGTCTTTCGCCTGCCGCTTTCGCGGCCGGAAATTTGGGGTATTGCCCTGGCACTAATGGGTACAACTGTAATTCAATGGCAGGCTTTACAGGCTCAAACCGGATTTTGGGGTAATTTGCTGGCACTGGGTGGGGGGCTGTTTGAAGCGCTCTATTTCTTGTTCAGCCATCGGTCGCGAAATATTCTCAATACCGTTGATCATGTAGTGGTAACCTATTTTTCAGCGGCTCTAATATTATTTATCTGGGCTGTTTCACAGGGATATAACTTTTTACCTAACACACCCGCTGAAGCCATATTTTTAGCACTGCTGATCCTGTTTCCCACGGTGGGTGGACATACCATTTTTAACTGGGGCGTGAAGCAATTGGGACCGACCCGGGTCTCATTATTAATGCTCCTGGAACCGCCAGAATCGGCGTTCCTGGCCTTTTTGTTTTTAAGTGAGGGCGTTGCTCCGGCGACCTGGGTTGGTGGGAGTGTAATTCTGTCAGGTCTCTATCTGGCTCTCAAGCGTCGCAAGTATAAAACATTTTGGCGTCTAAAGGGTTGAATAGTGATAGGGGAGATTCCCCGATTGGTTAATCCGGCAATGCTTGACAAACTGCTGAAGGATTGGTAATTTCCACCACTGTGCGCCGTACAATCCATATAATGATCATCTCCGCTTTTCTGCTTCTGCAGGGGTGCTACACCATCGTAATGACACCGCCCGAAGCACACGATAATATTATTCGGGGTATTGTGGGGGCTGATCTTTTGTATCAGTCACAACCATTTTTAGGTAGTGGTTCAGCCTGGGATCCCTGGTGGGAACCTTCCTATCCCGGCTATGGCTACGGCGCCAATGATCCGTTTTCGAGTTTTGATTATGGCTTCGGTTATTATGGGAATCCTTACGGAGGATATTCACCTGGAATTCAGTATAATCCGTATTATGATGGCTATGTTTACTATCCCAGCTATGGGTTTGGTAAACTCAGTCCGGCGGCTCAACTCCACGAGGCACGTGAAGTTGGCCGGGGATCAGCCCTGGGTGAGACCGGAGCCCGTCCGGTTCCGGTGTCTCCCTTGACCGTATTACTTCAGCAACAGTTGAATACGGCACCCGTACCCGGCGAATCCGGTGACAATCCGGAAAAATCCAACGAGGAGCCGAATCCCGTTCTTCCATTGGCGGCGCCACATAAAAACAAGATCGATTTTTCGACGCAAACACCTCCACCCAACGCGGTTCCGGTAGCCGCGCCGGATGTTTCCACGCCAGCCCGGTCGAGCACCACACCGTCTCCATCCGTGGTCAAGCCCGCGGCCGCCGATGCCCCGAATGACAGTGGCAAGACTGAACAACCCGCCAATCAAAACCGGAAACAACACGCTGCGGGTGGCAGTGGCGAACGCCGCTAATCCGGCATGAATCCCTCCAAGGCGTCAGCCTTACTATTTTTCCTTCTTCTATTCAAGAGCAGTGGTTTCGGCCAAAATTACTTGGACGCGCTGCGTCCTTTCTGGGGTATGCAAGGCCGTGGCGCCTCCCGCGTGGTGGGTGACAATGTGGGCGTTTTTGATCAGGAAGCTTTGTTGGTCAATCCGGCTGCCCTGACTTTTATCACTCGCCCGGCTATTTATACAGACTTGAGCGTGGATCATGTGAGGGGATCAACGTTGTTCCTGAATACCTTTTCTGATTCATCCATCCGCAACAGCTTTCGGTTTAATGAATTGGCTGGCGTTTATCCGGTACCGGTGTATCGTGGGAGCTGGGTTTGGGCCGCGGGTGTTCAGCCGGTTTACCAGTTCGACCGGGAAGCCCACCTGGGTTTTTATGATCAGACCGAAGATCAACTTCGGAATAAAGACTATCACCTGTTCGAAACGGGTAGTTTGTATGGCGTGTCGTTGGGAACGGGGGTACTGTTCAAGAAAAATGTTAGCCTGGGCACAACTTTTACATATTTGTACGGCACCAATATTTATTCTCAATCCTATGTGGAAGAGGATCCGAATCAGATCTGGAATTTCTTTCAACGCTATGTTGATTCCCTGGCCTATACTTCCGATTACAAGGGATGGAATCTTAAGACCGGAATTGTGATCCAATTTCCTCATGAACTCCTCCTGGGCGGTACGATTGAAACACCCGCTTTCATCTCCGTGGATGAATCCAGTCTTAAGGACACCATTCAGATTGGCGACTTTCCAATAGATGATTATCACGGTTTTGCCAAGGATCACCTGACCTACAAATTGACCGGTCCCTGGCGTTTTGGAGCCGGACTATCCTTCAGGTACACCCCGGTTTATTTTTCAGTGGGGTACCGCTACCACACCTACAATAAAATCAACTTTTCCTCAAACCTGATCATCCTGCCTGACTCGACCAGCAAAGATCCTGTAATTAATGCTGACATTTCCGCCTTGCTTCAGCCTTCCAATGAATACTTTGCCAGTATGCGCTTTTTCGCACGGGATGGTTCCCTGCAGATCGGGTTTTCTAAAATGAATCAGCCCCAGCGAAATGCCACCAGCGACATCTTGCGGTTTGATTTTAATCTGGGATTCAATCCCGGTACCGAATATGAAATTATTCTGGGGCTTCAGTATTCGACGTTCCAGTCAACATCATTACTGGTCTATGATTCAGCTCATGGAGTGGCAATCCCGGCCCTGACGGACCATAGTGTGACGCGGTTCATGTTCGGATTTAAATACTATCTCTGAAAAGTTATTTCAGTTACATTTCCCCTTGACACCTAAAACGACTCACCAGGCAGTGATATAATAGGGAGGAAACAAATATCATGGCCAAATTCATTAAAATCATGTTATTTATAGTTGTTATCAACTCGGTGATCGGTCAAAATTTGTACAATCAGGGTTCCCTTAGTTTTTCGTACGGAACCGTTATTCCCAATCAGAGCTGGGCGGTATCCGGGTCGATTCTCCCGACGTCCGATACAGCCGCAGGGAGTGGCGCTTTTATTTCGACGAACGGGGATACATCGCTTTTTATAGCGCTGGCTTATCAACTGAGCCCTTCTGATTCGAGCACGGTTATGGCCGATGTGTTTGTCCTGTCCATCAGCGATACGGGAACCATCAACGACCGCACTTATCTGATAAATCCTTTTGCGGGATTACCCGTGTTGTACGGCTGGATACCTCAGGTGGATGCCGGTTTCGTTGATGCGATTATCAATGGCGGCGGTGATTTGGACAGTCTCCTGACCATGAGTGTTCGCCTTTCAACCATGGGAAATATCACCGTCAGTTCAATTTCGGATGGTGAAATCAGTATCGGATTCACCGGCGCTGTTTTCGATACGGGATCACTTCAGGCTTACTTAATTGGCAACGGGTCCGGAACCTTTCAAAATACAATGCCGGTGCCCGATTATGTTGCCGGGAGTGTGAGCTTTGATTTTGACGGCACTCATTTGGATGCAACGGGTAACTTTGATCCGGTGAATTCATCAGCGGGCGCTACGGGAATTACCACGATGTCCGGTGATACCAGCAATTACTCCCTCGTTGCGTATCGGCAAGTCACTACCGGTGAGTATAATATTTTTGGTCTCAGGGTAAGAACGATCGAGCCCCTGGAGTCCGGGACCGTCTCCATTGCCCCGCCCGGAACGACGTTTCCTGAATCCCAGTGTTTTTACCTGCCTCAAGCAACCCTTACGGATTTGCTATTGATCATAACAAATCCGGATTTTGGGACTCTTGACAGTCTGATTTCAGAGAATCTCTATGTGGGTCTATCCGGAACGGTTGATTTTACCCGCACCAGCGCGGCTTGGGACGGCACCTTTAGTGCACAAATGATTCCGTTAGGATCCCCACAGGCCGTGCTGCCACTGGAAAATGGAAGTTTCCATTTATCCTCCGAACCATTTGTCGGAGTCACAACCGAACCAATTGTTGAACCGAGTCAGTTTACGCTGAATGCCTGTTACCCCAACCCGTTCAATCCCACGACGACTATTTCGTTCACCTTGGATTCACCCGGTAAAATCACCTTATCGATTTATGATCTGAACGGCCACCTGGTTACGACCCTGCTTAATGAGACCTTACCGGCCGGATTGTATTCCCGTCCGTGGTCTCCAACCAGACAATCTTCAGGATTATACTTCGTTCGACTTTCCAATGGCAACCGGCTGGTCACACAGAAGGTTTTATATCTCAAGTAGTATTGCATAAAAAATGTTTACCCCAAGAACGGCATCTGCGTGCCGTTCTTTTTTTATAGCAGCCGCGTCGTTAGCTCGAATATTTCACGAGCGGGCACAGAGACGAAAGTAATGCATCGTGAATCCGTCTGTTACGGAAATCGTGCAAAAATGTAATTGGTTCTTTGGCTAAAACTGACTGAGGAATTTTGATTTCTGACAATGCGGGCGGGCAAACCACCCGGAAACCGCCGGCCTGACCGGTGAGGATGAGTTTATACTGATCAACGCCTTGGGGATTAAGATAGCCGGTCAGGCTGAGACGATTCGTGAAATATTCGGGTTAAGGCGGTCCGTAGTCCCGGGATTACTTCCTCCGCGAACCAGGGACGGTCTGACAGCCATTTTCGATTCCGGGGACTGGGATGCGGTAAAGGAAATATTTTTTCCTCATGGAGATAATAGCGCCAATTGGCCACGACGGTTCCCACCGGATCAGTGGTTTTTAGATAATTTTGGATAGCATATTTCCCTATCGCCAAAATTATCTGCGGGTCAAGCCAGGTCAGGAAACGATGATGCCAGGTCTTATAGCAAATCCCGGGTGGCGGTAGATCGCCTTGCCCGCTTTCGGTACCCGGAAAACATAAGCCCGAAGGAATAATCGCGATCAGCATATCATCGTAAAACTTTTCGCGGCTCATCCCCATCCAGTTGCGTAAAAAATCGCCGCTGGGATCATTCCAGGGAGTCCCCGTTTCATGCACCCTGCGTCCGGGCGCCTGCCCCACAATCAATATTTTAGCGGTTGGCTGGAATTGAAAAACAGGGTGTGGTTCAGGAATGATGCCGGCACAAACCCGACACGCCCGCACTTCGGCTAAGAATTCATTAAGTTTCGAATGAGTGTCCGGCATGGGGAGTAAAGTTCGTTGAAATCCCCTTCCGGTCAACCGTGAATTGCCATTCCACGATAGGATTTCTCTATTCTGAGAATGTATGCCATTCCGCCGGGTGAGTCATATTACGGAAGGGGATGCTGGAACTCGTAGTTCAATTCAGAGTTACGCTATTGTGACAACCAAGGTCATATATTTCAAGAGCTTAAATCGCCACCTTCGCGAGCCTAGTTTGTTTGTAATATTTTACATTCCATTCTGGCACGGATATTGTGCTAAAGTCCTTGGTATGCGCACTTTAAGTTACTTACAGATTTACGGAATCATGCTTGAAATAGTGAATATTATCACCTATTAAAGTCGGAGCCTGCAATGGTTGAGTCGGAAAAATGAAATTGATATGGAAATAGGCATTTGCGCTAAAAACGGACTCAAGAGGAGGTAAGTTCAAATATGGCTAAAAACATGGTTATGATCGATGGTAACGAAGCAGCCGCGTTTGTGGCCCACAAAACAAACGAGGTGTGTGCAATTTATCCCATTACACCATCATCAAATATGGGTGAGTGGGCCGACCTCTGGTCCGCCGCGGGCAAAACCAATATCTGGGGCACAGTCCCCGATGTGATAGAAATGCAGAGTGAGGGTGGTGCTTCGGGCGCCGTTCACGGAGCCCTGCAAACGGGTGCACTCACAACAACCTTTACCGCATCCCAGGGATTGCTGCTCATGATCCCTAACATGTTTAAAATCGCCGGAGAGTTGACGCCTACTGTTTTTCATGTAGCGGCCCGGTCAGTTGCCGCCCATGCTTTGTCCATTTTCGGTGACCACAGTGATGTGATGGCCACGCGCATGACCGGATTTGCCCAACTGGCTTCGGGATCGGTGCAGGAAGTCATGGACAATGCGCTTATTTCCCAGGCAGCAACCTTGGCGGCCCGAGTGCCTTTCGTTCATTTTTTTGATGGATTCCGAACCTCCCACGAAGTCATGAAAATTGAAGCGCTCGATGATGAAATCATTAAAGCCATGATCAATGACGATCTGGTCATTGCCCATCGTCAACGGGCTTTGAACCCCAATAAGCCGGTTTTACGCGGCACGGCACAAAATCCTGATGTGTTCTTTCAGGTTCGTGAAACGGTTAATCCGTATTATGACCAAGCCCCGGCAATCGTACAGGCTGCCATGGATCAGTTTGGTAAGCTTACCGGCCGGCAATACCATCTATTCGACTATGTGGGCGCCCCCGCTGCCGAACGCATTATCATTCTCATGGGGTCCGGCGCTGAAGCAGCCCAGGAAACCGCCGAATTTCTCGCTGCGTCCGGTGAAAAAGTCGGTGTACTCAAGGTTCGGTTGTATCGGCCCTTTTCAGTGAAAGCGTTCATTGATGCCATTCCAAAGTCGGCAAAGTCGATTGCCGTGCTGGATCGGACCAAAGAAGCCGGCGGCCCGGGTGAACCACTGTATCTCGATGTGGTGACCGCACTGATGGAAACGGCTAGTAAGGGGGCCTTGCCCTTCAATAGTATGCCCAAAGTCAGCGGTGGCCGTTATGGCTTGTCATCCAAGGAATTTACGCCGGGGATGGTGAAAGGTGTTTTTGATGAATTATTGAATGAGATGCCCAAAAATCATTTCACCATCGGCATCAACGACGATATTGGTCACACCAGTTTGACCTACGATCCGGATTTCTCGATCAATGAAGATACTGTCTTCCGCAGTATGTTTTACGGTTTGGGCAGCGATGGAACCGTGGGTGCAAATAAAAACTCGATCAAAATTATTGGCGAGGAAACCGATTATAACGCCCAGGGATATTTCGTTTATGATTCTAAGAAATCGGGTAGCATGACGGTTTCCCATCTTCGTTTCGGGAAAAACCCGATCCACTCCACCTACCTTGTAAATAAAGCTAATTTCCTGGCCTGCCATCGGTTTGTTTTTCTGGAGACGCAGGATATTCTGAAACACGCAGAACGAGGGGCTACTTTTTTACTGAACGCCCCTTATACCGCTGATGAAGTTTGGGATAAAATTCCCCGGGATATTCAGCAGGGCATTATTGATAAAAATCTCAAGCTCTACACGATTGATGCGCTAAAAGTCGCTCGGGAAACCGGTATGGGCGTCCGCATCAATACCATTATGCAGACGTGTTTCTTTGCCTTGTCCGGCGTACTCGAACGGGATGAAGCGATTGCCAAGATCAAGAATGCTATCAAAAAGACTTACGGCACTAAGGGTGATGAAATTGTCCGTATGAATTTCAAGGCCGTGGATCAAACCCTGGCAAATCTTTACCGAGTCGAAGTGCGCAGTGTCAGTGGCAAACCACGCGAATCCTCGGTCGTTTCCGATACAGCGCCGCAATTTGTGAAGGATGTAACCGCCATGATGATCGCCGGTAAAGGTGATGATCTGCCGGTTAGCGCTTTCCCGGATGATGGTACCTGGCCCACCGCTACCGCCCAATGGGAAAAACGCAATATTGCCGCGGAAATCCCGGTTTGGGATAAAGACATCTGTATTCAATGTAACAAATGTATTCTGGCTTGCCCCCACGGCGTTATTCGCGCCAAGGTCTATGCTGATAAATTAGTCAAAGAAGCGCCCGCAACATTTCAGTGGACCAAGGTGCGCGGCCGTGAATGGGAAGCCGGCGAGGTTTACACACTGCAAGTGGCCGTGGAAGACTGTACGGGCTGCGAAATCTGCGTGGATGTCTGTCCGGTTAAGGATAAAAGCAATGTAAGCCGCAAAGCGATAAATATGGAACCACAGCTTCCGTTGCGGGAAACCGAGCGCGAAAACTGGGATTTTTTCCTGAAGCTGCCGGAAGTTGACCGGTCGCGCCTGAAACACCATACCGTCAAAGGCTCACAGCTTTTGCAGCCCTTATTCGAATTTTCGGGCGCCTGTGCCGGTTGCGGTGAGACGCCCTATGTAAAGCTGGCTTCCCAGTTATTTGGCGACCGGATGGTCATTGCGAATGCAACCGGCTGCTCCTCGATTTACGGCGGTAACCTGCCAACGACACCCTGGACCAAGAACCGCGAGGGACGCGGGCCGTCCTGGTCTAATTCCCTGTTTGAAGACAATGCTGAGTTTGGACTTGGCTTTCGGCTCACTATCGATAAACATCAACAATACGCGCATGAATTACTCACCGGATTAAAAGCCGCCGGTTTGATAAAATCTGATCTGGCTGATGCCATTTTAAAAGCCGCTCAATCCGACGAACCCGGAATTTACGATCAGCGAAATCGAGTCGCTCAGTTGAATAAAATCTTGACCGGGCTGACAGATAGCCGGGCAAAACGGCTTTTAAGTGTTTCTGAAAATCTGGTGAAGAAGAGTGTCTGGATCATGGGCGGTGACGGTTGGGCCTATGATATTGGCTACGGTGGTCTGGACCATGTCCTGGCCTCCGGCCGTGATGTGAATGTCCTGGTGCTGGACACGGAGGTTTACTCCAATACCGGCGGTCAGGCATCCAAAGCAACACCGCTCGGTGCGGTAGCCAAGTTTGCCGCGGCTGGAAAACCAAACAATAAAAAAGACCTGGGTATGATGGCCATGAATTATGGTTATGTCTATGTAGCCCAGGTCGCCATGGGTTCCAATGATGCTCAGACAGTCCGTGCCTTTATGGAAGCAGAAGCTTATCCGGGTCCGTCCCTCATCATCGCCTACAGTCACTGTATTGCTCACGGCATTAACATGTCCAAGGGTATGCAACAGCAGAAGTTGGCGGTGGAAACCGGCCATTGGCCGTTGTACCGCTATAACCCCCAAATGGCAGCGGAAGGTCATAATCCTCTGAAGTTGGATTCCAAACCACCCACGCGCCATTTCAGAGAGTATGCCTATAATGAAACCCGGTATAAGATGCTCACCAAAAGTATGCCGGAGCGGGCGCAAAGACTGCTGGTCGAAGCTGAAAAAGCTGCCAAGCACCGGTACGATTACTACCGCAAACTCGCAAATTTATCACCGGAACCGGAAGCGTAAGGAGGTGCTGGCATGCGCCTGAAGACAAATTACATGGGTTTTGAGCTGAAGAATCCGCTGGTTCCTTCCGCCTCACCAATGTCACGGGAAGTTGACACCGTGAAAAAGCTGGAAGATGCTGGTGCATCAGCTATTATCATGTACTCGCTATTCGAAGAGCAGATTCATCATGAAACGAACGAACTGGACCATTTTCTGAGTTACGGCACGGATAGTTTTTCGGAAGCGCTCTCCTACTTTCCGGAACCCGCTGATTTCACTCGGGGACCCCATGAATATTTGGAGCATATTCGTAAGCTGAAAGAGGCGGTGGATATCCCGGTTATTGCCAGCCTGAATGGAATTTCGATTGGCGGTTGGATTGATTACGCTAAAAAGATGGAATCAGCCGGTGCAAACGGCCTGGAGTTGAATGTCTACTATCTCCCATCGGATTTCAGCCGCACGGCCAACACAGTGGAAGACTTATATGTGGAGATTCTGAAGGCTGTAAAAAGCCAGGTCGAGATTCCGGTAGCCATGAAACTTTCGCCTTACTTCAGCGCCTTACCGGCGTTTGCCCGGCGCTTGGTGGAAAATGGTGTGGATGGACTGGCATTGTTCAACCGGTTTTATCAACCGGATATCAATCTCGAAGCATTGGAAATTGAGTCCAGCATCAACCTGAGTTCCTCCGCTGAGCTCCGATTGCCCTTGCGTTGGATTTCGGTCCTCTCGGCAGCTTTGGATGTGAGCCTCGGTGCTACCACCGGTATTCATGCCGCCGAAGACGTCATCAAAATGCTGCTGGTTGGCGCTGACACGGCCATGCTGTGTTCGGCCCTGTTGGAGCATGGGCCCCGGCACATCGCATCCATCCTGAACGATATCATTATCTGGTTGGATGAAAATGAGTATGAAAGTGTTGAGCAGCTCAAAGGCAGCATGAATTACCGCAACGTTGCCGACCCGGAGGCGTTGATGCGGGCGAATTATATGAAAGTATTGAACGCTTATCGCTAGACAGCCCCTTTTAAGGATATTTGGTTAATAGACTTCCTCCTTGATGGTCTAGCTAAATCCCCGGCACCCGCCGGGGATTTTTTTTAACGGCAAGCGGTTCTTGTTTGATTACATTTATATTACCGGAAGCAAAAACCGGGTTCATGATTTAACCGCTTTTAAATTTGAGCATCATTCCTGAAAGGATCCATTACTGGTTAAAAAAATACAATTAGGTTGGATAATCGCCGTTTTGAGTCTGGTGGGACAACCCCGGACTTCATTGGCCCAATCCATTCACGGCTTTATCCGGGATAAAGCTTCCGGCGAACCGGTGCCCTACGCCAATGTGATGCTGAAAGGCACCATTCTGGGCGCCGTCTCCACGGTGGACGGGTATTACGTTATCACCGGCGCACCGGTTGGTACCGATACGCTGGTGGTTTCCCTCATCGGTTATGCACCGCGGGAATTACCCGTAGCCGTTGCCCGGGATGAAAATGTACGGCTGGATATACGCCTCACCGAACAAGCCGTGGAGGGGCAAGCCATCACCGTGACGGCGGAACGCCAGAAATTCAAGGAACTGGTCACCACCAGCACGGTCACTCTGGATCAACGTGATATTGAAGTCGCGCCGGCTTTCGTGGAGGCGGATGTTTTCCGGGCGATCCAACTGCTGCCGGGAGTGCAATCCATCAATGATTTTTCCAGTGCCCTGTATGTCCGAGGCAGCACGCCGGACCAGAATCTCATCATGCTGGACGGCATCACGGTTTACAATCCGACCCATTTGGGGGGCATCTTTTCCACCTTTAATACGGATGCAATCAAGGAAGCCGATTTTCGGGCCGGTGGATTTGAAGCGCGCTATGGCGGCCGTATGGGTTCCATTCTCAACATTATAAACCGGGAGGGCAACACGGAAAAATTTGCCGGTAAAGCCAATATTTCAATGCTATCCAGTAAATTACTGCTGGAAGGACCCACCCCCAGGACCACCCCCAAAATGGGGATCAAGGGCTCCTGGATGTTGGCTGGCCGGCGAACCTATATTGATGCCATCGCAAATGGCATCTGGCAACTGTACCGGCTGCGGAATAATAAGAAGCTGAACCCGGATGGCAGCCGGACGCAGCTGCCCACCCAAATTTTCCCCTATTATTTTTACGACTTTCAAGGCAAACTGAATCTGGATCTTGGATCCAAACACCGTCTGACCTGGAGTTCGTTTTACGGAGATGATGTTTTTTATCTAAAAGATCATTCCACGGAAGAATATGCCGGTTCCCTCAGCTCCCTCGATGCAGGTACCGATTATCGCACTAAATATCAGAGCGGGTACGTCTTCGATTGGCGCTGGGGTAATTTCACCAACAGTCTGACCTGGCGCTGGATTATTTCACCCAAACTGATTGCCAAAACCTTTGTGGCATCCAGCCGGTATCGATTTCAGATCGCACTGGATGACCACTCTGAACGCTGGGAGTACACTACCGGCGACACCAGTTATTACCGTGATTTGTTTAAAATGAATATTTTCGATTGGGTGCAGGACCGGACCGTGGAAACGGAGCTGACCTGGTTTGCCAATTCGCGCCACACCTTCAACGGTGGCTGGCAAATCAAGTCCATGCGGTTCAATCTCGGAATGACGTTTCTCAACGGCAACATGCAGACCGATACTTTTAGAACGCGGCGGGATACCCTGTTGTGGATGCTGACCAAACCGGTTGAACAGGCGGTTTATATTCAGGACAAATGGGAAATATCGCCGCTGGTTTCGGCGCAACTGGGGTTGCGGCTTGGCCATTACTCCCTACAACCCAACCAGGTGTACCTGGAGCCGCGCCTGGGACTTAAATATTTCTTATCAGACAATTTTTCGCTTAAAGCCGCCTGGGGCGTGTACAATCAATTTCTGGGCGTGGCAAATCCCCAGGATGCCACGTTTCATTTCATCGATATCTGGTTGGCAATTCCGAAAAAATACCCCGCAAGTCAATCCATGCACTACATCCTGGGCGGTGAATATCTCACCAAGCGGGACATTCTGATCCGCATGGAGGCTTATTACAAATCATTCGAACATCTCCTCACCCTGAAACCGCCCACTTCATTTTTAATAGGTTCGGATGCTTCCCGGTCCAATCCATTTAATGATTTTTACGATACGGACGGAGGCGCCTACGGCATCGAATGGCTTGTTAAAAAGACCACCGGCAATTTACGCGGCTGGATCGGTTATACCTGGTCGTTAACCCAGCGCCGGAATAAGGTCAATGACTGGTTTTATCCCAATTATGACCGCACCCACACGCTCAATATTGTGGGAGATTGGCAATGGAACAAAGCCTGGCACATGAGCACGGCCATCACCTATTCCACCGGCGGACCCTACACGCCAATCCGGGGACGCTCCGAGACCTATTATTACGGTGACCGGAATGACCAGTCAACCTGGTATACCAGTACCGGGTATTTATATGGACCCCGGAACAGTGAACGCTATCCGGGCTATTTTCGCTGGGATATGAGTTTTTCCAAACGCACTCCAACCAGGTACGGTTCAAAAGAGTGGTTTATCCAGATCATCAACCTGACGAATCATTTAAATACCCTGACCTACATCTATAATCAAAACTATGACTGGCAAACCGGTACGTATATTGGTGTGCGCCGCCTCGGTGTACCCATGTTTCCGTTGCTGCCCACGGTGGGGGTGAAGTATGAATTTTAAGAATTCGCGCTTCCGGCGCCGGTTGTTTGTTCTCGTGCCGACCCTCTGGTTGGGATTATTCTGGAGCTGCGGAAAGTGGGGTTGGGAACCGGTAACGGGTGATACCACGCCCCAATTGAATGTATTCGGCTTGATTTCCACGGATTCCACGCTGCAAAGCTTTGTGGTGGTCCATAAAACATTGGGCTTAAGCAGTCCGGATCAGACAATCACTTATGACACGCTCTGGTATTCCTACGATCATCAGCACAATGGTTATTACGTCTGGCCGCACATTGCTTCCAGTTATTTGGTTGATGATGCCGCTGTCACCATCTCGGATGGGACCCAATCCTGGAATTTTATACTTCAGGCTGATACTACTTACGGTTTCATGAACCGGTTTAGCTCGGATCAATCAATCTATGTGGATCCGGCCGGCACTTTCACCGGTGTACCGGATACGGATTATGAATTGGAGATTACGACGCCGGATAGTCTGCATCTCACCGGCCAGACCCATACGCCACCCAAACCGGTATTATATTCCGATATTCTACCGGATACATTGGTCTTGCATTCCAATTTCACTATTTCCTGGCAATTTCAAGCGGATGCCATCAACCAAATCGCCACCTATTCCGATGATTACTTTTGTGGATCGGATTACAATGAACTTGTGCGGTCGGGCGATTCCACCTGGACGACCGCGTACCCCTTTGATTGTTACCGGAATGAGGGGGGCCCGTCCACCAGTCAGCTTCATATTATCCTGAAAAATCTGGACCCCAATTATTACGGCTATTTTTACGAAAATCAGGCCAATGACTTTTACTCATTTCTGATTGGAGCGGGAGGAACCGCCATTCAGTATGGTGTAACCGGTGGTTTGGGTGTTTTTGGCTCCTTCTCCCGCACCGGCCTGGCCCGCATCGCGGTCCCCTAGTCATTCGTCGCCGCTGATGAACCTAAATGTCTGTCAACCACGGCCATTTACACTTGGAACGACCTTTGTAGCGGCTAAACTAACCTAAGGAAATTAATGATGAAGAGTCACAACCTTCAATCCCCGGAAGATTCTCGCTCAGGCTGGTGTCCCATCTACGATACACCGTGTCCTAAAGGTGCCGAGGCCGCCGCCCAATGCACCGCGCGGTTTGATGAGACCTATGATCCCATGACCAACCTGCGGGACGCGGCCCTAACTTTTTGTGCGATTCAGCGCACGGCGGAGGGTTTTGGTGTGCAAACACGGAACCCGGTTGTGGAAGATGCCGGTCGGAATATTAATCAAAGTTTTGAACCAGGAGGGAATTCATGAATACAGCACCCCGGACCGAGCCCAGGCTGGTGACTGCGGAAGATGCCCTGAAGCAGGCCATTATATTGGAAATGAACGGGCATGAATATTTCCTGATGGCCGCCAGGACCGCCCGATCCGACGTGGCCCGGGAATTGTTTCAATTCATGGCGCGGGAGGAGGAACATCACCTGAAAATCCTGAAAATTACCTTCCAAAATTTGATGAATACGGGAAAATGGGAACTGCCCACGGAAGATGAATTAAAGTTTGCCTTTGACGATCCTATTCTGAATCATGAATTCCTGGACAAACTCAAGGAAAGTTATTTCGACTCCTCCGCGATAAATATCGCTCTCACACTGGAGGAAAAAGCCTTCAAGTTTTATCAGCAGGCGGAAAAAAACACTGAAGACCCGGAAGGGAAAAAATTGTTTCATTGGTTAACCGATTGGGAGTTGGAGCATCAGGAGCGTCTGCGTAGATTGGATGATGACCTGAGGGAAGAATATTGGAATAATTCCAATTTCTGGCCCATGTAAAAGGAATCAATTACCGGAGTAATACAATCTTCCTGGTTTGGTTCAGGTCTCCCGCCTGAATTCGTAAAAAATAAACCCCACTTGCCACCGTCCGTCCGTTCTGATCCTCTCCCAACCAGCTAAAATTATAGTTTCCGGCTTGATAATTAGCCGGTGCCGGCTGCCATACCTGCCGGCCGGTGACGTCGTATATGGTGAGTCTTATGTGTGTCTCAACCGGCAGCCGGAAGGGAATATGAACTGCCGCATTGAACGGATTGGGATAGGGCTGTCCAAGCGTGAATGACTCCGGTAGCCCATGATCAGGTTCGGCGGCGATTCCCGTATGAATATCAGGGGTTTCATACAAAAGCCAGCTCCAGGTATTGAAAACCCCGGCCACTTCCAACAAGCCATCTCCGTCCGTGTCGCCTATCGCACCGGACCAGGTTTCACTGGGGTCGATCAACGGGCTGTGCCACAGATGCTGGATTTGCCCACTCTCGATTTTAAACAGGAACAATGATGAGACACCGTGAGCGGTTTCAACAAGCCAGCTAAAAGGAGCTAGAAAATAATAAATTCCCTCATATTCCTTTAAGATGTTCTGATGTGATCCACCTTGAGGCAAAGTGGTGGTATCCATATCGGTAATTTGGAAATGCCCGTCCTCCTGCTTTACCAGGATGATGGATTCAGCCGTCCGCCAGGGATTAAGCGATAAAACCAGGGGTCCCATTGCCAGAATTTCGTCTACGCCATCGTGGTCGCTGTCGCAGAGCCCGATATAAGCCGGATTGAAGGCATAGGGAATGGGAATGCGTTTCAAGGTGAATTGTAAAGAATCCGGTGCTTTGTCGAAGTAATAGATGTAGGTGGTGTCGGCATAGTACAGCGCACCCCTTGAACCCAGCACCACCTCCTCCATTCCATCCCCATCGATATCCCCGGCCCGGATATAGCTGACGCCGTAGTTGACGCCTTCAATTCTGAAATAATCGTCGTAATAAAAGTTTTGATGGTTTGGTGTTTGGTAAGCATACTCATTGAAATAAATCCATGTCGGCGGATGGTCACCATCCCAAATCTGATTAGTGACCAGATCGGTTATACCATCCTGATCGATATCCGCTACATCAACAGAATAGGGTAACCATCCCGCTGTCATAAGTGAGTAATAAAGCAAGTGGTCATTTACGATTTTCAACATGGTAAATTCAGAGGAAATGCGAAGTGTGAACAGGGTCCAAATTTCACCATCATTAACAACATCCGCCTTTAACACCGATTCCGTGGAATAACTCACCGCTCCCGGCAGGGTATCGAAGACTGCCAGTTGGTTATCCCCGGTTGATTTCCAGACATCCAGCGTAACCGCATTAACACCAAGAGCGGGTGTGTATCTGGTCGTCAGGACTTCGTCCGCGCCGTCACCATCCAGGTCGGCCATGCCGAAACTGCGAAAAGAATAGTGCTCCCGGGGGCTGGAGAAGATGAGATCGAAATCGACCGTATTGGGCGGTGGATCGTATCTTGGGATTCGAGGCGGGGAAATGTACCGGGAAATGGGATTACCAAGGAGTATCGTAGCGTGCCCTCCATCTGTAAACCCGACCGATATTGATTGTCCGTCCAGGGTCGTTTCCACCGTGTTGATCGTTTGGTCCGGATAATCCCGGAGCACGCCGGCCGGCTGCAGCACCCCCATTTGATTGAGGCTGACTTCAACGGTATGCTGACGCCAGGTGATCACATCCGGATAGCGGTCACCGTTCCAGTCAACTTCGATTTGGCCCAAGCCCCCCATACCGCGGAGGAATAGGGGGATTAGGACAATGATGGAAATTACACTGTTTCTCATTTAGTGTACAGCAGCCGGGCAAGTTGCATTTGATCACCGCTAATAACTCTACAGATATATATCCCGGAGGGCAGTAAGTTCCCGGCATTGTTCGTTCCGTTCCAGCGGAATTCATGCATTCCGGCTTCGTAGGTTTTCATTGTGGAATAAACCAACCGCCCCCGGACATCGTAAATCTCGAAGCGGACGTTGCCGGACCCGGGGATGCCTACCTACAGCGCCATTGATTACCAGGTATTTGGGAGGCTCGGGCACTGCATCTACCGTTACGGGATCGAATTGGTAGAGGCCTTCTCCAGACTGGTAGTAACCGCCGTCAATCGAAATAAGGACGCTTTTTCCGCCCAATCCGTGTAGATCGGCTACCTCCAGATCCCGGGAAACATCGAAGAAGACAAGCCCTTCTTGGGAAAAATAATCCGGAGCGGTATGATAAACGCCGTGATCACTTCTCCACAGTTTTACGTGATTCATTGATTCAAGCACCAGTAAATCTGAATAACCATCTCCATTATAATCACCGAATTTAACGGTTTTTACATAAGAACCACCATTTACAAGGGAGTGAACTTGGTTAGGATCATACCCGTTACCCTGGTTCAGGTAGGTATATTTGTCGGTTGCCAGGTCAATCAGTCCATCGTGATTGATATCTCCGAAAGCAATATCTCGTGCCGCACTGTTTCCAAACAGAGACAGGTTGAATATGCTATTGGACTGATTAACAATTTGTCCCACCGCCTCTGGACTAGACGGCCAGGAGTTGCTGCTTAGCACGCAGAATAAATCGATATATTGATCACTGGTAAATGGAGCCGGCTCGAAAGCCTGTACCGGAGATTGGTGATATCCGGAATCGACAAGGTTCAAGAGATGAGCATTGGGCATAACCTACGCCCGGCCAAACGACACCGGTATCAGTGGGATCAGACTAACGAGTAAATACCGGTAATAGGTCTTCATAACGAACTCCTTCCTTAACAGGATTAAAATTTGTGCATAAGACTGAAAACCACACTTGGTGATATCCTCATCCGCAAAAGTTTGGTTTTACAAAATCAATGTAAGATACCCCCCCAATTACAAGAGATTTTTTCAAACGGTGATCAATTGTCAGGTGGAGCAGGGTATTTCCACGGTGGTGACCTTGCTAACCCTTCATAGTCCGTATTAAATACCAATTATTTTTTATGTCATTTGTTTAAGATTACTTGGATATTAAGTTTTTTGGAAGAAAGATTTGAAAGGGCTGCGGGACAGTAGAAGGCAATTTTTTTTAGGCCTCCTTTTTTGAGTTTACAATTTGTAGCAGGTTATAGAGTTCCCTCAAAGTAAAATATTATTGAATTTTCCAGGGTCTCCGGCTTCAAAAGCATCCTTACCAAAAGTTTTTATTGAATTCGTTTTTTAAATTATTATACTATTCAATCAATGAATTGAATATGAGTTCGAGAATATGACAGGCAGAGAATTCAAAGATGCGGTTTTTCAGGAATTTGCTAAAATGGCCTACGCTTTCGCCAGCCCCAGGCGCTTGGAAATGATTGATGTGTTGGCGCAAGGAGAGCGGGATGTGGATTCCCTGGCCGGGCAAGTCGGCATGGCTATCGCAAATACTTCCCGCCATCTGCAAATTTTGAAGAATGCCCGGCTAATCCAAAATCGTCGAGAAGGGGTGCGTATCTTTTATCGTCTGGCAGATGGTGATGTGTTTCATTGCTGGAAGAATCTTCAATCCCTGGCGGAAAACCGGAATGCAGAAATCCGGGAGGTTACAAAGTTGTTTTTCCATGAGCGCGATGAAATGGAACCGATTACCCGCGAAGAGTTGTGGAACCGCCTCCGAAATCACGAGATAACGGTAATTGATGTAAGGCCGCGAGTGGAATATCAGCAAGGGCATATTCGGGGATCGTTGTCCCTCCCTTTAGAGGAGCTAAAAGATCGAATGGAGGAAATTCCGCGAGACCGGGAAATTGTGGCCTATTGCCGCGGTCCCTATTGCGTGTTGTCGGTAGAAGCGGCAAAAATGTTAAGGAATTCTGGTTATAAAGTGGTTCGATTTGCAGACGGTGTTCTGGAATGGAAAGAGGCCGGCTTGCCGGTTGAAGGATAAACGATTGAGCCTGATTTTGATTCAGTTTAGAATTCATCGTAAAACAAGGATAGTAAATGATAATCACGATCATATTAAACGATGGCCCTTATGGAACCGAACGATCCTACAACGGCCTGCGACTGGCACTTGCGCTGTCTAAAACGGAGGAAAAAGTGCAGGTTTTTTTATTGGGCGACGCCGTGGCCTGCGTCCAGGAAAATCAAAAAACACCCAGTGGCTATTATAACATTGCCCGCATGATCAAAAGCCTTTTGAGAAGGGGAGCGAATGTCCACGCATGAGGCTCCTGCAGCGATGCCCGTGGGGTATCACAGGCGCTTATGGTAGAGGGTGTGGTTAAAAGTAGTATGGATACATTATCCAATTGGGTAAAGGATAGTGAAAAATCCTTAGTCTTTTAAAGGAGAGTTACAATGGACAATTTTTATGATGTTTTAAAGTTTCTCCATATTATAAGTTTTGTGTTCATGTCCATTCCACTTTTCAATTTAATTGTGGTAAACGAGCGGACGATGATGGGCGGCGGTTTCGTTTATGCAACGGACCGTTACATGGAGAACATCATCCGCCGCGGCGCTGCGCGCTGCTACGTGTTCCAGACCAGCGTGCTGGCTACCGGCCTTCTGCTGTTAGTTTTTGGTCCGCTGGGTATTCAGGCGCTGTGGGAAAACTGGGTGATTTTGTTGAAGACCATCTTGCTGTTTGTTTTGATGGGACTGCTTTCTTATGTTCATCTCAGCCTGCAGCCGGCCATTGAGAAGCGGATGGCGGAGGTAACACCGGATGGACCTGTTCCGGAAAGTTTCGCGGTCCGGTTAAAACCGTTCCGGGTTCTGCGCAAGCGGTTAGCTACCTTCTGTTTATTCATCGTCATTACCACCATCATTTTAGGTGTGCAAGTTTACGGGACATTTTCCCCATTGTTGACCATTGGCTTGATTGTTTTAGCGGCGCTATTCGCCTGGCGGGCCAATAAAACGCTGATGCGGTTCGGATGGGTGTAAGAGAACAAGATTCAATATCTTGTTAGAGGAGAGAAGGAGAATTCAGAATGAAAAAAATGATACTTTCAGGCATAATATTACTCGGAGCAATCCCCATATTTGCACTTTTTATGATAGAACATGGAAACTATCCGGAAGAATCTCAAAAACCAGACGAACGAACTACCAGGTATATAAAAAGTGATGCCAACCAAACTGCAATTTTAAATGCGGGAAAAAAGATATTTGATCAGTATTGTATTGCCTGTCACGGAGCGGACGGAAAAGGCAATGGTCCGGCGGCATATAGATTAGATACCAAGCCTACCGATTTTACGACCGATCCGTTTAAATTTAAATCAACTCCGTATGGAACCCGCCCCACGGAAAACGATTTGATAACAACACTAAAATTAGGCGTGCGCACCACCGCAATGCTTCCCCAATTGCAATTAGATGAACAACAAATGTATGCTGTAGCAAAATAT
The DNA here is from genome assembly GCA_964543125.1 of uncultured Lentisphaeria bacterium. Taxonomy (GTDB): domain Bacteria; phylum Fidelibacterota; class UBA8477; order UBA8477; family UBA8477; genus CAZIWX01. The sequence continues at coordinate 12,848 of CAZIWX010000001.1, read as the reverse complement.
ATTTTATCGCTATCCCCCCCAAATATGAAAATGGGTGAAAGTATTCCAATACCTCCAGCTCCTGATAAGGCCCCACTTTTGATTAATAACGGGGAAAGAATATTTAAAACAAATTGTGCCCGCTGCCATGGTGAAGAAGGCAAAGGCGATGGTCCATTAGCAAAAATGTTAGTTGATTACAAACAAAATCCAATACGTCCTGCAAATCTCACGGAAAGACCGTTGAAACGCGCTAACACGCCGGAGGGAATGTATCGAATAATTTCCATCGGAGTAGAGGGAACTCCCATGCCGCCCTTCCAACAAGCGTTAAAACCGGACGATATCTGGGCAACTAGTTACTATCTGGAAACATTTAAAATCAAACAGCTAACATCATCTAACAAAGATGGGATGGGCATGATGGGAAGAATGATGGGTGGTATGATGGGAATGAGGAAAATGTTTGTCGGAGAAGAATTTAAAGGAATGCAAATCGATATGGCTGCTGCTCGGGCCTTGATGATGGGGAACATGATGGGCCGGTAAGTTTTAATTGTTAAGAATCTAATAATTATATGATGTCTAATTAGTTCAAAATAATTAAAAAAAGGGAAAAATATCATGGCACGATTCAACAATGTTGACACACAAAAGGTTCAGGAGTTTGAGGGAAAAATTAAAGCCGATCCATCGGCGGCCCGTAAGACGCAGGTCATCCAGGGAGAGTGGGTTTTGGAAGAAGGCGATATGCAATTCCAGTCTAAAATCACTTACGAAGGCGGTGAGACAATCTTTAAAGTGGATAATCCCACCTTTATGGGCGGTGGCGGTAAACAACCGGGGCCCATGCATTACTGCTTTTACGGACTGGCTTCCTGCTATACCGGGACATTTGCTACCATGGCTGCCATGCTGGGTATTAAATTAAAAAAACTCACCACTCGGGTGGAAGCCGATGTGAATTTCTCGCGGGTGTTTGGTGTGGGTAGTGCGCCAACCATGGAAGAGGTTCGGGTGATTCTCCAAGTGGAAAGCGATGCACCGGAAGAGAAAATCAAGGAAGCCGAAAAACTGGCTCTGGCACGCTGTCCGGTGGTGTTTACCCTGCGAAATCCGGTGAAATTGACTGCCCATCTGGATATCTCTTAAAGACATCATTAAAGAAAAGCATGACCCATATTTTGAAGGGAGGAAAGAAATATAATGATGAATGGAATGGACTGGTGCGGTATGTGGTTTGGCTGGATTTTCTGGCTAGTGATTCTCGGATTGATCATCTGGGGAGTTGTGACCATTGTAAATAACAGCCGGCGGCATGACGAGCAAAATAATTTACCACCCACGGAAAATGCACTGGGTGTTTTAAAAAAACGCTATGCCCGTGGTGAAATTAACCGGGAGCAATATGAACAAATGAAACGAGATTTATCTTAATATATATACACGCGGAGACGAGCATTTCGATTTGGAGGAGCATGGGGCTCATCCACAGATGTTTCAAATAGTCCATTTCCTTCTCTGAATTTTATAGAGTATTAACACACAACAAATTATTTCTGATTTGGCAAGAACTATTAGATAATTCAATACATGGGAATATCGATATTTATTTCAATGAATTCCAAATAGGAGGTTAACATAAAAAAGTTAACGGTAAAACTCACAACATTAGCTTATTGGGCCTCGCTTGAAATAATTGACTGACAGGGATGTCTCTATGTCTCTTAAACTGGCCTGCCTGCCTCCTTGGGTAAACAACAATACAATGAGCTGTTGCCAGCCATTGAAATATTTGGTCTGGTGATTCGCATTGTAACGGTTTCCCGGTTTCTCAAATTCGTAGCGCGGAAATAATCTGAGGAATTTTAGTAGAATTGTGTTAACTTGCACCATGGTCTGATTCTCTTTTGGTTTTATTTGCTTTGAGCCGGGATAATTTATCCCCACTCAAAGGAGTCTCAGACCGTTTACCGGACACTAGTGAGGCGGCACATGCATTTTCACTCCAGAGTAGCCCTGTTTTTTTTACCGTTTGCCATTATCCTGGCTCAGCCATTGGCACCCCCGAACGACGAAATAATTTGTAAAGCGGTGGACGATTACCGGCTGGAAATGCGTGCCTTGGCCCGGCCGGTGACCAATGATGCCATGTTCGATTATGATGTCTCCAGTTATAATCTTTATTTTGATATTGATCCGGAAAATGAGGATCTCCGGGGTCAGACCCGAATAAACCTCACCGCTCAGGTTGCCGGCTTGAACACGATCATGCTGGATTTGTCCGCTGTGCTCAGCGTGGATTCAGTTTATCTCGATGCCGCGAGTTTCAGCCAAACCGGCTCGCTGTTGACTGTGATGCTAACTGATTCCATCAACGCCGGTGAATCGGCCACTATAGGTATTGCCTACCACGGGCGCCCCCAGGAAGATGTGGGGTTTCAGGGCTTTGCTTTTGATTATCATAACGGCCAACGCATTATTTCCACCTTAAGCGAACCCTATGGCGCCCACACCTGGTGGCCCTGTAAAGATTCGCCCCGGGATAAAGCCGACTCTCTGACTGTCACGGTACGCGTTCCCGACGGATTGGTCGTCGTTTCCAATGGTTTGCTGGTGGATACGCTGAATAATCACGACGGCACCACAACCTGGTTTTGGGAGCATCATTACCCGATTGCCACTTACCTGGTGCACCTGGCGATCACTAATTACAGCTTTTGGCAGGATATGTATTATTTTGCCGATGGTGATTCCATGAAACTTCAATATTGGGTTTACCCGGAAACCTATTCGGCGTACTACACTTATTGGCACTCGCAAACCGCTTATATGCTGGATGCTTACAACACCCTGTTTGGTAAATATCCTTTTGCCAACGAAAAATATGGGATGGTCCAGTTCAACTGGGGTGGTGGCATGGAACATCAAACCGGCTCCAGTATGGGCGGCAATGGCGAATATCTAAATGCCCATGAAATGGCGCATCAGTGGTGGGGCGACATGATCACTTGCGCTGATTTTCACCATATCTGGTTGAATGAGGGCTTTGCGGCCTATTCGGAAGCGCTCTATGCGGAACAACATTATGGAACAGCCGCCTATTTTTCCAAAATGGCTTCAAAAGACAATGATTTTGGCGGATCGATTTTCCGGGTTGATACTTCAAGCGTCGGTTCCATTTTTTACCGGATCGTTTATGACAAAGCCGCCTGGGTACTCCACATGTTGCGCCATGTGGTGGGTGATTCGAATTTTTTCGATATTCTCCATCAATATCGGGAGGAATTTCAATACGCCACTGTCAAAACCAGCGATTTCCAGGGGGTCTGTGAAACGGTTTATGGTAGCAGCCTGGAGTGGTTTTTTGATGAATGGATTTATGGGAGCGGCCGCCCATCGTATCAATGGTGGTACGAGACCCGCAGTACGGATGGTGTTACTTCGCAAACAACGCTGCATGTTGAGCAGGTTCAGGCTACGTCCTATCCAACCTACGCCATGCCCATTGATTTTCACTTTGCCACGTCTACCCGGGATACAGTGGTTCGGGTTTGGAATGACTCGCGTTCCATGCAGACTGATGTGGATTTACCGTTTATTCCCACCACGATCCAATTCGACCCGGACAAATGGGTGTACCGCAGAGTTCAGCAGGTAGTTTCTATTGGGCCGGAAATCGGCGGCCTGCCACAGGATTTTCTGTTGTACCCGGCTTTCCCTAATCCTTTTAACGGGCAGGTAACTTTCCCCATTACGGTAACCCGCCGTCAGGTAATCGCTATCCGAATTTTTAACAGCCTGGGACAGCAGGTATATTCCGATGAGGTCATACTGGATGGGTTCGGGCGTTATCGCTGGAATGGCCGCGATGATTCAGGACAGGCAGTGGAAAGTGGTGTTTACCTGGTCAGTGTTTCCAGTGCCAACCAGACGGAACACCTGAAAATCAGTTACATTAAGTAAACGGAATTATAGACAGCTGGTTTTAAAGCCGCACAATGAGGCGGGGGCTTTTTTTGCCTGTAATTCAGGAAAATGCGGCTTAATAAATTTGCCGGTTAAAGAATTGGCAGATTATTTGCCGTTTACCACCTGACATAAATATTCGAAGCAATATCTGAAGCCTGGAAATAATACTGAACGATATGAACAAAACCCTTCCAACCGCCCCCAAATCTGAATTTCGAAAAATTGGTTACGGTTTGATCGTTATCGGTATTATTGCCTTGACACACGCCTGGCTGAGCATCTTTCAGTACTCGACTTCCCTGTGGGAGTTATTGTTTTTATTTATCGGGTTGGTGGCCACGTTGGGCGGTATTAACCTGGTTGTTCGAAACGCGGCCCCCGGTGAGCATCCTCTGCAAACGAGTAAAACGAATAAACCGAACACATAATTGGGGAAATCTGAATTTCTCCATAATAAGACGAAACTTCTCATGAATAATAAGTGTCAGGGTTGCGCGTCAAACACTCTAAAAGCAGTGCCGGGATATGGGGGGAATCAATCCGGAGGCCTGCCAAATCGCCGAAAATGCCATCTTAAAAAGAGGTAAATGATGATCCAAGTAACCAAAGCAGGCGAATATGGAATTCGTGCAATGGGATATCTCGTTAACCACGGACGTGACTCAAAGATCAGCATCGCCGACATTTCTCAAGCACGTCATATTCCCGAGCCATATCTGCGTAAATTACTCAAACCGCTGATCCAGAAACAAATCGTGGTTTCAATTCGGGGGGTGGCCGGGGGTGTAAAATTGGGCCGGAATCCGAATGAGATTTCGCTTTTAGAAGTCGTGGAAGCATTGGAAGGGCCGATTGCCTTGAATAGCTGCCTCGGTCGTGATACTTCTTGCGAATATATCGAAACCTGTGGTATGCATTCGGTCTGGTCGGAAGCTCAGAATGCCATGTTCGCCGTCTTGAGTCGAAAGACGCTGGCATCCCTGATTGATTATCGATAGACTTGAGTGACCTGATAGGGCCAGGCTGAATGAACGAGTGGGACGAGAGGTTACCGGGGGTGGACGCTGAATAAAAAAATGATTAGCTTAGCCGGATGCATGATAATGAACCACATTGGAGTCAGGACGCATTGAAAAAAAATGATTCGATCTCAGCCGCTATAATTATTGATTTACTCAACCAAAATTTAAATAGAACGAGAGTTAGGACTTAGGATGACCGAGCTGAATATCACCCGGTTGGAGAAAAATTTTCACCACTGGGAAAAAATCAAGGATATGGTTGATCAATCCATTGATCTCATGTTGAATTTAAGGCAGAGTGGTCATCCCGGCGGATCTCGCTCCAAGGTTCACATGCTCGTGGCAACGATGCTTTCGGGCGCTATGCGCTGGGATATCCGGCATCCGGAGAAGCGTTTTGCTGATCGGTTTGTGCTGGTAGCCGGACACACCATTCCGCTGGTCTATGCTACATTGGCGGTATTTAACGAAGCGTTGCGGCGGAAATTTGAAGCTACCGGCGATACCGATTACCAAATCCCGGGTGAAGCGGTTTTTTGGGAAGACCTGCTCACGCTGCGTCATAATGGTGGTTTGCCGGGCCATGCCGAGATGTCCGGCAAAACCCTGTTCATAAAGTTTAATACCGGGCCGTCCGGCCATGGTTCTCCGGCGGCGGCCGGCGAGGCAACCGCCCTCAAGTTGGCTGGTCTGGATGATGTCAAAGTTTTCGCGGTCGAAGGTGAAGGCGGTGCAACGGCCGGCGCTATTCATGAGACCATGAATTCGGCCTGGGGCCTGGGCCTGAATAATTTGTATTACCTGCTGGACTGGAATGACTTTGGAATCGACAATCGCCCGTTCAGCTCCGTGGTTTACGGCACGCCCCGGGATTGGTTCGGTTCTCATGGATTTCGTGTATTCGGAGCGGAAAACGGCATGGACTGGCCGGATGTGACCGGGGCGCTGGTGGAGATGATGACCACCCAAAATCCGGAGCAACGGCCTAATGTTGCCTGGTTCAAAACCCGCAAAGGCCGCGGATATGAGGTTTACGATAACAAATCGCATGGAACGCCGCATAAGTTCAACAGTGAATTGTTTTGGAAAACCAAACAGCCATTCATGGATAAATACGGTATCACTTTTGATGGTTTCGGTGAAGCTGGTCCGGCGCAAGCCGAGGCTCGCCGAGAGCAAACCGCTGATCATTATCGAAAAGTATTTTCGCTTTTCGAGGATTCCAAGCTACTGGATTATGTAGCCGATACCCTGGTTGAAATTGGCGAATCGGTGCCCCGGGAAAAGACCAGCACCTACTTCAATTTCAAGGACAATCCCTTCAAAGATCCGGTCGTCACGGATTATAAAAATTATCCGGTTGAAATATTTGCGAAGCCGGGGGACAAAGCGCCGAATCGGGCGGGTCTCGCTAAGTTTGGCGCCTGGTTGAATGCTTACACTTACCAAAAATACGGCCGCCCGTTGGTGATCGCCATGTCGGCCGATCTGGCTGATTCCACCAATATTTCGGGTTTCGCAAAGGCATCCGGCGATTTTCCCGGATTGGGATTCTACGACCGGGTTCACAATCGGAAAGGTTGCCTTTTGCCCCAGGGAATCACCGAATTTGCCAATGCCGGGATTTGCGCCGGTATTGCCGCGGTCAATCTGAGCGCTAAACCGTTTGAAGAATTCAACGGGTATTACGCCGCCGCGTCAACCTACGGCTCATTTTCATATTTGAAGTACGGTCTGCTGCGCCTGTTCAGCCAGGTCGCCCAGGATTCTGAAATCAAAGTGGGGAAGGTGATTTGGGTAGCCGGCCATTCCGGCCCCGAAACCGCTGAAGATTCGCGGACCCATTTTGGTATCTTTGCTCCCGCTGTTACACAACTGTTCCCGGAAGGACGGATAATTAACCTTTATCCCTGGGAGCACAATGAAGTTGCGCCCCTGTTGGGGGCTGCCATGGCTACGGAGGTTCCCATCATTGCCCTGCATCTTACCCGGCCACCGGTAGAAATACCAAACCGCGAAGCCCTGGGAATCGATTCCTACCTGGAAGCCGCCAAGGGTGCTTATCTGATCCGGGATTACAAACCGGGCCAGCCCAAAATGGGTTGCCTGTTTGTTCAAGGTACCAGCACCACGGCTAATGTCATCAAGCTCTTACCCCGGCTGAATGAATCCGGTTTGAATGTAAAGTTGGTAGCCGCCGTCAGTCCGGAGCTTTTCGCACGGCAGCCGGAAGTTTACCGGCGGCGTATCGCGGCGGAAAGTGACTGGGCCGATTCCACGGTGATCACCAACGGCGCCCGGCGCACCATGCATGATTGGCTGGCACACAAAATTGCGGAGGAATATGCGATTTCATCCGATTGGGATAATCGTTGGCGGACGGGTGGTTCGCTGGATGAAGTCTGCGAAGAAGCTCATATCTCCCCGGGTTGGATTTTCAAGGGCATCCAGCGCTTTGCGGCGGAGCGGGATCAACGCCTGAATCGATTGCGGGCTTCACTGGATGATGCTTTGAGCTGATCCGGGAATAACGGGTTAATCATAACGGGGTGGGTAGCCACCCCGTTTGGTTTGGCTTGGAAGATTGTTTGAAAATGTAAATGTTTTCACCAGTTAAAATTTTAATATTGACGACCCGATATGAATGGCTTAAAACAAACATCAACCTACACCGGCCTGACGCGTGGAATAACCCTTGGCATATTATTTGTGTTTTAACCACCCGAGGGGGAGACAAATCAACAACCAGAGTTTGCCGGGCTGTAAGCTTGTAAAAATCATGACTAAATTAATAGAAGCACTACTTTTTTTAGGCGCATTTGGACCGGTACCGCAGGAGATTAGCGTGATAAATGGAAGAGTATCGATTGGCGCCGCAAAAACGGAGGTGTAGCATGCGAAATTTTTCAAAACGGTTTGGCCGACTGGGAACGGAAACGGCATTTGCGGTGGGCGCCGACGCAGCGGCCTGGGCCGCGAAAGGCCACACGGTTTACCCGTTTCATCTCGGCGACATGAATATCCCAACTCCCCGGTACATCGTGGACGGAGCCATGGCCGCTATTAAAAATGGGAAAACCGGATACGCGCCGGGGCCGGGCATCATGCCGCTGCGTGAATTGCTGGCGGACGATGTGGGCCGGGCCCGGGGTGTCAATTTCAGCGCGGACAATGTATCGGTCCAGCCCGGCGGTAAACCGGTCATCAGTAAGTTTTTAGGCGTCATCCTCTCGGAGGGCGATCAGGTACTGTATCCCAACCCGGGCTATCCCATTTATGAATCCCAGATTGAATTTCTGGGTGGTGCGGCCCTGCCCTATGGCTTTAAACCCACCGCCGGCGGGTTTGCCATCAAGCGGGGCGACATTGAACGCCGGATTTCCAATAAAACGGTCGCAATTATTTACAATAACTATCAGAATCCCATCGGCGCCGAATCTACTGCTGAAGAAATGCAGTACATCGCTGACCTGGCTTTGAAATACGATCTCTGGGTTCTGTCCGATGAAGCCTATTTTGAAATTCGTTATGGCGGACAAGGTAAAAGTATCGTCTCGCTACCCGGAATGCGGGAACGCACGGTCATTCTCTACACGTTTTCTAAAAAATTCGCCATGACCGGCTGGCGTCTCGGTGCTGCCGTCGGTCCGGCGGAATTGGTTGGCGCTATTTCGAAATTCAACACGAACTACGAATCCTGCTCCAACCATTTTGTCCAATATGCCGGTATTGCAGCACTTTCCGGGCCGGAAGAGCCCCAGCAGGCGATTCTGGCTGAACTACAACGCCGCCGTGATGCACTGGTGCGTGCGTTACAGGCGATCGAGGGTGTCAAGGTCTCCAAACCCAATACCACCTTTTACCTGTTCCCGGATATTACGGAAATTTTTAAGCGGAAAAGCTACACCGATTCGGCCACTTTCCGAAAGGAGGCCCTGGAAAAAACAGGGGTCTCATTCTGTTCCCGGGAGCATTTTGGACGACCGTTGTTAGGCGAGGATAAAGTCTTTGTACGCTTTGCCTATTCCGGAATCAATGTTGAACAAATCGAAGCCGGCTTAAGTAAGCTCAAAGCCTTCTGGGAATCATAAAATTTGAAAGCTTAACCATAGCGCCAGATCCGCGATCGGCTCTGACTAAGGAGATTGGTAAAATGATCAGTAAGAAAGATGCACTGGAGTATCATAGCCGGGGGCGCAAAGGAAAAATTGAGGTTACGGCGACCAAACCCTGTTCCACCCAAAGAGACCTCGGTCTGGCTTATACTCCCGGCGTGGCGATTCCATGCCTGGAGATCAAGAAAAATCCGGCTCTCGTAAATGAATATACCGCCAAAGGGAATCTGGTGGCGGTTATCTCAAATGGAACCGCCGTGCTGGGACTGGGCAATATTGGTGCGCTGGCCGGTAAACCGGTCATGGAAGGCAAGGGGGTGCTTTTCAAGCGGTTTGCCGATATTGATGTGTTTGATATCGAAATGGATACCCAGGACGCGGAAAAATTTATCGCGGCGGTGAAACTCCTGGAACCGACCTTCGGGGGGATCAACCTGGAAGACATCAAAGCACCGGAATGCTTTTACATCGAGAAACGGCTTCGGGCCGAGATGAACATCCCCGTGTTTCATGACGATCAGCATGGTACCGCCATTATATCGGGCGCCGCGTTGATCAATGCCATCCAGTTGGTTGGTAAAAAACTGTCTGAGATGAAATTTGTGGTCTCCGGCGCGGGCGCCGCGGCAATTTCGTGTTGCGAACACTATATTAATCTCGGTGCAAAGCGGGATAACATCATCATGTGTGATTCCAAGGGCGTGATCTACAAAGGCCGGAAGGAAGGCATGAATGAATTCAAGGAACGGTTCGCTGCCGAAACCAGCTTGCGGAACATCCATGAGGCTATGCACGGCGCCGATGTCTTTATTGGCCTTTCCGGCCCCAATATTATTGATCATACCGATATTATTGCCATGGCTACCGACCCGATTGTATTCGCTTTGGCGAATCCGGACCCGGAAATAACCTATACGGAAGCCAAAGCCGCCCGTCCGGATATCCTGATGGGTACCGGGCGCTCGGATTTTCCCAATCAAATCAACAATGTTCTGGGTTTTCCGTTCATTTTCCGGGGCGCCCTGGATGTTCAGGCAACCGCTATTAATGAAGAGATGAAGGTCGCCGCCACCCTGGCGCTGGCCGATCTGGCCAAAGAGGATGTTCCCGATGAAGTCGCCCGGGCCTATGGTGTTGAGCGGTTGGAATTCGGCCGGGATTATTTGATCCCCAAGCCGTTTGATCCGCGCGTGTTGATCTGGGAAGCCTCCGCGGTAGCCCGAGCGGCCATGGAAACCGGTGTTGCTCAGAAAACGATTGATCTGAACAAGTACCGTGAGGAGCTGGAAGGCCGTCTGGGGAAAAGCCGCGAATTCATGCGCCTGATCTACAACCGGGCCAAGAAAAATCCCAAACGTATTGTCTATCCGGAAGGCGAAAACGACCGGATCATCCGCGCCAGCCACCTTGTGGTTCAGGAAGGAATTGCCACACCGATCCTACTGGGACGGGAGGAGATTATTCGGGAAAAAGCCGCTACCCTGGGCGTTGATCTGGCGGGGGTGGAGATATTAAACCCCCTGACCTGCGGGAAGCTGGAAGCGTATGCCACCCGTTTGTATGATCTGCGCAAACGCAAGGGTGTAACCCTGGCCCAAGCCAACCGGCTGGCCCAGCGGGGAAGCTACTTCGGTTCGATTATGGTGGAGACCGGAGACGCGGACGGGCTGGTCTCGGGAATTTCACAACAGTACCCGGAAACGATTCGACCGGCGCTGCAAATTATCAAGACAGCCCCCGGTGTGAAACATGTGGCCGGTCTGTTTCTGCTTATTTTTAAAAACTCGATGAAGATTTTTGCCGATGTGACGGTGAATATCGAAACCACACCGGAAATTCTGGCTGAAATTGCCATGATGGCGGCCGCAACCGCCAAGCGCTTCCACATGAATCCCAGGGTGGCTATGCTGAGTTATTCCAACTTCGGCAGCGTCTCCAACCCGGAGACGGAGAAAGTGCGCCGCGCCGTGGAAATTCTGCACGAAAAAGCGCCGGATAGAATGGTGGATGGCGAAATGAATGCCGACCTCGCGGTTGTCCCGGAAATACTCAAAGAGCATTATCCTTTCAGCCAGCTGCAGGAAAGCGCCAATGTATTGATATTTCCGGATCTGCAATCGGGTAATATTGCTTACAAGCTGGTGCACCGGCTAAGTGGCGCTGAAGCGATCGGACCGATTCTCGTGGGCATGAAAAAACCGGTACACCTCTTACAGATCGGTTCCAGTGAGGTGGTCGATGTGGCCAATATGACGGCTTTGGCGGTTATCGATGCCCAGGAAGTAGACGCGAAGAAGTAATTGTCCGGTGAATGAGGGAGTTCCGGCATGAGCGAAAATTATGATTTTAAAAACCTGGAACCGGATGGCCTGACCTTCATGTTAACCCATCGCAAGGAAGTAATGGTGTCCTACATGAAAATGGTGGGCAGTCTGGGGGAGCACCTGGATGAAAAAACCAAACAATTGATCATGTTAGCGCTGCAAATGACGAGTCCTTCACCTCAGACCATCAAGGTCATTGTGCCCAAAGCCCTGCGGGCGGGCGCCACCCGGGACGAAATTCTGGATGCCATGATTCTCAGCGTACCTTCGGTAGGCATCTCCACGGTCTTGCGGATTTTACCGGATGTACTCATGGTACTGGATGATTTTACAGAAGAAGTTCACTAGCCCGTAAAAAGGCGTATAAACCCACCCACTACCAGCGCCTCGGTGATCCGGGGCGCGTTTGTTCAGTTGAGAACGCCCATACCTGCCATTGCAGCCGTTATAGTCTTAAGGTGGTTATTTGTCCACCGGCCTTAGCCGGGAAAAAGTCAGGCCGGAGCGAAATATTATTTAATGTCTGAACGAAAACACAGCCAAATGTAACGTAAGCATCTGACTGCGTTTGATAGCGGAAACAAAGGATTAGCTAAATCAAATTTGTCGAACCTGTAAAAAGTGTGTTAATAGGGGTAAAAAGCAACCTAAACACATTAAATATAGGCACTTATTGATTTGTGTGCTATTTTGTTTATAATCAACATTTTGCCTGCCCCGTCCGAAGGACCTTGGGGCGGACTCTGCCTGCCCCGTAACGACGAAGGAGTGTACTGGGGCGTGCTCTGCGAGAGAGTCTTTTTACGAGACCGTTAAATTTCACAAGCCGGCGGCTTATGTCACATTTTCGTTCAGACCCTATTTATTAGCCCCCACCGTATTAAGTACACACGAAAATATTCAGTAATCATTATTGCCGTTTACCTGATGCCATTTTAAACTTCTGCCGGTCATAATCCGGAAAAAACAGGGGTTAGATGGAAAAGATGCCCATGTTCATTCTCAATTTTCGAAAATATTTCGTGCAAAGATTATGTCTACCACTTCTGATTTTAATGGCGTTGGTGATTGCCGCCTGCCAGGCGCCTTCCAGAGGTTTTTGAATTGACAATCTGAAGTAGTGCGGGTAAACTTACGCCGCTACGGATAAGCGGAACAGATGGATAAAGTATTTAAATATACGGGTGAACCGGCGGTAAGCGCCGACGTGGGCAAAAGGATGAAAATATGCTTTAGCTTGCCGGAACAGGGCGCAGGCCGGCCCGCATGGCAGTACCGCCGTGGAACGGAACGACCTTACCGGTAGTTATGTAATAAAGGAGAATAGCCGGTGTTTTATCTAAAAATCATATATCACCCCGATTTGAACATAATGTGTTCCTTAAAATATATATTCTCAAGGCTTAAGACGGCTCGAAGGCCGGGGGTGTTATGAA